>JAPUDU010000165.1 GCA_027492935.1 Fimbriimonadaceae bacterium
GGCAGAGCAGCATTATATTAACTTGAAGAAGCTTTTTGAGCCGATTGGGATTTCAGTTAACCTCTTGGTTGGAAAACTAGGAGCAAAAGATAAACGTCGGGCGATGGAGAAGACGGCGAGTGGTGAAGCGCAGATCACCGTTGGTACTCATGCTTTGATTAGTGAAGGGGTGCAATTTAGGAAGTTAGGATTTGTGGTTATTGATGAGCAACATCGTTTCGGGGTGATGCAGCGTTTGAGCTTGCGGCAGAAGGGGGTGGAGAATCCTGATGTGTTGGTCATGACGGCTACACCAATTCCTCGGACTTTGACGATGAGTTTGTATGGGGATTTGGATTTAAGTGTTATTGATGAATTGCCGCCGGGTAGGAAGCCGATTAGAACCAAGTGGGAGCGCCCTAGCATTCGCCAAGATCTTTACAAGTGGGTTCGCAAGCAGATTTCGGAGGGTCGGCAGGCTTATTTTGTTTGCCCGATGATTACTGAGAGTGACAAGATGCAGACTCAAGCGGCGGAGGATTTGCATTATCGCTTGACGCATGAGACTTTCCCAGATTTGAAGATTGGGCTCCTCCATGGGCAGATGAAATCAGCTGAAAAGGAGGCGACGATGGATTTGTTCCGTGCGGGGGAACTCAATGTTTTGGTTAGTACGGTTGTGATTGAAGTTGGGGTTGATGTTCCGAACGCGAGCGTTATGGTGATTGAGGATGCGAATCGTTTTGGATTAGCGCAACTCCACCAGCTACGCGGTCGGGTTGGTCGGGGTGAGCATCAGAGCTATTGTATTTTGGTAGCGGAAGGTTCGACGGGGGATGCAGAGCAACGCTTAAGTGTTCTAGAGAAGACAACTGATGGTTTTAGAATCGCAGAAGAGGATTTAAAGATCAGAGGTCCAGGGGATGTGATGGGGACTCGGCAGAGTGGAATGCTTGAGTTTAAGGTTGCTGATTTGATCAATGACGGGCCGGTTTTAGAGCAGGCACGTCAGGGAGCGATTGCGATTTTGGAGGAAGATCCGACTCTGAGTTTGCCGGAACACGCCTTGATGTTGCAACGTGTTCGAGAGAGACGCAGTGATGAGGCAATGATCTCTGTTAGTTAGAAATGCTGGCTTTTGGAGCACCCGGCAATTGGGCCTGGACATGAATTTCGAGTTCTTGCCGATGTTAAGATGATCGATATGAATATTCAAGAACTTTCCATGCACGAACTCAAGAAATTGCTTGCGGAACAACCCGATGTTGTTTTGGTTGACGTTCGTGAAAATGAAGAGTTAGAGAATGGGGTTATTGAAGGGGTGATTCATATTCCGATGGGACAGATTCCGGAGCGGATTGATGAATTGAATCCTAAGCTGAAGACAGTGGTGATTTGCCGTACAGGGAATCGCAGTCGTAAGGTCACTCAATATATGGTGAGCCACGGCTTTATTGACGTGTCGAACATGAGCGAGGGCATGAACGGTTGGGCGCGTGAAATTGACACGAGCATGACCGTTTATTGAGCTTTGGACGGGATTATTTTTTGCGGGTGAACTTTCGCTTCGGTCGCTTTGATGGACCAGCAGCGGCGCGAGCTTTGATGAGCTCGGCGGCTTGTTCGATGGTTACCGACTGGGGATCGGTGCCTTTCGGAATCGTGGCGTTGGTTGTCCCATCGGTGACATAAGGGCCGTAACGTCCGCTCATGACTTTGATTGGGCCAGCGCATCCTTCGGCTTCGCCAAGTTCTTTAAGGGGCTCGGGGGCTCCCGCCTTGCGACCCTTTCCACCTTCAGCGATGAGCTGGAGGGCAGCTTCAACTGTGAGGTCGGGAGCAGTCTTCCATTCGCCCGCATTCGCATTTTGGGTTCCGGATTGGAGGTAGGGGCCGTAGCGTCCGAGGAGGAGATTGATGGGTTCACCGGTTTCGGGGTGGTTACCGATGACCTTGGGGTAACTCGTGAGAATGGTGAGGTCTTCTTCGGTTAGTTGGGCGGGGGTTACTCCTGGAGGAAGGCCAACTCGAGTTGGCTTGACTTTAGCTTCCACCTCTTCCTCAGTTTGTTCGAGTTCGAGATAGGGGCCAAATCGTCCGGTTTTGCTGAGGATTGCTCGTCCTGTTTTGGCATCGGTACCGACTGATTCGGGGCCTTTTGCTCTTTGTTCGAGCAATTCGATTGCTTTATCGTAGGTGAGATCGGCAGGGGGGAGATCTTCGGGGATTGACGCGGTGTTTCCGGGGCCGCCTTCACCCCGTTGGATGAATGGACCGTTGCGCCCAATGCGGATTACGATTTCTTCACCAAGTGGAATGTGCGGGAAGGGGATTTCTGGCCCTTCCTTTTCAACTTTGTCAAGAATTCCAGGCTCCTTTTTGTCGCCGTAATAGAACTCTTTGAGGTGGGCGACCATGTCGCGGGTGCCATCGGCGATTTCGTCAAGTTCATTTTCCATCTCGGCGGTGAAACCGATATCGATGAGCTTGGGGAAACTGCCTTCAAGGAGTTGGGTGACAGCGAAAGCGGTGAAGGTCGGGACAAGTTGGTTGGCGGCTTTGAAAACGTACCCGCGATCTTGGATGGTGCCGATGATGCTTGCGTAGGTTGATGGTCGCCCGATGCCTTCGGCTTCTAACTTTTGGACAAGGGATGCTTCTGTGTAGCGTGCGGGAGGCTTGGTGCTGTGCTCGGTTGCTTCAACGGAGTTAAGGTCGATATTAACGGGCACCTGATCGCCTTTTTTAAGTTCAGGCAAGAGAGTTTCTTTGTCGCCGAGTTCGGCATCCGGATCATCGAATCCTTCGACGTAAACGCGGAGGAATCCGGGGAATACGATTCGTTTGCCGCTGGTTGAGAAGGTGTATGAATTTGAATCTAGCTCGGTCAGAAGTTCAGCTCGGGTTCGTTCAACACGGGCGGGGTTCATTTGGCATGCGATAGTCCGTTTCCAAATGAGGTCGTAAAGTTTGAATTGCTCATCGGTTAGCTTGGATTTGATGCTGGCAGGGGTTCGACTCAGATCGGTTGGTCGGATCGCTTCGTGGGCTTCTTGAGCATTTTTGGCTTTTGACTTGTAGACTTTGGGGGACGCAGGAAGATATTCCTTGCCATACATTTTTTGAATGACCTCTCGGGCTTCTTGAACAGCTCGATCAGCAAGGCTAAGGGAGTCGGTTCTCATGTAGGTGATGAGACCGGTTGATCCTCCGCCAATGTCGATTCCTTCGTAGAGGTTTTGGGCCACCTGCATGGTGCGTCGGGCGGGGAATCCGAGTTTACGGTTGGCTTCTTGTTGAAGCGTGGAGGTCATGAACGGGACAGGAGGATTTTCGACGCCAGGTTTGGTTTCGACATCGGTGACTGTCCATGGCTTGTTGGTTCTTAATTTTTCGGCAAGTGGGGTTGCGTCCTTGATTTTGAGCCAGTTTTCTTTGGGTTTTGCCAGTTCACCGAGACTGGTGAATGATGACCCGGTAACAATGTTAGCCGCGTTGATTTTATCGAGTTTGGCTTTGAAGCTGATGTCGCCTTTTGCAAGATTGGCGGTGACACCAGCGTATTCGACGGTAATGAAATCACGTCGTTCTCGTTCGCGCATGACGACTAATCGGACGGCGACGGATTGAACTCGGCCGGCGCTGAGTTTAGGGGCTACCTTTTTCCAGAGAAGTGGGCTGAGGGTGTAACCGTAAAGTCGGTCGAGGATACGGCGGGTTTCTTGAGCTTTGACGAGTGATTCATCGAGCTTTCGAGGATTAGCGATTGCAGCGTTGATTGCTTCAGGGGTGATTTCGTGAAAGACGATGCGCTGGACAGTCGTGTCTTTTTTTGGTTTGAGAACTTCGAGGATGTGATAACTGATTGATTCGCCTTCGCGATCTTCGTCAGTTGCGAGCAGGAGGCGGGTGGTGCCTTTTGCAGCATCCTTGAGAGCCGTGATGTGTCGCTTTTTGTCGGCAGGGATGATGTAGAGAGGTTCAAATTCGCCTTCGACATTTACGCCGAGCTTGGCCCACTTTTTATCCTTGTAGCTGGCGGGGATGTCGGCGGCTTTTTCGGGGAGGTCACGGATGTGACCAAAACTTGCGAGAACTTCGTAGTCTTTGCCTAAGAATCGGCTGATAGTACGGGCTTTTGCGGGGGATTCGACGACTACAAGAGTTTTGGACATGATTGTTGTTAAGTGGGCGGGCTGTTTTTACCGGGGTATCGGTGTTCAGGTCAAGGAGATTATCGGGAATACCTAGAAATCTCTATGGGTCTGACGAGGGTTGTGGGCTCGAAACGTCGAAAAACGGGAAAATGTAGGACTGATGATGGGTTTGGACTGCTTTTTTGGCCTGGCTCGTGCGTCTGTGAGATTGAGATGAAGCGGTTTTCGATGAAATTGTTGCGAATTGGATTATTGATTAGCATAGTTTTTTTTGCTTCTGGAGCTTTTGCGAGCGTTGAATGGCTAGGAATTTATCTGCAGGGGCAGAAGATTGGTTATAGCTATTCGAAGACTGATGATGCTGAGTTGGGGGGCAAAAAAGTTGAGATGACGCTTTCCAAGATGGAGATTGGAACTCAGATGCTGGGGAGTTCGATGCGTATTTTAGTTGATAGCTCGGTTTGGATGGATAAGGGGACGATTGTTCAGAGCTATTTTAAGATGATTAGTGGCGGGCGGACGTTGTCGGTAAATGCTCGTTATTCGGCAACTCAGGTGACGGCATCCATGATTACGGAATCGGGCGAAACACAGAAGGTTTTAGAGATTCCTGCCGGCAAAAAGATAATGACTGATCCGATGGAATTAGTTGAGGCAGGAACTTTTCCGGCCGTTGGTAAATCGATTGATGCGTTAATTTTCAGCCCAGAGACAATGGAATTAGTAGCCGTTCAGGTAGTAAATAAGGGAATAGAGGATTTGCAGACGAGCGCAGGGAAAGTGAAAGCGCAGGTGATTTTTGTTGATGATCCTCGTTCGCCGAGCACGATTTATCTCAGTTCTAAGGGTGACCTGATTAAGATGACTGGGGCACTTGGGATTGAAATGGTTCCGGAGTCGGAAGAAGAAGCAAAGAAGTTTACGGGTGAAGCGAAAGTTGATTTGGCAGCAGCGAGCCGAGTGACGCCGGATCAAATGATCTCTTGGAATGATAAAAAGGTTGAACTGGAATTTTCGGGCATTGACTTGAGCAAAGTTCCTTCGGATGATCGCCAGCAAGTTAAAAAACTGGATTCTGGGTGGTTGGTCACTTTAAACTTGGATCGGGAAGTCAACAAGAAAACGTTGATCAGTGATGCGGGTAAGGCGAAGCCAGATTGGGTGAAGCCGGATGTTCGGGTTCCGAGCGACGATAAAGATATGGTAGCTCTAGCGAAGAAGATTCTGGGTGGGGAGAGAACAGTAGCTGGGGCGGCATCTAAGATTCACGAGTTTGTGTTTGGTGAGATGGGGGTCAATGCGGGGATTGGTGTGATGCGGGATGCGCGAGAAATCTTGGCGACGAAGGAAGGGGTTTGCCGGGATCATGCGATTTTGGCGGGGACTCTTTTAAGAGCGGCCGGAATTCCAACTCGATTTGCGAATGGTTTGGTGCTTTATGACGGCTCCTACTACTATCATGCTTGGGTTGAGTTTTGGGATGGTGATGCGTGGATCGGGATGGATACAACGCGACCGGCGCTGCGGCTTGGTTCGGGATACATTAAGACTTCGCAAGGGACTGTCGGCGAAGCCCTTAAGGGATTTTTGCTTGATGGAGCTAAGATTAAGGTTGTTGGACACTGAATGGCATGAATCACCGCGGACAGCTACTATTTATCTTGGCTTGCGGCCTTGTTGGGTCGTTGCTAAGCCTATGGTTATTGCCGCCAATCGTTGATGACTTTGGACAGCGGGTCTTTGCTCAGATGCGCACTGACGAGATGACTTCGTTGCAAAAGACCGCTACGGGTACTGCGCCTGTCCCTAAAAAAGAGACAAAAGAAAACCATAAAGAGAATCCGCCGAAGACGGATAAAGATAGTTCGGGTAGTGATGATCAGTTAAAGACTGATGAACCTGTTGGCACCGAAACCACCCAGGCCACTGATCCTGGAAGTGAAGAACCGGATAGCTCCGAGGAACAAAAACAAGAGGCTGTAAATGATAAAACAAGCCAATCTGAGAATCCGGGAACAAGTATTAAAATTAATTCCGTTGGGGTTGAAGAAGCGGTAGCGGAAACTCGTTTTAGCTCTAATCCTTTTGCAATTGGTCTGTTTGGGTTTATTGTTGGGTTGGCGATTGGAAGCTTTTTAATGCGCCAAGGCGAGCGAATCGCCGAGCGTTGGGAGAAGTCACCTTCGGGTGATAAATTGACGATTATGCTCGGCACGTTGGCGGGTGTTATCGCAGGGATTTTGGTTTCGATGCCGTTCTTGATTGCCTTACAAGGGCGACCGGAAGGGGCACTTCTGACAATAGGAATGGTTGTGGGTTGTAGTGCAGCGATGATTTATTTGTTGCGGGCTTTGGGGCCTTACTTGCCCTGGGAAACGAGCGCGATGAGTCGCCGGACTGGACTGAAAATTCTTGATACTAATGTTTTGATTGATGGTCGGGTTTACGATCTGATTCGAACTGGATTTTTAGATGGCGATTTGTATGTTCCGCAGTTTGTTTTGTTGGAACTACAACATATTGCGGATTCGGCGGATAGCTTACGGCGCCAGCGTGGGCGACGTGGATTAGATGTTTTGAATCGTATTCGGTCGGAATTTGAGGTTGAGATTGGAAGCCGTGATCGTTATGCGGGGACGGGGAAAGACGAAGTAGATACTCGGCTGATGAAGCTTTGCAAAGCTTTAGGGGCCGACTTGGTTTCGAACGACTTTAATCTCAATCGCACAGCTTCGGTTCAGGATATTCACGTTCTGAACATAAATGATCTCGCTTTGGCTTTGCGACCAAACGTGTTACCGGGCGAGTTTCTGGAAGTTCAGGTGATGAAGGAAGGGAATCAATCGGCGCAGGGTGTTGGTTACCTGGACGATGGGACGATGGTGGTTGTTGAGGGTGGAGCGGTTTTGATTGGTCAAGGTCCCTCAGATGTTGTGGTTACGCAGGTCATTCAAACGGAGCGCGGAAAGATGATTTTTGCTAATGCTGATCCGGATGCACCACTGGAAGATAATCAGAGTCGGAGACGGACTACGCGTGGGCCACGGTAAGGTTTTTGCGATTTTGGCGGCCTCGGGGAGGTCGGTTCGGTATGGGGCAGATAAATTAGAACTTGATTGTGGTGGGGTGCCAGTTTGGGAGCGAAGTTTCCGGGCTTTAATGGATTCTGGAGTTGTTGATTCGGTTGGAGTCGTTACAACACCAGATAAGGTCGTTGGGGTGTTAGCCAAGTTTCCGGAGATGGGATTTGTTGTTTCTGGTGGTGCGACGCGGGCAGAAAGTGTCCGTCGCGGTTTGGCGGCGGTTCCTGAAGGTTTTGAGTATGTATTGGTTCACGATGCGGCACGGCCTTTTGCTTCGGGAGATCTGATTGGTCGAGTTGTGGATGCGGTTAAAGAACATGGAGCTGCGTATCCGGGGGTTGGAGTGGCGGATACGGTTCGCTTGAGCGGAAATATTTTGGATCGGTCGCAGTTAGTTGCGGCACAGACTCCCCAGGGGGCAAGGGTTGATTGGTTAAGAACCGCCATGGAGAACCACGCGGAACTGACAGATGAGATGTCTTATTTACAGGAGGCAGGATTTAAGATTGTTTCGGTTGAAGGTGATCCGGCTAATAAGAAGATAACGAACCCAGGAGATATGCAATTGGAAAGTGAGATTCGAACGGGATTCGGGTACGACGTGCATCGATTCAGTGATGATCCGGAACGCCCGCTCTGGCTAGGTGGAGTTGAATTTGATGACCGCCCGGGTTTGGAAGGGCACAGCGACGCCGATGCTCTGCTTCATGCGATTGTTGATGCGCTTTTAGGAGCGGCAGCGTTGGGGGATATTGGAGTTCATTATCCGCCGAGTGATCCCCAGTGGAAAGATTGTGCTTCGATACGTTTTGTTAAAGAAACTTCACTCTTGTTGAATCGTGAAGGTTGGCGTATAGTCAACGTAGATGCGACGGTGGTTGCGGAACGTCCGCGGTTGATGCCTCGGGTGGCTGAAATTCGGCAAGTCATTTCGGACGCGCTCGGGATTTCGGTTGACCGTGTAAGTGTGAAAGCAACGACAAACGAAAAGCTGGGTGCGATTGGAAACTCTGAAGGAATTGCCGGATATGCAGTCGCAACAATCCGCCGATAAAGAGAGTGGAAAGACATACCATGCTGGAAGTTCTAGTTAGAAATGCGCACGGAAATTTGACAGAGACGAATAAGGAATATGCTTCAAAAAAGCTCGGGAAGTTGGATCGCTATTTCCACGCGGCCAATCGAGTTGAACTCGCACATACACAAGATAAGCGAGGGGAGCATAAGATTGATGTTACGGTTTATGCCGATGGGGTGATGCTCCACGGAAATGAGCGGGATTCCGATTTGAATGCTGCGATTGATAAAGTTGTTGATAAGTTAGAGGCTCGTTTGAGGCGGCTTAAATCGAAAATAATCAAGCGGCATCGGGGGCACGGAATACAGATTCCTATGGGTTTGGAAGAGATTCCTCATGCGGAAGCGCAGATGGCAGATGATAGCGGTCATATTGCGGAGCATCGGAGCTACTCAATGAAACCTATGTCTATTGAGGAAGCGTCGCTCCAGCTTGAGCTAATGGATCACGAGTTTTTTGTTTTTCGGAACGTTATCTCTGATGAAGTGGAAGTGATCTACCGCCGTGAGAAAGGTGGGTTTGGCGTAATGTCGCCGGCCAGTTAGGCATTACTTGGTTGAGGTTGAACGGCGAGAGTGAGGAGATGAACCTCGCTCGCGCCGTTTTTTGTTAACTCTTCGGCACAGGCGATGGCGGTTCCGCCAGTTGTGATGACATCATCAATTAGGAGAATGCGAGCTTCGTTGAGGGGATGAGGGCAGGCAAAGGCATCTTTTAGATTTGTGAGGCGATCTTTAGCGTTTAATCCGACTTGGGGTTTGGTGTAACGGGTTCGCCGGAGGTAATTAGGGTGGACGATGGATTTTGGGAATGCTTGGGCAAGTAGCAGGGCTTGGTTAAATCCACGTTCTGAGAGACGGGCACGGGCGATAGGAACGGGGATGATGAGGTCGTATTTGTTGGGCAGGTGCTTGTCGGCGTAATGTTTGAGTATTAGGCTGAGGGGTTCGGCGAGAGGGGTGATACGGTCGAATTTGAGGCGTTTGATGGCTTCGTCGGCACCGGTTTCGTAAAGGTAGGGGGCATGAACCGAAGTGAGGGGGTTTGGAGTTGGCAAATTCTTGGGCGCTGGGGTGAATTTAGCTAGGCAGGGGTCGCAAAGCCCATGGGATCCGAGTTTGCCACAGAGGCCGCATTTGGGCGGATAGATTAGGTCGAGAAGATATTGGAAGATGGTGTTCCAGTTTACTTTTTAGAGTTGATAAAATAAAACCACCGGGTTCGATAACGAAGTCCGGTGGTACTTTCCGTAGGCGACTTTGCTTACGGATGAGTTTTGATTTTGTTTACGACTCGCCTTGCGTATGGCCGAAGAACGGCTCGAACGGAATAAGACCGAGTCTGGTCGCGGCGCGCAGAGCCTGCACGCGGTTGTTAACTTGTAATTTTTGATAGATGTTCGCCAAGTGGAAGTCAACTGTTCGTTTTGACACGACCATTTTGTCTGCCGCTTCTTGGCTGGAGTGGCCTTGAGCGATAAGACTCAAGACTTTAACTTCTGTCGGCGTCAGTCGGACGCCCCGTGGTGATTCGCTACTTCGTGATGTTCCAGGCATTGCCATTTAACCCATTCCTCGCTTTATTGTTTGCCGCCTGTGTTGTTTCTTCCATACGGGGATTGGTTTTTGAGATGGGTGGGTCCGATTTTTCAAAAAATCACCTTTTTTAGTTCAAATTGAGACAACAGAGGCCCCCGCCGCTGGTAGGCAGGGAATGAGAGCTGGCTCATAATCTTTGACTCCCGAACGATAATTTTGTTCGGTTTCATTAAGAAATTGATCAAGGTGAGCTGACTGTACTAGGGCGACGGCTGCCCCTCCAAACCCTGCTCCCGTGAGGCGGGCTCCGATGCAGCCGGAGGATTGAAGAGCGGCTTGAACCATTTGATCGAGTTCTGGGCATGAGACTTCGTAGTCGTCACGAAGAGAAGTGTGACTGGCAACCATAAGAGAACCTATTTGACTGAGGTCACTGCTATTGAGTGCATTGGCAAATTGCTTAGTGCGTTCAATTTCTGTGATGACGTGACGCGCACGCTTTTTGACAACGGGATTGAAGATGAGTTCGAGAAGTTCGAGCTTTGCCTCGCGGAGAGAAGTGAGATCTAGGATTCGACACGCTTCTTCGCATTGGGCTCGTCGTTCGTTGTATCCGGATTCGGCAAGAGAGCGTGGAACGCCGGTATCGAGAACAACAATGGTAATTCCTTCCGGAATGGGGACAGGGGTGATTTGAAGGGTAGGAATATCGATCTGGAGGGCGTGGCCTTCAATTCCGCATGCGGATGCCAGTTGATCCATGATGCCGCAGTTGACGCCGACGTATTGATTTTCACCGAGTTGGCAGAGTTGGGCAAGTTTGACGGGCGTGTGATTGAGTTTGTCGATCTCGTTCCAGGCGGTAGATGTACCCAACAGGAGAGCGGATGAGCTTGAGAGTCCGCCTCCGGCACTTGGTAGGTTGGTGGAGATGGCGATGTTCAGTGGAGTTTTTGCGCCGATTGCCCAGGCGGCGGCGGCAGGGTATTTGCTCCACGAATTCGGAGCGGGGGAGGAGGGGGGCAACATGAATGGGTCGCCATGCCCGAGCTCGGTGGATGTGAGGTGGTTGAGATCATCTCGGGATTTGCCGACAGCGCACGTGATTCCGAGATTGATAGCGGCGGGGAAAACGAGTCCGTCGTTGTAGTCGATGTGTTCGCCGATGAGGTTGACACGACCGGGGGCGTGGGTGATGAGAATGGGTTCGGTGCCGAATGTCTCACGGAATAGTGTTACTGCGCTTTGGTTCATATGAATCGGAAAATTTACTTACCTAGTAACGATACTTGGGTTGACTGTAAGGTTGCCAGGAATAAGGATTTTGGTGCGTGGTGGCCCTTGCCGCCTAACAGGGCCACTCGCACTGTTATTTCTAGTATATTGGCGGCATGAGTCAGCAGGAAATCGTGAGCCGGGTGCAAACCTGGCTCCGCGATCATCAAGAAGAAATGCTCGCCGATTTTCAGGCAGTCCTCCGTTTTCCTTCCCTCGAAGAACCGGCTTTGCCGAATGCTCCCTATGGTCAAGCTAATCGCGATGCTTTGGATTGGGCTTTAGAGAAGGCCAAGGCAGCGGGAATGACCACAACAGACATGGAAGGTTATTGTGGCTATGGCGAATTTGGTAGCGGCAAGGCGATGGTTATGACTATGGGCCACCTTGATGTTGTTCCGGTTGGGCCGGGTTGGAAGCACGAACCGTTTGGGGCGGAGATTGATGGAGGCTATGTTTATTCGCGTGGGGCGAACGATGACAAAGGCCCGACGATCGCGATGTTTTATGCCGCACGAGCAGTGAAGGAGTGTTGGCCTGAGGTTCCGGTGCGGATTCGAAGTCTTTTTGGGTGTAACGAAGAGAGCGGTTTTGGCTGTGTTAAGCATTACATGGATTCGGCGGGTGAAGTACCAACTTTGGGAGTTGCACCCGATGCGGGATGGCCTTGCATTCATGGTGAAAAGGGGATTGCCGACTTTTTGGTAGCTTGGAGAATTCCTACAGGTGACTTGACCGTTTTGGAAATGACGGGTGGTCAGCGACCGAACATTGTTATCGATTCATTTGTGGCTCGGGTTAAAGTTGCTGAGTCTTACAAGTCTGCGATGGAGATGCATATTTCGGAATCGTGGGACAAGAACCTGAGCTTTGCTTGGGATGGAGATGTGGTGACGATTTCGGGGGTTGGGAAAGCAGCGCATGGTGCTTATCCTCACGGCGGTGATAGTGCAGCGATCCGGGTGTTGCGGTTCTTGAAAGAAGCCGCGCCGCTTGCCCAGGAGCGTGAATTCCGGTATCTGCATGCTTTGCCTCATATCGGTGGGGATGGGATTGGGATTTCGGGTTCGGACGAGCCGAGTGGGCCATTAACTTGTAACTTAGG
>JAPUDU010000166.1 GCA_027492935.1 Fimbriimonadaceae bacterium
TATTTCCTCCGTGCTTGCATCTTTTGGTTCCCAGCTCAGAGAGAGTTCGGTTTGATTTCCTTGATCTGTAAAAGTGACGGTGGTGATTAGCTCTAGTGGCCAAGTTGGAGACATCGGATGATGGACTAGATTGGCATCTTCATCAGCAAACGCGTTAATGTAAACCAGTCGATCTTTTGGATTAACTTCAGTGAACGTGTATTTGCCGTACAACTTATGACCGTCGGGGGTTGTTATGCAGACGTGGTTGTATCCATCTTGTTTGACTTCGCTGTGGAGAATTTCAGTTGTGCATCCCGCAGGAGAGAACCAGCTTCCAAAGTGCTTTGAATCTGTCCAGCATTCCCAGACTAGATCGCGGGGTGCATTGAAGGTTCGAGTGATTGTAAATGTTTTCATGTTTGTGAGTCAGTTTCGTTATCGGTTTCAATTCCGAGGAGGTCGCCATATTGGGCGTTGAGTTCTGTCCAACCGTAGTTAACTGCATCCATACCGCGGATCGGTGGGTGGGGAATTCCATCGAGAATTGTTTGGGCAACATCCATGCAAATATGCCAACCAGCAGCGACTTTTGGAACCCAGTTCCGATCTTCCATCGTGTGATAAAGAGTGACCGTGGTGCCTTCGGATTGAGACAGAAGTTCCCATCGAAGAAGGTCGGTATCCCAGGTGTATTCGACATGATGAGGAGGGTCAACGGATAGAATCTCGCATTCCAGTGGTACTTCTTCTTCGCTGTCTAACATCATGAGAGTGACGGGCCCGAGATCGGTGAGATCGCGGCTCGGGCGGTAAGGGCTCCACATTGGTACTTCTTCTTTCGCGGTAAGGACACGCCAAACAGTGGCGACAGGGTGGGCGAATGAGCGAACGAATTTGAGCTGCCATTTGCCATTGATTTCGCGGGTTTCGACGTGGGCAAGGCCAGAAGGGGTGAAAGTATCAGCCATTTTCGCTCCTAAATAGTTGTTCAAGGTGGTCGAGTGATTGGTTCCAGCCGATAACGCATCCTTTAGCAAAGTCCTCGCCTGGCACGAGCAACTCGGCGGTTACTTTTGTTCCCTTTTCTGTTGATTCAAAGACCACCTGGGTTGTGAGATTTTCGATGTGTTGATCGAGATAAGAAACTTGGAATTTGTATTCAATGAGGGTGTTGGGGACGATTTTAGAGAACACGCCTTCACTGGTTGCATCGTTGCCTTTGGCATCGACAAAGTGGGTGTGCATCCTTCCTCCGATATGAGTTTCGTAAACGACGTTGGGGCAATCGAACCCATCAGGTGCAAGCCATTTTTTGAGGATTTCCTGATCGGTGAATGCTTTGTAAACCGTTGCTACCGGATAGGGGAACTCCCGCACAATTTGTATTTTTTCTTGGGTCATTAGTTTTTCTCCATGAGATAACTTTCGAGGGCATCGTAACTGGCGGATGCGCCTTGCTCCATTCCTGAGTTGTAGTGTCCATCGCGGGCATCCTTATTGAGATGTTTTACGATGATGTTAAGTGTAGTGACGCCGTTTTCTTCACTGAATGTCGCTGATTCGACCGATGCGTATTCGCGGATTTCGGGGACGTTGTAGATGAATGTGCGAACAAGCTTTTCATTGGGGATTGCTTCGAGGCATTGTCCGAAGCAGTGGAACTGCCCCATTTCGCCCATGTCCATTTTGAAGCTCCAAGGCGAACTTATTTCGGCTTCGCCGGTGCTTTCGAGAACTGTTCCCATGCCGCATCCGAGCCAATGTTTGTGTTGGGTGTTGTCGGCGATTGCGCCGTAAACGAGGTTGCGGGGAGCGTTGAACTGGCGGGACAGGTGAATCTCTGTATCTCCGACGAGTGTTACTTGTAGTTTGTTAGTACTGGTCATTTTTGTTTCTCTGTTTGGTCTTGTTTTTCTTGTAAATCTTTGAGGTAGGCATCGAGACGATCGAAGGATTCTTCCCAGAATTGGCGATAGGTTTCGATGTAGTTGTTAGCGGCTTTGAGGGGTTCGGGATTGAGCTTGCAGGGTCGATATTGAGCTTGACGGGAACGTTCTATCAGGCCAGCGTTTTCGAGGACTTTGAGGTGCTTGGTGATGGCGGGGAGGGTGACATTGAAGGGTTCGGCGAGCTCGTTAACGGTGCATTCGCCGGTGGTGAGTCGGGCGAGGATAGCTCGCCGAGTGGGATCGGCAAGGGCGGAGAAAGTTGAGGAAAGGTTGTCTTGAATCATTTCACCAATTAGTTAATTAACTTATTGGTATAATAACATCGGCTTCATTATCTTGTCAATGCTTTTGAAACTATTTTTTTGCGATTGATGTTGAAAGGGCCATGTCGAGGCGGTGGTGGTATGGGCTTGGCCTGGTTTTGGCGGCAGTGATCATCTATCTGACTTCGACGACATTGATTACCCAGCGGCAGTTGGCGCGGTTTGTTGCTTCAGTTGTTCCGGGTGTTACTGAAGATAGTTTTTTCGAGTGGTGGCAAACGTGGTGGTGGGTTTTTGTGAAGGGGTATCACGTCACTGAGTTCTTTGTGCTGACGATTGTGGGTGGTTTGGCACTTAAGCGATTTGGGATTAAGAAGTGGATTCTTTTTGGCGCTTTGGCCGCGCTAATTTATGCTTGTACGGATGAGTGGCATCAGACATTTGTGCCGGGTCGCGGTGGCCGGGTGACGGATGTTTTGATTGATGGGATCGGCGTGAGCTTGGGAGTTCTGGTGTTGATTTTGCGGTCGAAGAAGACTAAGCCTTCATAACTGGACATGCCCAGCCATCTAATTCGCCAGAATGTTTGGCGCTGAGCTCATCCAGGTCAACACAGATTTGGGCGATCGTGTTTTCCTCGATGGAGGTTGTTTTTACGATTTCGCACCAGTAGTCATCTTGAGGATTATCGAGGTCATCGGGGCCACCCCATATTCCGGCACTGGATAGCGTGAACCCGAGGGGTTTGGCTTCTTGTAAGAACGCATTGCGGTTGAGTTCGGTCGGGAAAAGTAGACCAAAGTCAACTGGTCGGGGGGCTTCGGGGTTATCCCCTTGTTTGGTGAAGACATCGTGAAGTTCGAGATTACGATAAGCATGAAATTCTAACTTAGTGGGTTCCAACTCATGTTTGTAAAACAGCCATTCTGAATCTGGACGGCATTCGACTTTAACAACCGCTTTTTTAAGGATGCTGAATTTTAAGGTTATTTCTGTGGGAAGTTGGCTGTGACTGTAAAAGTAGATCGTAGTCACACCTGGTCTAGAAACGTGCCCTACAAATAGACAACTCGGTGATTCTAGTGTCTCAATGAGCTTTTCTTCGAGGTCGTAAATACGGTCGAGTTCTTTGCCCGCATGAAATCCATTTTCAGCTTGCTTGTAGGGGAGGGGGATTGAAATGAGAAAGTTGAAATTTGGAATTGGAGCCGTTTCTTGCGGAATTGTGACGATGTTACGTCGATTGTCTGATTCGCCACGACTGAAAACTACTGGCTGGCTCATGGATAAAGTTTAGCGTATGGGGTGTTATTTAATGATATGAAACTCACCTTGGAGGGAGAGGTGGTCGGAGCCGAAACTTGGGCCGGGAGAGCATGAAATGGGTTGGATTTTGGAATTGGTATAGAGGTGATCGATGCGGACGAAGGGGTAGTTGCTGGCAAACGTTATTCCAGGGCCAGAGCCGACTTCTGAGAATGCGTTCGTGTATATCTTTTGGAGTTTATGCGTCAGGCTGTGGCGGGGAGTGTTATTGAAATCTCCGCCGAAGATGAGCGGTAGCTTTTCGTTTTTTAGAGCATTGATGAGTTGATCGCAATCTTCGATTTGCTTAGGAATGCTCTGTTCAAAATTTTTGAGGTTCCGGCTGATTTGAGGAACTGACCAGTGCATTGTTGCGGCCCGGAATGGGGTGGGTGAATTGACTTTGGCGATGAGGATCCGGCGTTGCTCGAGACTGTGTTGGGGGATGGATTTGGTTTCGGTGAGGGGCCAGCGGGAGAGGATTGCGGTGCTACCGTCGGTGAACAGGTGGTAATCGGGGAGATTTTTCGCGATATAAGCGGCCGGGCTGTCGGTGTCCCCTTCGTTCTCTTGGAAAAAGATGAGATCGACTTTGTTGCTTTTGATAAAGGCGA
This sequence comes from Fimbriimonadaceae bacterium, assembly GCA_027492935.1. Taxonomy (GTDB): domain Bacteria; phylum Armatimonadota; class Fimbriimonadia; order Fimbriimonadales; family Fimbriimonadaceae; genus UphvI-Ar2. Next base: position 4,114 of record JAPUDU010000166.1, read on the forward strand.
GCATCTCGGGGACTTCGCGAGTAGTGAAGAGGATGTTACATGTCATTACTCGCAGATTTGGTTTGGGCGGCTTTGGTTTGAAGAGGTTTAACTCGTAGGAATAGATTAGGGGGAGTGAAATTACGATAGCGAGCAGGGTTAGAAGTTGAATTTTGGGGAAGCGGTTGCGGATTAGAAGATAGAGAGAAGGGACAGCGGCGCACCCGAGTGGAATGAAAAGAAGCTGGGGTGGAGCGTAGCAGAGGAGGGCGTGACCAATGAATCTCGTGGGAAAGTAAGGGGCAGTGAGGATTATCAATATATAAATAGTGGTGACGGTAAGCAAGATGGGGCGAGGTTTTTGCTTGGGTTTTGGTTGAGTTTTTTCTCGCCTGCGGGATGACATTGTGAGGTTTGTTAAGTATGATTGTTTTCATGTCATTTATTGCAGTAATTGCGGCCGCGACGGGCATGGGCTTAATGAATTCTCCGGCTCAGGATGGTGCGACTCTTCTTACGAACTGCCGAATTGTGGTTTCACCGGGGAAAGTGATCAGCAAGGGTTATGTTCTGATTGAGAATGGGCGAATTTCGAAGATTGGGGATGGCCCGATGGCGCGATCGGGTAATGCCAAAGCAGTTGATTTGAATGGCATGACGGTTTATCCGGCGTTTATTCATCCAGGTGTGTCGGCTACGGTTGCAGGTGTTTCTCCAACTGCGGGGGGAGGTGGATTTGGACGTCAACAGACCGCAGCGGAAGAAACAGCGGCACAAAAGAAGCGGGATGAAGATCCGTTTAACAAAGAAGGGAATTTCTTGCTGGGCAAGACGGTGGCGGGGGCTGAGAAGTTAGAAGTTGATGCCTTGGATAACTTAGCTAAGGTGGGATATGGCTTAGTTAATGTTGGGGCGACAGGAGGACTGGTTTCGGCACGAAGTGCGATTTCTCGAACAGGTTCGAAAAGCCTTTCTGGTCCGGTTGATTCGAGTTTGGTGAGTTTTTCGCTTGCGAGTCGAGGGTTTGGTGGTTATCCGAACTCTACGATGGGGGTTATCGCTTTTATTCGTCAGGCTTTGATCGACGGTCAAGGCTATACCGGTGAGAACACGGGGCTTGCACGGATGAGCCGTGCGACTGCAGGTCAGGACAAATCGGTGTTCGATGACTTGTCAGAAGTCTCGTTTTTCCAAGCTCAGCGGATTGCTAAGGAGTTTAATCTTCGACCAATTTATGGGTTCCGGTCTGATGCTGGGAAGGTCAAGGATTTACTTAAGAGTTCTGGTGCGGAGGTTATTTTGCAGGGCCGCGTGCCGACGGCTCCTAAGTTAACGGATGATTTCAGTCGAACATCGTTGAGTAGCGTTCGGGATTACTTTAACGAAGTTCAATCGGGCGCGGAGCTTGAAAAAGCAGGCATTAAGTTTGCTTATTCGCCGAATTCGACGCTTACGCCAATGGATGGTATTCGAACCTATGTTCAAGGCGGTTTGAGTAAGGATGCGGCTCTAGCGGCTATGACGGTTGAGCCAGCTAAGATTCTTGGGGTTTCAGGTGATTACGGCACATTGGAGACGGGTAAGAAGGCGAGCTTGGTAGTTGTTCAGGGAGATATCTTTGATAAATCGAGCCAAGTGATGGCGACGTATGTAGATGGGAAAGCGGTTGACTTTCCGATGCCGAAAGCGAAAGAAGCGGCCGAATTGAAGGCGGATGAAGCGCTCAAAGTGATGCCGCCGAACTATGAACTTTTCCCGGCACCGGCAGAGAAAACCGCAGCGTTCCGCATTTATAAGAATGCGACGGTTTGGACACAAGGGCCGCGCGGAGTGGTTGAGAATTGCGACATTGTTATTAAAGACGGCAAGATTGTGGCGGTTGGACAAGGGCTAACTAATCCTCAAGGCGCGCAGGTTATTGATGCAAAGGGTAAGCATATTTCTCCGGGTATTTGGGATGCGCACAGTCACACGGGGATTGTTGGTTCGGTGAACGAAAGTTCCAACATGATTACGGCGGAGTGCCGAATTCGTGATTGTATGAATCACATTGATGCGGCGATTTATCAGCAACTTTCGGGCGGTACGGTGGGTGCGAATCAGCTTCACGGTTCGGCTAATGCGATTGGTGGTCAATCCAGCACGGTCAAGTGGCGTTGGGGAATGCGTCCGGACGATTATCCGGTGGCAGGCGCTCCAGAAGGCGTCAAGTTTGCGCTTGGGCAGAATCCAATTAGCGAAGACGAAGGCTCGTTTAGAGGTTCAGCGGTTGGATCGACTTTGTTGACATTCCGCCCACGTACTCGAATGGGGGTTGAAGAATCGATCCGCAAGGCACTTACGTTAGGGGTTGAGTACAACAAATCGTGGGATGACTATAAGGCCGGAAAGACAACTGTTGCTCCTCGTCGAGATTTGCAACTTGAAGCTTTGGGTGAGATGGTTAGTGGCAAGCGGTGGATTCACAGTCACGGTTATCGAGCCGATGAATTGTTGATGTTGATTCGCGTGGCGAAGCAATATGGCTGTAAGTTGGCAACTCTACAACACGTTTTGGAAGGATACAAAATCGCAGACGAAATGGCTGATGCGGGGGTTGGGGGATCGACCTTTGCTGACTGGTGGGGCTTTAAGCTTGAGGCCTACGATGCAATCCCGAATAACTTGGCGATTATGTCGGAGCGAGGGGTTGTGACTAGCGTTAACAGTGACAGTAATAACCATGCTCGGCGGTTGAATCAGGAAGCGTCGAAGTCCATGCGTTATGGTGGAGTTGACGCCCAAACGGCGATGAGCTTTGTCACGACAGGGCCAACGAAACAACTTGGAATTGATCGATTCACGGGCAGCTTGGAGGCAGGTAAGGATGCGGATTTGGTTGTTTGGACAGCTGATCCGATGAGCATCTATTCGGTGGCTTTGGAAACATATGTTGACGGGGTCAAGCGGTTTGATCGGACGAACGATGCCGCTCAACGGGCCGCGCGGGAAACGGAATTGAAGGCAGCTAAGGATGTCTTAGATAGCGCAAACAAAGGAAATCCGTTCTCTACTGGTGGTGGCCCTTCGGCGGCACCGTCAGGAGATAATTTGACTCCTTCAACAGCACGGTTTGGATTGGCGGAAATCACAGAGCAACCAGGATCGGTTAAGTACCCGCGCCACTTGGTTCTTCTGCAAGGTGGAACTGTTCACCCGATGACTGGTTCACCGTTTAAGGGTGATGTTTTGCTTGGTGCGGATGGGAAGATTCAAGCGGTCGGTCAAAATCTGAGCACAGCGGGTGCTGAGGTTATTGATGCGAAGGGTAAGCATGTTTATCCAGGTTTGATTGATCCGGCGACGGGATTAGGATTGAATGAAATCGGCCAAGTTCCGGTGAGTGATGATTCTAGTGAACGTGGTGATTTCCACGCGGATTACCGCGTTGAGCGGGTTATCAATCCGGAGTGGGATACGATTGCGGTTGCGAGAAATCAAGGGATTTTGACGGCGATTGTAAAGCCGAGCGGCACGGGTATTCCAGGACAAGCGGCATTGATTAACACAGAAGGCTACACCTGGGAAGACATGACAATTCAGGGCGGAGTCGCTTTGATGTACTCGGTTGGACGTGGTGGTGGTCGCTTTGGTGATGGGCGCGAAGACGATTCTCGTTGCTGTGAGATGGATGTTCTGGGTGGCCACGAACATCAAGAGCAGCTTTGGGATGAAGAGCTTCGTTCGGGACATGCCCCGGCTCAAGAAGCTCAAGCAACACCAGGGATGGAAACTTTGACGAATCGTATTCAGGCGGCTCGCGAGTACTCGGAGAAGAGAACAGCGGCAACACCGGACAAACCGGTTCCGATGGATCAAGCTCAGGAAGCGATGTTGCTTGTTGCGGATGGCAAGATGCCGATTATGATTGCGGCAACAACGGCGGAAGATATTAAATCAGCAGTTACTTGGGCCGAGCAGAACAATATCAAAATTCTGCTGTTTGGTTGCTCAGGAGCAATTGAAATTGCAGATTGGTTGGCGGCTAAAAAAGTGCCAGTGATCTTGAGTGCGATTTATGGGATGCCGCGAGCAGATCAACCCGTTGACTACTACTATTCGATGCCAGGCAAGTTGGCAAAGGCAGGAGTTAAGTTTGCGATTACGCTGAACGACGACCACGATGCTCGTCAGATGCGCGACCAGGCAGGTTGGGCGGCGGCTTACGGATTGGATCCGGAAGATGCGGTTCGATCAATGACACTCTGGACAGCAGAGATCCTTGGCATTGACAGCCGAGTTGGCGCGATTAAAGTCGGGATGGAAGGGACTGTGATTTTGACGGACGGAGAGATTATCGAAACGCGTTCGCAAGTGTTGCGGGCTTGGATTCAAAGCCGAGAGGTTCCTTTGACTTCACGACAAACTCGTTTGAACGACAAGTATAAGTCTCGACCGAAGCCGACACGCGGTTGATCCTGATGGGGAGCCCGGGTTATTTTGACCCGGGCTCTTTTTTTGAAAGTTAGGCAGTTGGAGTGCGGTTAGGATTTGCGGGTTGCGAAATAGGCGCTTGCGATTAGAAGTACGAAGGCGATGCCTTGGTTGTACGTAAATTTTTCTTTGAACATGAAGATGGCAAAGAGGGAGAAGGTAAGGAGGGAGAGGATTTCTTGTATGACTTTGAGCTGTGTGACGGTGAGGTATTCGTTGCCGATACGGTTGGCGGGGACTTGAAAGCAGTATTCGACCAGGGCGATTCCCCAACTGGCAAAGATGACCACGAGGATTGGTTTATCTTTGAACTTGAGGTGACCATACCAAGCAAGGTTCATGAAAATGTTTGACATTGCTAAGAGGAAGATGGTCAGGGAGACTTTGCGGAGCATTTTTTGAGTTTATGGGTTTATGTCCGGATTTCGCTACGTTAGCTCAAATATGCATCGGGCGGGAGTTAATATGCACAAGGTTTTCGGTACAGTCTTGGTATGACCTTGACGACAATGTTTGCCGCGCTTTTGATTGGACAGCAAAAGCCTGATTTGGAGCGCTTTGTTTACCCACTTGCTCCGGAAATGACATGTCCGCCGGTTGAAATTGATGTGACGGACTTTCCTGAGGGAAAGGTATGGGCAGAACGAGCAAAGAAGCTGGTTGAAAGATGGTACGGGCCGTTAACAGCATTACTTGCGACAGATGGTAATGACCCGGTGACGGGGCATCTTACAGGTAGACCGTTTAAGTCTTACAGCAAGATCCGATTGGTTTTTAAAAAGGAGATTTCGGCTCCGGCTTGGGCTTCCGGTGGTGAAATCACCGTAAACGGGAAGTGGATCACAGAGCATCCGGATGATCTTGGGATGATCATTCATGAATTGACTCACGTTTTGCAATCTTATCCGGGGTTTGAAGGGAAGCCCGGTTGGTTAGTTGAGGGAATTGCGGATTACACTCGTTGGTGGAAATACGAGCCGGAACTTCATGCTACGCGAGGACGAACAAAAGTCGATTTTAGCAAGGCGAAGTACACGGATTCTTACCGCACGACAGCGGTTTGGCTTGCGTTCATTTCGAAGAAATATGATATGCGTTTGGTTCCTTGCTTGGACTTGGAGTTGCGAAGTGGTCGCGATCCTATGCCGATTTTTAAGAAGTTGACGGGCAAAACGGCAGACGAACTATGGGATGAGTTTGCGAAAGAATCCACTTAAGTGATTTAGAAATTTGTAACCTGAGCGCATAACCAAGGGTATCTGTTAAAGATGGTTTCCTTGCTATGCGCTCAGGTTTTGGCTTTTAGTTCTGCTAACTCGCTTGACACAGCTCTTGAAGAGTTGGTGCAAAAGAAAGAGATTCCGGGCGCGGTGGTTTATGCTCGTATCGCAGGCAAAACCGTTTACGAGAAGGCGGTTGGTTTTGCCAACTTGGAAACGAAGACACCGATGTCGATGGATTCGGTGCATGAGCTAGCGAGCGTGAGCAAGCAGTTCACGGCGACAACGATCATGTTGCAGGTTGAGGGCGGGCGCTTAAAGACAACAGACTCGGTCACCAAATTTTTGACGGATGCTCCGGAGGAGTGGAAACCGGTAACGATTGACCATTTGCTTCATCACACGAGTGGGTTGCCGGATTATTTAGGTGCGGACTTTGATCCGTCGGTTAACAAGCCGATTAAGGAGTACATCAATGGTGTTTATCCAAAGCCGCTTTTGTTTGAGCCAGGTAAGAAGTTTGAGTACTCAAATACCGGCTATGCGATTCTGGGTCACATCGTTGACTTGGTGGCACCGGACAAATTTTATGGGACTTTGCGGAAGCAGGTCTTTGCTGGTGCGGGGATGAAGACGGCAGTGATTACGAATCCGGATCAGATCATTCCGAATCGTGCATCTGGCTATAGCAAAGTTTTAGGTCAATTTGTTAACGAAGCGTACTGCGCTCCTTCGATTGCGGCACCAGGAGATGGGATGGTTTCAGCTTCGGCGCGTGACTTGATTTCCTGGCATGAAACATTGCGGTCAGGCAAAATCTTGAAGCCGGAGTCGTGGCGGTATTTATGGACACCTTCGAAGCAATCACAAGAAGGTGAGAATGCGATCCCTTATGGTGGTGGTTTTATGATTGGTCGGGCGGGGGTAAAGCCGCTCGTTTCTCATAGCGGCGGATGGATTGGAACGTCAACCTTTTTATCTTCGGATTTGGAGTTGGATAACTGCCTGATTGTGCTTGTGAACTCTGATTCAGGTGAATTTAGGAAGGTATTACAGGCGGTTCAGAAAGAGTTTCCGGAATTGTTCCCGGATATGCGATTCGATTTTATTGAAGTGTGATGATTCGTGATGTTGCATCGGATTGCTCCCACAGGGGTTGGGTGGCAACTCGATCGGGGTCAGCCAGATAGTTTTCGAATGATGCTTTGTCTTTGAATTGGAGGATATGGAATTCCTCTTCTCCTGACTGAGAAATGTGACGAGCTATTAGCTCGCCACTGTGTTTTTTGAGAAGCGGAAGAACGTGGTCTTCGTAGGCATTGAAGAGCTCGCGTCCGTCTTCGGGGACTTGGATGTGGACAAGTATTTGCACTTTAGATCACACGGAACGTTCGCCGTTCAGTATAAGTTTGACCGAACATGTCGGTGGTTTTCACATCAATGAGGTGAGTACCGAGAGGAAGATTGGCGGGGAGTTTCATTCGCCAAATGTGGGGAGTTTCGTTGGGGCCAGCAACGGTGCGACCGAGTGGTTTGGGCTCTTGGGCTTCTAACTCTTTGAGTCTTTGAATGTAAGGGTCTTTGCCGGGGACATTGGGGACGGAACTCCAGTTGCCATTGTTGATGCGAGCTTCGACAGTTGACTTGCTTGACCCAGCGAAGATGTTGATAATGGCTTCTGTATTTCCGGTTTCAGCGGATTTGGTTTCTTCGGGAAGATAGATTGCCATTTGTTCGTGGAACGGCCGGCTGGCAGGGCGGAAAGTGATTTTGTAGTTTGCGTTGTTAAATTCGACAATGCTGTATCCGTTCGGTCCTCCGTCGGACATGGTGGCGTGGGGGATTCCGCGCTCATCGGGGGTGCCTCCCCACCAGCATCCGCAAACGGTTGCATGGTTGAGATGGTGATGAGGGTTTTCGCCGTTCCATCCTTCGGCTTTGCCGAGGAAGTCGTGGCGTTGGAGATGGGTGTGAGCGGAGAATGAAAGAGTACGAGGTCGGTCTTCGATGAGTCGGTAGAGTTCTTCGCGGTTCTCGGTTTCCCAAATGGGAATGTGCATGGCGATAACTAGGAGTTGATCTTTGGGGATATGGCGGAGGTGATTTTTGAGCCACGCAAGTTGGGCGTAGGGGATTTCGCCGTGATATCCGCCTACATCTTTGCCGTGATACATGACGTTATCAAGAACAACAAAGTTGACTTGTCCATATTGAAATGCGTAGTAGTGAGGGCCATAAACCCGGCGGAATGTCTCGGTTTTGCTGGCGTTATCGGGGGAGTCGAAGTTCATGTCGTGGTTTCCGACGACGTTCTGCCAAGGTTTGCCGATGGTGGCAATTGATTGGTTGAGGGGGTCGTAAAACTGAAGGTTGTCGAACATGATGTCGCCGAGACTGAGGCCGAAGGATG
>JAPUDU010000167.1 GCA_027492935.1 Fimbriimonadaceae bacterium
GTGGGAGTGGTGCTTGCTTGATCCTTATCATGCAGGTTTAAGTGGCGGCACAGGAGAGCGACTTGACTGGGACTTGACAGCTCGATTTGTGCAAGAATTTGCGGGAAACGTAATTTTAGCTGGTGGGCTTAATGCAGATAATGTGGCGGAGGCGATTAAGCGAGTGCGGCCATATGGGGTGGATGCTAGCAGTGGGTTGGAATCTGAGCCAGGGATTAAAGACGAAGCTAAAGTAGCAGGTTACATTTTAAATGCTTGGCAAGCACTTCGCGAAGTTCACGGTTCTGATTCTTTAAGATAGCCTTTTTGTTTTTGTGAGACAAGGGGAGAAATTTATGCGATTTTTTGCAAATTTTTGTTAGATGGGCACGGTTGGAGAGTATGTTGCGTTATGGACTCTTGGAGCGGGCACTTGGCAGTACCGCTCCACGTCTGCGTTGGTATAATCGCATCGCAATTTTTCCTGGAGGCTTGTGTCTTTTGAACCTGGCAATTGAAACTAAGAACTTAACAAAGACCTACAAAACGAGTTCCGGCCCACAAAGTGTGGTTAAGGATCTGGATTTGCAGGTTGAACGTGGCGAAATTTTCGGATTTCTTGGCCCCAACGGGGCAGGAAAGACAACGACGATCAAGATTCTGCTCGGAATTATTGATAGCACGAGCGGGGAAGCGAGTGTTCTCGGTAATCCTGCAGGTGACATTGAAAGTCACCGCAAGCTCAGCTATCTTCCTGAAAAGCCGTATTACTATGAGCACATGACGGGGATGGAAATCACCCAGTTTTATGCGAGTTTGTTTGGCATTAAGGATCGTGAGCTTTGCGAGCGTCTGTTGAATCGTGTGAACCTGGGCAACGATATGAATCGCCCGATTGCTCAGTATTCAAAAGGTATGCAACAACGGGTTGGTTTGGCGCAAAGCCTTTTGAATGACCCTGAATTGCTCTTTTTGGACGAGCCGACCGGTGGTCTTGACCCGATTGCTCACATTGAAATTCGAGACTTGATCTTGAAGTTCCGAGATGAAGGTCGAACAGTTTTTATTAGCTCGCACGAGTTAAGCGACGTTGAAAGAATTTGCGACCGAGTTGCGATTATCAACAAGGGTGAAATGGTTCACCAAGGTCGGCTTGATCAGTTGTTGAGCGGTGGTCGAATTGAGATTACTGCAGACAATGTTACGGAAGAGCTTTCAGCTAAGTTCCGAAGCGAAGAATCGACGGTTAGCTTTAAGGCTGGTCGATTGATTGCCGATATTCCCGATAGCATGAAGCCAGGTGAAGTTATTGATGCTATTCGAGCTGTTGGTGGCGACGTTGTTAGTATTATCCCGCGACGTAAACGGTTGGAAGACTTGTTCCTTGAATCAGTTGCTGGTGATAACGTCATTAAGGGTCGTAAGCTCAGTAAGATGACTGATGACCATGATGACCACATTGGAAGTGGCGAGAGTACGGGAACAGAAGAAGAGGTGAGTTCGTGAACGCAGTAATTTCGATTGCCAAGACGACGATCGGTGAAGCGATTCGACGTCGTGTTTTGCTGGTCATTTTGTTGATCGGTGTTTTGTTCTTGGTTATCGCTCCTGGTTTGAGCGTTCTTTCGGCCCGACAAAATTACACGGTTTTGACGAGCTTTACGCTGGGGATTATCCAGTTGACGAGCGCGGTTATTGCGATTGTCTTGACGGTATATCTTCTTCCGAATGAGGTTGAGCGGCGAACCATTTATACGATTCTCAGTAAGCCGGTTTACCGATGGCACTTCCTTTTAGGTAAGTACCTTGGTGCAGTTGGCGCTCTGTTCATGATGATGGTTTTGATGTCGACGGTTCTTGTTTTGGTCTTTAAGATCATGCAGAAAGACGCTTCGATGGATGACGTGATGCGGTTGGCGACAGCTCCCATCTTCTTCTTTGTCCAGATGAGCTTGTTGGCAGCAGTTGCGATGTTCTTTTCAACTTTTGTTTCTCCGATCGTGAACATTTTCCTTTCCGGTGGTGTTTATTTGATTGGGACGCTGTTTAGCCCGGTCTTCCAAGACTTAAGCAACAACAAGAGTTTGTCTCCGGCAGTTAAAGGTGCGGCAACTTTGGTTCATACCGTTGTTCCGAACTTTGCTCAGTACAACATTCAAAGCGGGATTATCAACCGTGGTCCAGAATTGCGATCCGTTGAATTTTATTACGCGACGATTGTTGGCTATGCGTTGATCTACATTGCGGTGTTCTTGATTGCCGGGATGATGATTTTTGACCGCAAGGAAGTGTAATGATGCGATTAAAGCGAGCTCCACTATTAGCTTCGATTGTTGCCTTGGTAGCAGTTGGAGGGGCGCTGAACCGAACGGCTTATCCTGTTTGGGTAAGTAACTATTCACCGCGTGTGGATGCGGATATCAGTGGGTTGCAGGCAGACCAGTTGTTGATTGCCCTCGCGGGTTTTCGGGAGATGGTTGCCGGGATTCTTTGGGTTCGAGCGGATACGTTCTTTGATGAAGGGAACTATGACGCGATTTTGCCAATTATTCGACTTGTTACGATGCTTGACCCTAAGCAGATTGACGTTTATGCAACAGGTATGTGGCACATCGCTTACAACTTTACGGATGAGCAAAACCGATCTGACCGCCGGTACATTCCAAGTGCGCTTGCATTAGGTGCAGAGGGAGCGCGTAACAACAACTACACTTATGAGTTGTTCTTTGAAACTGGCTGGCTTTGGTACCACAAGATTGACGATGATTACGATCATGCGGTTGATTGGTGGGAGCAGGCAGCCGAGCACAAAGATATGCAGGTTGCGCGGAAGAACATTTTGTCGATGGCTTACTTGCGTGCAGGCAAGCTCGACGAAGCGATTGGCCACTATGAGGGACTCTTGAATAATGCACAAGCAGAACTCAAGAAGAATCCGAACGAATTTGCTAATCGGCAAAACGTTGACACTCTTGAAGGCAACTTGGACAACTTGCTTGTTCGTATGGCTCAGCGTGGAAACTTTGCTATTAAGGGTGGCTATTACAACGAGTGGGATTACGACACGAAGCCAGCCTACGATGTAGGATTCACGGCTCAGGTCACGGTTGAAGACGCAAAGGTTCTTCGTGTTGAAGGAACCTGGGGCGTTCAGCCGGTTGGTACTCGAATTCGGATTGTCTTGCGAGATCGTGACAATGCGAGTGGTCGTCCTGCGGCGATGGTTTGGGAACGAAGTAATAAGGTTGATCTTGATCCGGAAAAAGATATCACCTTTATGCAGGACGGGTTGTTTGTCAAGAATCAAGCGTTCTACCGACGAGTTGACATGGCTCGTGACCCAACGATGTATCCGTTTAGCTCGGATAACTACGTAGTTGAGTTCTATTACAATCCGCGATCTGGCCCGCCGCACATTCAAGACCGTTTCGGTTTTAGCGGTGAAGGGATGACGGACAAGAATTACTTGAATACTGAAGTTCGTGAAGGTCAACGAGTAGTTTACGCTAGGCTTGAATTTACGCGAGACCAACTGCTTCGACAAGGCGAATGGGCGACTAAGGTTCCTATTCTCCGAACGAAGGGATATGTTGCAACGGGTTCACGTCAGACGAACGAAGTCATCAATGTTCCAGGCTTGAGAAACGAGCCACAGACTGAAGAATAACTTTTGTTTGAGTTCAGGTGTTAGGTTCTGGCGGAAGGGCATTTGCTCTTTCGCCGGGATCTGTACGGCAGAAATCCGGTGAACTCCGCCAGGGCCGGAAGGCAGCAACGGTAGCCAGAGGACTGGGTGTTACGGATATCCCGGCACCTGACTTTTCCCTCTTTATCCCAGCGATGGAGTCTGTTTTTCAAGTAAAACTGTGATGGAATTGAATTGAGTTATCAGGCACTTTTTCGCAAATATCGTAGTCAAAGTTTTGACGAATTGGTGGGTCAAGAGCACATTGTTCAGACCTTGCGGAATGCGATTGCCAAAGGGAAAATTGCTCAAGCGTATTTGTTCACTGGGCCGCGGGGAACAGGGAAAACTTCCACAGCGCGTTTGTTAGCGAAAGCGTTGAATTGCACAGGTGGGCCAAGTGCCGATATTCCTCCGGATTGTCCAATTTGTGCGGAGATTACAAATGGCACTTGCATGGATGTCGTTGAGATGGATGCGGCAAGTGAATCTGGTGTTGCCCAGGTGCGGGAGCACATTGTTGAGGCAAGCGAATACCAGCCGACGATGTGTAAGTATCGTGTTTTTATTATTGACGAGGTTCATGATTTGAGCCGTCAGGCGTTTGATGCGCTCCTTAAAACGATTGAAGAGCCGCCTGCGCATGTGATTTTTATTTTAGCGACGACAGAATTTAATAAGGTGCCGCCAACGATTCGGAGTCGTTGTCAGAAATATGAGTTTCATCGGGGTTCGATTGCGAATTTGGTGAAGCGGTTGAATTATGTGGTTGAGCAGGAAGGTTTGACCGCGGAACCGGCAGCGATTACAGCGATTGCTCGGTTGAGTGATGGGGGATATCGTGATGCGCTGACTTTGCTTGAGCAGGCGGCGGTGACGATGGAAGGGACTCTGACTTTGGCGCATGTTTACGATCAGTTGGGGCTGATTAGTGATGAAGTCACGGATGAGTTGCTTCAGGCGATTGCGCGAGGTGATTTAACGGCGATCATGGGAACGTTGGATAGAATTTATCAGCGTGGCCGAGATCCACAAGCGATTTTGGAAAGCATGATGTACCGCTTGAGCGATTTGACTCGGGCTTTGCTTTCGGCAGGTGGGGGAACGGGTGACTCAGCAGTTGAGGCGGGGCTGACAGCAACTGCGGCAAGAATGGGGCAGGATATTTTGCTTCGGTTGCGAGCGGAGATTGCGAGTCGGCATAAAGCGGTTAAGGAAGTTACGATTCCTCGAGTGTGGTTGGAGGCGGAGCTATTGAAAGTGGCTTTGGATCTTCATGCGCCTACGGCCGCTCCGGCGGTGAAACCAACTCAAACTACGGGTACTCGGGTTCCCGTTAGTGAACCTAAAGTGACAGCACCAGTTGAAAATGTTGTTCGGGAGCCAGAGGTTGCTCCGACGTCGGCTGTAGTGGATGAGAAACCAGCTGAAGTCTCGCTGGATGTTGTTGATGAGCCAGTGGTAGATATTGTTGAAGAGGATTTAGCGAGTTCGTATGATTCGGATGTGAATTCGATTTGGCAGAAAGTGGTTAAGGAAATGGCGGGAATTTCTAAGGCGGCGGCGATTCATTTGAAAGATAGCCGTGGAGTTTCTCAGTCGGATAATTATGTTACGATTGAATTCAAATCGCAAATGAATGCGGATTGGGTGAATGCTAAAGTGCCTTTGGTTAAAGCGATTCGGGATTCTTGGATGAAGTTTTCTGGGTCTGAGGTCAATTTTGAGTTTGTTGCGGGGGCAAAAAGGGAGAAACCGGCGGCACAGATTGAGGGCGTTTCGGTAGAATCTAGTTTAGAAGGTGACCGTCTTGCCGAGGCAGCCAAGCGAATTTTTGGTACGGCAGATGGGGATGCGTAAAAACACGTTATGAAACTCCCGAAGAATTTTGGTGGACAGAGTATGGGCGGCATGATGGCCCAAGCTCAACAAGCAATGGCTCGTGCTCAAAACTTAGATGCTGAGCTTGCGGCTGAACGATTTGATATTGAGAAAAATGGGGTTAAGTGCACGTTCAACGGTTTGGGCGAGTTGCAAGGCTTAAAGATTGACCCGAAAGTGGTTGATCCAGAAGACATTGAGATTCTTGAAGATATGATTGTTGCGGCAGTGAAAGATGGCTTTGCACGAGCGACTGAAGAGCGCGACGCAAAGGTTCAAGAAATCATGCCTAACGTTCCTGGTCTTGATAAGCTCGGACTATAAGATATGCAGTTTGCCCGCCCCCTGGCGGAGTTGATTGCTCAGCTTGAGAAATTGCCAGGTGTTGGACCGAAATCGGCTCAACGCCTGGCGTTTCATATTTTGCGGATGGCAGATGATGACGTTCGTCGGTTGAGCGAGAGTCTTGTTACAGCTAAGCGGTCGTTGCGATTGTGCGAGGTTTGCCAAAACATTAGTGAAGGGATCAAGTGCGAGATATGCGCTGACCCACGGCGAACAGAAGATGTTATTTGTGTGGTTGGCGAGCCGCGCGATATTACGGCGATGGAACGGCTGAATGAGTTTAGGGGTAAGTACCACGTTCTGCATGGGCTACTGAATCCGATTGATGGGATTGGGCCGGAGCAATTAAAGGTTCGCGAATTGATTCAACGATTGGCGAGCAATGTGACGGAAGTTATTATTGCGACGAATCCTACGGTAGAGGGCGATACGACGGCATTTTATTTGGCGAGATTGATCAAGCCTTTAGAAATTAAGGTAACACGACTTGCACATGGTATGCCCGTTGGAGGCGAACTGGATTATGCGGATACGGCGACGCTTTTGAGTGCACTTGAATACAGAAGGGAAATTTGAAATGAAGATCTGCGTTATTGGTAGTGGCGGACGGGAACACGCTTTGTGCTGGAAGTTTGACCAAGAAGGGCACGACGTTTTTTGTGCACCTGGGAATCCTGGGATTGCAGAAGTTGCAAAGGTTGTTCAGCATGCGGTGCATGACCGGAAAGCGATTTTGGATTGGGCGAATGAAGTGAAGCCTGATTTGGTAGTTGTTGGGCCCGAAGATCCGTTGATTGCGGGAATGGCAGATATGTTTCGCGAGAATGGGTTTGCGGTTTTTGGGCCAGGGCAAGCGGCGGCGCGCTTGGAAGGAAGCAAAGCTTTTAGCAAAGATATGATGAAGCGGGCGGGGATCCCGACGGCGAAGTATCAATCATTCAGTGATCCAGTGGCGGCGCGGGATTATGCTTCGGCTGAGTTTGCAGCGGGGCGTCCGGTAGTTGTTAAGGCAAGTGGGGCGGCTTTGGGTAAAGGCGCGATCGTTTGCGATTCGTTAGAAGAGGCACATGCGTCGATTGATTCGATGCTTGTGGCGATGGAGCTGGGCGAGGCGGGGCGCACAATTGTTTTGGAAGAGCGGCTTGAGGGCAAAGAGTTTTCCCTTTTGACTTTGGTGAGTGGGTCAGAAATTTTGAGTTTGCCGGTGGCGCAGGATTACAAACGAATTGGCGATGGCGATGAAGGAGCTAACACTGGAGGAATGGGAACATTTTCGCCGGTTGATTGGGTTTCTGCAGATTTGGTTCGGGAGACTGAAGAGGCAGTTGTTCGCCCCATTTTGTCTTCGCTAGCTGACTTGGATATTGATTATCGAGGGGTGCTATTTAGTGGAGTGATGTTATCTGACGGAGTGCCTTATTGTTTGGAATACAACGTTCGGTTCGGTGATCCTGAGACTCAGAGTGTTGTTCGGCGATTGGGCGATGGGTTTGCGGATGCACTTTTAGCATGTGCGCGGGGGGAAGCTATTCCAGCAATTGAGGTTTTGAGTGAAGCAGTTTGCACCGTTGTTATTGCGAGCGGTGGTTATCCCGGAGAATATGAAAAAGGGCATGCCATTGAAATTCGTGAAGTGATGGATGGAGTCGAAATATTTCATGCAGGAACTCGAATGTCGGGAGAAGAATTGACGACAATCGGTGGGCGTGTGGTTGCGGTTTCGGCTACGGGCTTAGATGGAGAGGATGCTCGCGCGAAGGCTTATGCAGGGATTGGGGCGGTTCGATTTGAAGGCATGCAGTATCGGAAAGATATCGGTTTATAACTAGAATCGTTGCATGCTTGCGGCATTGTTAGTTTTGAATTGGCATCTAAGAAGATTGCTACTTTGACTGTTTGCGAGCATCATCAGTTTTCGCGGGGAAGGTTGATGTGCCGTGAAATTAGATTTAAGGAGGTGCTGCAGTTGGAACATACCAACTTGAGGATCGTTCAACGAGATACGCCAGCCTTCCCTTAAAATAACTGATTTAGGGGAGTAATGGGGTGGTTGAGTCGGCTTGCTTTGCGAGCTTTTTGAGTTCACGTTTTGGCCATATTCCGGCTCGAGCTTTTCGGGCTTGGTTGAGGGCTTGAATGAGGTTCCATGTGAACAGGGTGACAAATACGGTGACGCTTATGGCGAGGCGGATAAGGAGTTCTTGCCAGCTAAATGTTTCCCAGTTGGTTTGGAAGTGGTAAATGAGCCGAGAGATTGTGAATCCGAGGCTGACGAGCATGACAATTAGGAGCAGTGCCTTCCAGACAATGCCGTCAACGATTTCTTGCCAGGAGTGCGATGAGATGAATCGGGACGAATTTCGGTAGTAGAGCCACGCGAGAGCAGGCACCCACAGGGGAGTAAAAATGCTTATGATATGAATGAGCGCGGCGGTGTTGCGTTCAGATGGTGTTGTTTCTGGTCCGTTGGGTTGAAGGGCCATGCTTGTTAGATATTGGACTGTATTTTTAGGTGATGGGTTGCATAGTTTGGTTCAAGTGAGTCGTTGTGATTCCCTTGCCCCTCCCTTAGTCCCTCGACTGGTATGAGGGGGAAAAGCCGTTGGGCAAAGGTTGGTAAATTGGGGGAGTGATTGATCGATATACGACGGAGGCGATGACGGCGATTTGGAGCCGGGAAGCGAAATATCAGCGGTGGATGGAAGTTGAGCTTGCGATTTGCGAGGCTCATTATGATGCGGGAACAATTCCGGACGAAGATATTGAGCAGATTCGGGAGAAAGCAGCATTTAATATTGATCGCTGCGATGAGATTGAGAAAGAGACGCGGCATGATTTGGCGGCGTTTGTTCGGAATCTCGAAGAGAACATTGGGGAGGCGGGGAAATGGATTCACTTCGGCGTGACGAGTTACGATGTGATTGATACGGCACTCGGGATGATGCTACGGGATAGCTGCTCGGTTTTGATTTTGACGGCAGAAAAGCTTTGGCAAGAAATTAAGCGGTTGGCGGAAGAGCACAAGGATACGCCGATGATTGGTCGGACGCACGCGATCCATGCGGAGCCAATCACTTTTGGATTTAAGTGTGCAAGTTGGGCGAGAGAACTTGAACGAAACATTGTTCGTTTGGAGACGATGCGCGACACAGTTGGTTATGGGAAAATCAGTGGGGCGGTGGGGATTCACGCTCATGTCGATCCGAAGATGGAAGCATCGATTTGTGATCGATTAGGGCTTAAACCTGAACCAATTAGTACGCAGATTATTAATCGGGATCGCCATGCAGACTTTCTGAATTTGCTGGCACTTTTGGGAGCCGGACTTGAGCGAGTGGCAACAGAACTTCGGAACCTGCAACGCACAGAGATTTTGGAGGTTCAGGAAGCGTTCAAGGCGGGGCAGACGGGTAGCTCGGCGATGCCACACAAACGGAATCCTTGGAATAGCGAGACGGTTGTTGGGTTGAGTCGAATTTTGCGGGGGAATGCGGGGGCGATGCTGGAAAGTGTGGCGACTTGGCACGAGCGCGATTTAACGAACTCATCGATGGAACGCGTGATTCTGCCGGATAGCTGTCAGTTGGCGGACTTTATGTTGAATCGGATGCGGTCGATTTTGGAAGGGCTGGTTGTTTTGCCCGAAAACATGGAGCGGAATATGCGCTTAATGGGTGATTTGGTGTTTAGTGAGCATTTGATGACTTCGCTGATTCAGAAAGGGCTGATGCGCAAGGCGGCTTATAAGATTGCTCAGAGTCATGCGGCGAACGCATGGGATGGCGTTGATTTCAAAACGGCAGTTTATGCCGATGCGGAGGTTCGGGCGCACTTGGATGAGGCAGAGTTGGATGAAGTGTTCTCGCTGAAGCATCATCTGCGAAATGCAGGGCATAACGTTCCTTAGAATCTGTACTCT
The DNA here is from genome assembly GCA_027492935.1 of Fimbriimonadaceae bacterium. Lineage (GTDB taxonomy): Bacteria > Armatimonadota > Fimbriimonadia > Fimbriimonadales > Fimbriimonadaceae > UphvI-Ar2. Next base: position 9,810 of record JAPUDU010000167.1, read on the forward strand.
CAAACAACGTAAAATGGCCCAAGAGAAATGGTCGGGGGCGAGTTAATTAACTCGCCCCGATGAGCTCACAGTCTAATTCTGGTCGGCTTGTATGATTGCTTTGATGTCTCTTGCAGTATTCAACCAGTTTTTTGACCGCTTTTTCGGATGTTGAATCAAGTGCAATCTCGCTGGTCATTGCCAGGGTGAGAAGCGCAAATGCTTCATCTTCCGAGAGCTCCAACCTATCGTTGGTTTTCATCCTTGTTGGTAGCTCCTGGAAGTTATTTCTAACTCCACGTATATTATGACGGCTTAACGTAGCTTTTGTTCCTTCTGGAAGAAAGATTAAGAAGACTTAACACTGGATTTAAGTAGTTTTAGGAGTATTCATTGAACAGTTGGGGAAATGATGTGCGTAAATTACGAGGGTTGCTTCGTCTTGGCCTAGTGAGGAGTGAGTTGATTTGATGTCATCGTTCACAATAAAGCCCGTGTTAGGAACCTTGCAAACGACCGTTTCTGAGCCGTGTATCGTGATTGCGATTGCGGGGCTGAGTGCAAGTGGCAAAACGACATTGGCTCGTGACTTGGCCGAGGAGCTTGACGGTTCGTTATTGCAAATGGATGATTATTATCGAGATATTCCGGCAGGGGCAGCGGTTGAAGAATTGAACTGGGATGAGCCGGAGATTTTTCATTTAGATGAATGGCGGGAGCATTTGGAAGCGTTAGGTCGTGGGGAATCGGTTGGGGTTCCGCGCTACGATTTTGTGACCAGTTTGCGTTCTGGTTTTCGAGAAGTACGTCCGAGTCGGGTGATTTTGGCGGAGGGACAGTTTGCTTTACATCCAAATGCGATTCCGAATCATCACGGCTTGAATATTTTTGTTGATGTTTCGGTTGAAGATGCGTTTGCTCGAAGGTTGGAGCGGGATCGGCTAGAACGGGGACGTAGTGAGGAGTCCATTCGTACTCAATGGGAAACACATGTTATGCCGTCTTGGCAGAACTGGGTGGAGCCGAGTCGTTTGCGGGCAGACTTGGTTTTGCGCGGGGACGGGAATCGAATTGAGAACTTAAGGCAAGCGGTTCGGGCTTTGGATGAAGTTCAGGCGCGAATGGCGTGTATTCGCTGATTAATTAGGAAACGCCTCAAATATGCGTGTCACTCTTGGAGAATAAAGAAGGCTTCCTCTACATCGGAATTTCGAGCGGGGGCAGGTTGGATTTCGGAGCGATCGTAGACGAACCCATTTTTTTCAAGAACTCGACGGGATCCGGTGTTATCGGCGACACATGTTGCGGTGAGCGGTCGGGTTTTTTCGACGAGAAGGAACTGTTTGAGGGCTTCGGTGGCAATTCCTTTTCCCCACTGGGCTTGGTCGATCCAGTAGCCGATGTGGCGTTGGCTGTGCATTTCATAGGCGATGATTCCACCGACTACGGTTTCATTTAAGATGATCGTTCGGTGGAGATTTTCAGTGTTTTGGAGACGGCGTTGCCAGGTCGCGGTGAAGAGGCTGAGGTCGGTGGCGAGGGTTGCAAACGCAGCCATGTGCACGGCGGTGGGATCCTTTTCAAATTCGAAGAAATGGGGAATGTGGGAGAATTCGGTGGGGATGAGGGTGATTTCTGGCACTGAGTGATATTTTAGTTCGATTTTTGGGTTATTTGGGGGTTTTAACATGACATTAAGGAACAGTAGGAGTTAACCTGTGAGGTAGTTACGGGAAGAATTATGAGCATCGTGCCATTGATGATCGTTTCGTCGTTTATGCCGGGGCAGTTGCCTCCGGCGTCACCGCATGTCTTTACGGGGGCTAAGTCGCTTGCGATCAGCCCAGATGGAGGAAATCTTGCCTTCTCTTATCGGGGAGATATCTGGGTTGTTCCGGCTAGTGGGGGTCGCGCGATTGCTTTGACAAGCAACGTTGAGATGGATGACCGCCCGGTTTGGAGCCCCGATGGTAAATGGATTGCTTTTGCGAGTGATCGTGAAGGGAACTGGGACATTTATGCGGTTCCGGTTGAAGGCGGGGCAACGGTTCGATTGACCTTTAGTAGCAACACGGAAATGCCTTCGAGCTGGGTTGGTGACAAGATCACGATGGATGCGGCCTTTGAGAAGGGCGTTTCCGGGATTTATACACTTGATACAACGAATTTGCGACTAGGTGAAGTGTTCTTCACGAACTTCCGTTTGGATACACCGGTTTATTCGACCGACGGGAAGAAGATTGCGTTTACTCACAAGTCGATGTTC
>JAPUDU010000168.1 GCA_027492935.1 Fimbriimonadaceae bacterium
CGAAATTGATGGTTGTGACGCGGTGGGCAATGACTTCGAGACCCATGATTCCATCGCAGTGAGTGCCGTAGCTCATGGAATAGTCTTGGTCAGGCATTTGCACGACTTGCATATCGGTAGGATCCATTTTGACTTCGCCGAGCTTAAGTGATGTTATTGCGACAGTCGGGGCTTGGAATACACCCACGAAGTCTTGAAGGTTCATCACGCCCGTTGGCTTGCCGACGTTGACGCTTTGGTTAAGAACGTAGGAGCCGGAGAATCCGGTATCAAACATGCAGGAGACTTTGCGTCCGTTGACCTCGCTATCAACGACCATGGCGCTTTCCATAATTTTGAATGGCCATTCGGAAGCGGTTTGTGTGGGAGTTGTCGAAGAAAGGAGCAATGGGATTGCGGCAATTGTGGCTGTCAACATCGTAAGATCTCTGTTTCTATTTTACATTAACGTTTGGGCTGAGGTTTTGGTTCAGATGAGTTTGATAGGTCACGGGTAGGTGTCTTTGTGGGAGGAGGTGAGGCTCCGGTAGAATTGACGGGAGCATGGTGATTGGGCTTTCATCCTTCATTGCGTTTGCATTCTTGGGTCAGAAATCTGCCTCACTGCCCTCAATCGTGCCTCAGCCGCAGGAATATACGCGGAAGGTGGGCGAGTTTGAGATATTGCCTTCGACTGTGATTGTTGCATCGGGGGATGCACTTGGGGAAGCGGAAATTATCGCGGGGATGTTACGAGTTTCTACGGGGTATCCGTTGCCGATTCGGCCGATTAAACCGGCTAAAGATTATATTGAGCTTGATCTTAAGCCAGAGATGAAATGGTTAGGGGGAGAGGGGTATCGAGTGAGTGTTCGGGATGAGTATGTAAGCATTCGGGCATTTGAACGAGCGGGGTTGTTTTATGGCATTCAGAGTTTTAGACAGCTCTTGCCGCTTGAAGTTGAATCTAAGAAGCAAGTTTTTCTTGATTGGAAGGTTCCGGCAGTCGAAGTTTCTGATGGGCCACGGTTTTCGTGGCGTGGGATGCACCTTGATGAGTCTCGGCACTTTTTTGGTAAGGAGAATGTCAAGAAGTTCATTGATACTTTAGCTTTGTATAAGTTCAATAAGTTTCATTGGCATTTGGTGGATGATGGCGGCTGGCGGATTGAGATTAAGAAGTATCCGGATTTGACGCGGATTGGAGGATGGCGCATTGGCGATGGTCGAGGATTTGACCATTCACAGATTTTCTTTAATCAGAACGATGGTGTGTATCAGGTTTACGGAGGATTTTATACACAGGAAGATATTAAGGAGGTTGTTGCCTATGCGACAGCGCGTCATGTTGAAATTGTGCCGGAGATTGAGATGCCGAGCCATAGTCTGCCGGCGTTGTGGGTGAATCGGGAGTTAGCTTGCGATGAAGCGAGCGTGAATAAGGTGTTGCCGTCGATCCGAACGCAGTTTGTGAACACTTACTGTCCGGGTAAGCCCGCTACTTACGAATTTTTGCAGAATGTTTTGAACGAGGTCGTTGCGTTGTTTCCGGGGAAATATGTGCATATTGGGGGAGATGAAGTTGATAAAAAGACTTGGCAAACCTGTACTGATTGTGTAACGTTGCGTCAGAAGGAAAAGTTAGCTGATGTGCATGAAGAGTACGGTTATTTTATGCGTCGCATGTCAGGGTTTTTGAAGAGAAAGGGGCGGGTTGCGGGGGGTTGGGATGAGATTTTGGAAGGCGGGAGCACGCTTAATACAATTGTGATGAGCTGGCGGGGAGAAGCTGGTGCGCGCGCTGCGGCGTTGGCGGGAGAGCAGGCGATTCTTGCTCCGCAACAGCAGACTTATTTTGACCACGGCTATGTTGCCACGCCGATGAAGGAGGTTTATTCGTTTGATCCTATGCCGAAAGGTTTAACTTTGCCGCAACAGAGCTTAATTTTGGGAGGGCAGGGGCAAGTATGGACAGAGCGATTGGAGCGGTGGCCGGATGTTGAACAGATGGTTTTCCCACGTATGCTGGCCTTGAGCGAAGCACTCTGGACTCCATTAGCGCTGAAGGATTGGAATCGATTTTCTGAGGTAGTTGCAGAACAAAGTGAACGGCTTGATGTTCTGGGGGTTGAAAGCCATGTTCGTGAACCGGAATATGATTCGATCTTAGTGGCTTTCCGGGATTCTTCTATTTTGCCTCCTCCTAGTCAATCAACTGGTTTGGGAGCCAAGTTCACCACAGACGGTAGCAATCCCACATCGGCGAGTGAGGACTTAAAACATCCTTTTACGGTGACAGAAAGCCGAACGGTGAAAGTGGCGTTTCAGAGAAAAGGGGGAGCGGTTGGGCGTCCGGATACGATTCATTATTTGAAATACAAGGCGCCAAGTGGAGCGTTGGAGCCTGGGCTTTGGGCGGATTGGTATGGTGGGCGTTTTCGATCGGTCGAAGGATTTTCAGGCACAGTGGAAAGAACAGGTGTCGAAACTTGGGCGAACCAGTGGCGGTTTCTGGGTGACCCATTTGGGGTTCGGTTTAGCGGGATTGTTCGTATTCCGAATGATGGAACTTATACTTTTTCGCTGCGGAGCGATGATGGTAGCCGCTTGACTCTAGCGGGTTTTCAGTTGATTGATTTATCTGAAGTTGGGGTTGCGCAAGCAAGTCAGGTGACCGTGAAATTAGTTAAGGGAGATTATCCGTTTGAGTTACTTTACTTTGATGGGGGAGGAAATCGCGAACTCCTCTGGGAAGTGGAGTCCGCGGGTTTTCGACGTCGTAGCGTGCCAACTGAGTGGCTGTTTAGAGCGAAGTAGCTTTTAGCTTACTGCCCGCAAAAAGAGTGATGAGAACGCCAACTATCAATGCTGCCAGTGATGACATGGTTGCCATGGTGGTTGTTTCGTTGATCGTTTTTAATTGTAGCGGGTAGATATTGTTTTCTTTGAGATAGTTTTCGCTTATAAGCGGGGTTCCGTCTTCAAGTTTTTCAGGAAGAATGGCCTTTTCATCATCAATGATGAGGGCTTGGGGTGATCCTATTTTTGTGCCGACGTCGCCAAATAAGGCGGCTTCTTCAGTTCGTTCAATGCGTTGATATACTTTTGCGCGCTTGGCGTAAGAGGACTTGGTGACTTGGGCACCAATGACGCCCACGATTGAGAGGGCGATAATGATGTAGCCAAGGATTCGGAGAATTTTCATGGTGGTGGAAGGGCATCAGGAGGCTTGCTCATAATGCCCGTTTTTGAGACTAGGCTCCGGACTGACCGTAAACGGTGACGCTGATTTTTACGTTGTTGCTGACCTTTGATTTAGCCATATCAGGAACCATGACTTTGAAGTCGCTAAGCTTGATATTGAAGTTGGTTTTGAGTTGAAGAACATCGCCCTTGAATCCAGCCTTCTTGGTTGAATCGGATGCTTTGAGGTACTTGACATCAACGTTGGTGCTCACTGTCTTTGTAACGCCGTGTAGGGTGAGCTTGCCAGTGACTTTGTAGCTGTTGCCTTTTACAAACTTAACGTTTGTGGTTTCAAACGTGATGGTTTTGTACTTGTTGGTGTCGAGCCAATTTGGGCCGCGCATGTGCTCATCACGGAGATCAATTCCGGTGTTGATACTGGCGGCGTCGATGATGATTTTGCCGGAGCCAGTCTTCTTTGCGACATCAAACTTGAGGTTGCCGGTGACTTTATCGGTTCGGCCGGTGAAGGTTTCGAAATCGGTTGCGGATTCGACTTGGGCGATTTGTTGAGTTTGGTTACCGGAACCAATTTTGAAGTTGATCGGGGCAGCTTGGCTAGCGGTGACAGTGGTCAAAGCGATCAGGGTAGCCAGGGTTTTTGTGAATTTATTCATTGTCTTGTTCCTTAATGAGTGATCATTGAAGAATCCTCTAATAACGAAACGAATAGTATCGTAAATAAGTTCCTGGTCCTAGAGTCGTTTTTGATAAAAAGATTTGGTTGTTGTTCTGTGTGAGGTGCGCGGTAGAGTTGGAACGTGAGTTCAGGAATCAGGCGGCTTTCGAAGTCGGCGTTTAAGGATGGAAAAAAATGCGCTAAGCGGCTTTGGCTTCGCCTTAATCAACCGGAGTTGATGGTTCGTGATGAGGCGATGGAAGCGCGGGCTGCGATTGGCCAGCAGGTGGGGATGATGGGGCGGGGTTTGAATTCAGGGGGTGTTGAAGTTGTGGGCGAGACAACCCGGGATCGTTTGATTGATACAGCTCGACTTTTGGAGGAAGGCCATGATGTGATTTACGAGGCAGCGTTTGAAGTGGATGGACTTTATGCGCAGGTTGATATTCTTCACAGAATCGGGGAGGGTTGGGGAATTAGGGAAGTCAAGGCGGCGAAGTCGGTTAATGAAGGTCATACGCTTGATGCGATGTTTCAGTACTTGGTGTTGACTCGGGCGGGGTTGAAGATTGAGCAAGTTGAACTGGTTTTAATTGCTCAGGATGCGCCTTCGCTGGAGAAGAGTCGGGTTGAGGACTTATTGGTTGTTCAGGATCTGACGGATATTTGTCGGCGGGATGCGGAGGATTTGGTGCCTGAGTTGGAAGCTTTGCGGGCGGCATTGGATTCTGGTGAAGCAGAAAATATTGAGGCGGGGCGGCATTGTGAAGCGGGTTGTCCATTTTATGGATATTGCTTTTCGGGGTTGGCGGATGATGACTTGCTGTTTGCGCCGAACTTGGATAAGCGCAAGTATGCGGCTTTGAGAGAGGCGGGTTATCGGAGGATGAGCGAGTTGCCGCCGGAAATGGAGTTGAGCGCGAAGGCGGAAGGTGTTCGACGGGCTTTAGCGACCGGGAGGGAACCTTGGGTTTCGGATGATTTGATGTCAGAACTTGAGAAGGTGCATTATCCAGCAGTTTTTTTGGATTTTGAGACGGCTTCGCCGTTGTTTCCAGTGAATGTGGGGATGCGGGGTGGGGAACTCGTAGTTTTCCAGTTTAGTGCCCATGTTTTGAGTGAGCCGGGCCGGGAGTTGGCTCACTTTGAGTTTATTGATTTGGATAGTGAAGATCCTCATCCGGGGATTGTTGCGGCGTTGACGGACGTGTTTGAGGGTGCAGGGAGCATTGTGCATTATTCGCCGTTTGAGAAGCGGTGTTTGAACCGGTTGATGGCGGCGGGGGTGCCGGGAGCGAATGCTTTGATGGGGCAGTTTTTGAAGTCTTCGGTGGATTTGGAGAAGTTTTTTGGTGAGTTGGTTTATCATCCAAAGTTTCGGGGGAAGAGCTCGATTAAGGTGGTGTTGCCGGTGATGGTTCCGGGGTTGAGCTATGACGATTTGGAATTGAAAAGTGGGGGGATGGCGGAGATGAGTTACATTTTGGCGCGGACGGGTGAGCTGTTGGGAGATGACTTGGATCGGCGTCGGGAGGCTTTGTTGCGGTATTGCGAGCGGGATACTTTGGCGATGGTGAAGCTTTATGAGAGGTTGCGGGAGTTGGCGGGGCAGTAATGGCTATTTGATAAGGTTTTAGATTTGTAGAGCTTGTCAAATGAACAACGCGGGCTGAACTGCGTTCTTCGCCGGTATGGTTTCTTTAATCGTGGCAGGCATGCTTGGCGGTCAACGTTCGGAAGTGATTCGGGACGTAGAGTATGTGAAAGTTGGGGATCGGTCGCTAAAGTTAGATATTTATCCGGCGCAGGGTGAAGGGAAGGCTCCGTTGATTGTCTGGATTCACGGAGGCGGGTGGACGAGTGGATCGAAATCTAATGCATTGCCGGCAGTGCAGTTTCAGCGGAGGAACCCGGAGTATTCGGTGGCGAGCATTGAATATCGGTTGAGCGGGGAGGCGATTTTCCCGGCGCAGATCAACGACTGCAAAACGGCAATCGCCTTTTTGCGACGGAACGCGGATAAGTACGGTTTTGATAGCAAGAAATTTGTTGCCTGGGGGAGTTCGGCGGGTGGCCATTTGGCGGCATTGGCGGGGACGAGCGACGAGTGGGATGGTCTGGAGAAGAGTTTGAATAAGGATTCTTTGGTCCAGGCGGTGATTGATTACTACGGGCCAACGGATCTGGCGGCATTTGCTACGACTCCAGGCTTTGAGCGGCATGGGGATGCGAGTTCGCCGGAGTCGCTTTTACTGGGGGGCAAGGTTTCTGAGAAGTTGGATATGGCGAAGAAGGCGAATCCGATTACTTTTGTGAGCAAAAGCGATCCACCTTTTTATGTGGTGCACGGTTCTGCGGATCGGACGGTTTCGCCGAATCAGAGTGAGTTATTGATCGCGGCTTTAAAGAAAACTGGGGTTCCGGTGGAGAGCGAGGTTCTGGAAGGGGCGGGCCATGGAGGGCGGCAGTTTACGGAGGCGGGGTTATTGGATCGGCTGGGGGCTTGGTTGGGGAAGGTCTTGAAATAGAAGTTAGTCTCTCCATAATCCTTAGGGAATGAGTGAGGTGGGAGGAGAAAAATAGATGGAAAGCCTATTCATCAATCCTCGGCCAAGATTTCATATAATAGGGAGAAGATAATATCCGTGGCTACTACCCCAATTCTTTCAGGCTTGCTTTGTGGGAATTGCCGGGAGACTAGACCCAATACCACATGTTGATGGGAATCTGAAAGTATTACTGGCCCGCCGCTAATTCCTACGACATGATTGTTCCAGTAGTCCTCGTTCCAGTCTGGCTTAAGCCAGTAAAAATATGGTCTAAACATAGATGCAGTCGATTCATCACTCAGCTTATCTTCTGTATACGGAACCAATGGGAATGACTTTAGTTCACATTTGAATTCCTTGGACTCTTCATATTTCCGCGAAAGTAACTCAGGAAATCCAAAGGCGATAATACATTTATTATCATGTTCACAGATACTTTGGGCAGTTTCAATTGTTGGGGTTACCTGCTCAAGCGAATAGGGTTTACAACCAACGTTCACCAAGTAGTCACGTATTGTGCCCGTCACAGGAGAAAAGCAGATATCAAGAAGCTCCGCATCACGTTCGGTAAAGTCTTCGAATCCTGGAACGCCGTTCCTAATGTATTCAAGCATTGACAAGCTGAAGTCCGAAAACACAAGACTATCTTGAGCTATCGCTACATGTTGCCACCGTTCTCCACTATAACCAACTAACATCATGCAAAGGTCAGGTAACCGTTTTTTAGCGTCAACGATCAATTTTTTGCAATGGCTTGCAGTTATCAAAATCCACTGATCATCAATATCAATAAGAAAAGACGTGTAACAATACGGGTCTACTTTACGGTTTTTGGGTAGTAATAGTATTCCTACAACTGCTTGTACGAGAGATTTGTCCATAAAAAGTATCAGCGTAAGGTAGCGCCGAGCTTGGTGAGGGCAGCGACGATTTTATCGCGGAGGGCGTTGGATTCTTCATCATTGAGGTTGGCGTTCATGCGGCGGAATTGGAGGGCGATGGCGAGAGATTGGGAGCCTTCGGGGACGCCTTGGCCTTCGTAAACATCGAACAGCCAGTGGTTCTCGAGGTCGGAGCCGCCGGCTTGAAGGATTGCTTGGTCGAGTTCGTTGAACGGAATATCTTTTTTGATGAGGATGGCGATGTCGCGGCGGGAGGCGGGATTACGGGAGATGCCGTGATAAGTTGGGGTGCCGAACTGCTCGTTTTTGAGACCGTCAAGGGTGAGTTCAGCCATGACGGTGGTGGCGGGGAGATTTGTTTCTTCGGCAATGACGGGATGGATTTGGCCCATGACACCAACTTCGGTTTGACCGAGAATGACTTTGGCTTGGCGGGTGGGGTGGAAGCGGGGGTCGGTTGTGCTCCGTTTGTAGGAGATGGGGAGATAAGTAGCGGCAGCGATGGATTCGAGGCTACCTTTGAGGGTGAAGAAATCGGCGGTGGTGGGATCGGTGGGTCGCCAACCGGGTTGATCAAATTTTCCGGCACTGAGGAGGGCGATTTGGGTGAATTCGCCGGATTCGGTGTGGACACGTCCGACTTCGAAGATGTGGATGTCTTCGAGATTGTTGCGTCGTTGGGCGTCGGCGAGAGATGGCAGGATGCTGTTTCGGAGGTACGCCATGTCCGGGCTGTGGGGTTGGCGGACTCGGATTCTGCCGGGTTGTTGAACAACGGGGGTACCCGCATTCAATTCTGCAGAGCTTAAGCCACTGATTTCACCTGCGCCGCCCAATACTGGGGCGTCGAGGAGGTGGAGGTCGCGGAGGGAGTGGGACACGACTTGGTTGAATCCGCAACGGAGGGTGGCCTCGCGGAGTTGATCCGTGAGGAGGTCGAATCCTTGGGGGCCGCCGATGGGGGTGGAGCCGATGGGCAGTTGTTCGGGGATGAGTTCGTATCCGTGGACGCGTCCGAGTTCTTCGACGAGGTCTTCTTCGCGGACTACATCGATGCGCCAAGTTGGGGCTTCGACTTCAAGGGAGTCGGGTGAGATGCCAAGGATTTTGAAGCCAAGTTTGGAGAGATAGAGTTCGGCTTGTTCGACGGTGATGGTCATGCCGAGCAGTTCTGAGGCGCGGCGCACAAAGAGAGTGAGCTGGATGGGCTCGGGTTTGGTGGGATAGACGTCGATGACGCCGCCGACGGGTTTTTCGCCCGTAATTTCGGTGTAGAGTTCGGTGAAGCGGTTGAGGGCGGCGACGACACCTTCGGGATCAACAGAACGCTCGAATCGGTAACTGGCTTCGGTAAAGAAGCCAAGTTCGGTTCGGGTTTTGCGGACGGATGTGTTGGTGAAGTGGGCGGCTTCGAGAAGGCATCGAGTGGTTGTGCTGGAGACTTCGGTTTCTTCACCCCCCATGACTCCGGCGAGACCAACTGCCTTTTCGCTATCGGCAATAACCATGTGGTGAGGTTGGAGTTCGTGGATATTGCCATCCAGAGTTTTGAGTTTTTCTCCAGCTTGGGCTTGGCGGACAATGATGCGTTCACCCTGAAGAAGATCAAGATCGTAGGCATGGAGAGGTTGCCCGACTTCGAACATCACGTAGTTGGTGAGGTCAACGAGGAGAGAAATGGGACGTTGACCGATTTGTCGCAGGCGTTGTTGGAGCCATTCTGGTGAGGGGCCGTTCTGAAGATTTTCGAAAATACGGCAAGCGAATCGGCTGCATGTCGGGGTTTGAATTTCAACGCTGGCTTTAGCCCAGATATCGCGGGAACCGGCATCTGGTGCGGGGAATCGGTTGGTGGCGCGGGAGTAGAGCTCGGTCGGTTTTGCAGTTGGTTCTTTGGCGAGAAGTTCGCGGGAGAGACCAAGAACGGATGCTCCATCGCCTCGGTTAGCCATGATGTTGATGTCGAGCATGGGCTCGCCTTCGGCGTCGGTGATTTCTTCGAGTTCAAAGCCGGTCATGGTGAGTTGGTTGGCGATGGCTTCGGCGTCGAGGTTGGTTTCGACGTAATCACGGATCATGGAATAGGTGAGCTTCATGGCAGTGGGTGAGTGGTTTGTTTGGCGTCAATAAATTCGAGGATGTTGCCGAATGGGTCGCGGATTTTGAACCGGCGGGTGTTGAGCCAGTTATCGTCCCATTCGAGGGGAATTTCGTAAGTGGAAAGAAGGTTGGCTAAGTCATCCAGATCATCGGCGAGAAACGCGGGATGGGTTCGGCTTCCTTCGGGGAGAGGGATATCGATTTGGAGATGAATTTGTCGACCGTCCGCGAGGAGGAACCAGAGTCCTCCATCGAGGTGGAGATCGGGTGGTTTGGGGACATGCGTGAATCCGGGCACTTGGCTGTAGAAGGCAAGTGCTTGATCCTCAGACCCGGCGGGAATGGGGATGCCGACGTGGTGAAGACGGATCATGCAAATTGGGAAAGGAATCGAAAATCGTTATCGAAGAAGTGGCGGAGATCGTCTATGCCGTACGCCATCATCGGGATGCGTTCCACACCAAGGCCGAATGCGAATCCGCTATAGACTTTGGTGTCGATATCGTATCGTTCGAGAATGTTGGGGTGGATGAGACCAGCACCGCCGAGTTCGACCCACTTTCCATTGAATAGTTTGGGGGTTGAGATAGCGTAATCAACACCGGGCTCGACGAAGGGGAAGAAGTCGGGCCGGAAACGGACTTTGACTTCGGGGCCAAACATCGCACGGGCGAAGACACCTAGTGTGCCTTTGAGGTGAGCCATGGAGATGCCTTTATCGACCATGAAACAGTCCACTTGGTGGAATGTGTGGTTGTGGGTTCGGTCGACGGCTTCGTTGCGGAATGTTCTTCCGACGGTGAATCGGCGGAATGGCGGTTCGGTGGTTTCGAAAACTCTTGGCTGAAGTGCCGTGCATTGAGTTCGGAGAACGAGGTCGTCGGTTACGTAAAACGTATCTTGCTCATCCATGGCTGGGTGGTCGGGTGGATAGTTAAGACCTTCGAAGTTGTATTTGAATCGTTCAAGCTCGGGAGATTCTTGGTAGACAAATCCCATTGATCCAAGGACACGTTTGATTTTGTTGGTGGTTTGTTGGAGAACGTGTTCGCGGCCGTATTGGGGAGCGCGTCCGGGGAGGGTGATGTCGATTCGTTCCGCCTCAAACTGTTTAGCGAGTTCGCCCGTTTTGAGGGACGCGGTTTTTTGATTCAGAAGGCTTTCGACTTCGGATTTGGCAGAGTTGACAGCGGCACCGAAGAGAGGTTTTTGATCGTTGGGCAATGCACCAATGCCTTTCATGAGTCCGCTGAGGGAGCCGTTTTTACCGAGGAATTCGAGATCAATGGCCCGGAGTTCCTCGGTAGTTTTCGCCGTGTGGATTTTGGCGATGGCATCATTTTTGACGTTGGTGACTTGCTCCATGAGTTAGGTTATGCTGTCGAGGGCTTTGAGAACCCGGTCAATCGCTTCCATGAGAGTGTCTTCTTCAATGGTGAGCGGTGGGGTAAGCCGGAATGTATTTTTCCGGGTTTGTTTGGTAAGGACACCGTGCTTTGTGAACGCGGCACCGAGTTTTTTAGCATCGATTTCGGGTTGAACTTCGATACCGATAAGAAGGCCTTGACCACGCAGCTCTTTAATTGCGGGGTGGTTGGCATTCCGGAGTTTTTCGAATGCTTTGTTACCGAGACTGACAGTGCTTTCGGCGTAGCCTCCGGTTTCAAATTCGGCCATGGCAGCGAGAGCGACGGCGGATCCGAGAGGATTACCACCGAACGTTGAACCGTGGTCACCGAATTCAAAGACTTCCATGACGTGATTCATGCCGACGGCGGCACTCACTGCGATCATTCCTCCGCCGAGGGGCTTACCGACGGCGATCATGTCCGGTTTGGCACCTGGCTCATTCATCCAGGCAAACTTTTTGCCCGTGCGGTAGAAGCCGACTTGAATTTCATCCCAGATGAGAAGGACATTTTCTTTGTCGCAGAGTTCTCGGACTTCGGTCATCCAACCTTTGGGGGGCATGATGATTCCGCCTTCGGCTTGAATGGGTTCACCGAGGATGGCCACCGTGTTCGGGGTGATCGCAGCTTTGAGAGCTTCAATGTCTCCGAACGGCACGATTTTAAAGCCAGGGCCGTAGGGTCCAAAGAATTCTTTGTATCCGCGTTCGCTACTAAAACCGACAATGGTGGTGGTTCGACCGTGGAAGTTGTCTTGGAAGACAATGATTTCGGCTTTGTTTAGCTCGACACCTTTTTTGGTGTAACCCCATTTTCGGGCAAGCTTAATACACGTTTCGATAGCCTCGGCCCCGGTGTTCATGGGGCAGGCGCGTTCGAGTTCGCAGAATTCGACGAGTCCCTTCAGGAAGAGGCTGACTTCAGCGTTGTTGAAAGCACGGGAAACGACAGCAACGTTGTCGAGTTGGTCTTTAACGACTTGGACGATTTTGGGGTTAAGGTGACCGTGGGAAACGGCAGAGTATGCACCGATGCAGTCAATGTATTCGTTGCCGGCTTGATCCCAGACTCGGGCATTTTCGCCTTTAATTAGGTTGACGGGGATAGGATTATAGTTAAGAGTTCCGTAGGCCT
>JAPUDU010000169.1 GCA_027492935.1 Fimbriimonadaceae bacterium
CCGTATCTCCGGCTCATTTTTACTTTGTACGCCCAAAAAATATCCTGCCAAAACGCGACTCACTGAGTAGTGCATCAATGTTGCTCCCGATAAACCACCGGTGAGAATGCCACTCAATAATCCGAGCGCTCCACCCGCCGATGGACGCGAAATCAAACCAAAGCAAAGGAGAACAACGACGGGCAAGTTGAGTTGAGCCCCCAACAACAGATACCGATCAAAGACCCCGGCTTGCAATATCGTCGCAATCCCAAGCAGCAAAATCGCTGCAATGAATGGCACGGGCTGCTTCATTTAAGAACTGTGACCTCCTTGGTCATACCAATTTGGCTACTGGGCAAAATAAAAGCACGTCGAACACCATACTCCTGGTCATTAAAGTATTCGGTCACTATCCCAATCCGAATCCCACGTGGAATAAATTCGCTGTATCCGGTGGTAATAACTTCGCTACCAGGCTCAATATTCACATTTTCAAAAACATCCATAACCAGTCGGTCACTCCGTTGACCCTTAACGAGTCCAGCAACCGGTATGTTGCCCTGAGCAATGCAACCGATACTAACCCCGCTCGATGTCAAAAGAACCGCCCCGCTCGTATGCTCAGAAACCGTGCTCACCAAAGCAAGAAGCCCGTCCGGAGTGACAACCGGCAAATTAGGCGTGATTCCGTCTGCCGATCCGCGATTCAACGTGATGCGGTTATCGTAAGGCACGTATTGAACAATATCCGCATCAATCCGAGTACGACCAAGTGTGCTAAGCCCCAACTTTTCCCGAAGATTGAGAATCTGCTGTTGCTGGCGATCTGCCGTTTCCAGATAGATACGAACGGCTCTTAACTCGCCTTTGAGTTTCATATTCTCAGCGCGTAATTTTTCTGCGTCGCCTACACCACCAAAAAACAAATCAACCGCATCCATGCTCCGGTTACCACCAACCACACCGGGCATCAAAAAAAACTGAACAACACTGCTAACAGGATCAAGTCTCCCTGCTGACCGGCTACGGTTTTGCAGAGTTCCAAGCCCTATGCTCACGACGAGCAGGACAATCAACCATATCCATTCTCGCCGAGGCGGATCAACTAGCCTCTCGATGCGTTCTCCAACATCCGCCGGATTGACGGACTTTCGTTAGATAAATCTACCATCCGTCCCGTCCCAATCGCCACACAACTCAACGGATCACGGGCTATAAGCACGGGCATACCGGTTTCTTCCGAGATAAGCTGGTCGAGCCCTCTAATTAAAGCTCCACCACCGGCAATCACAATCCCGTGATTCATGCAATCAGCCGCCAATTCTGGCGGAGTCGCTTCAAGGGTTAGTTTCACTGCTTCAACAATGACTTGAATCGGCTCATGAATCGCGTCGCGAATCTCGATACTTGTAATATCCGCCGAACGGGGAAGACCAGAAATCAAATCTCGACCCTTAATCGACATCGAAAGCTCTTCATGAAGCGGGAATGCTGAGCCAATTTCGAGCTTGATCGATTCCGCCGTGCGTTCACCAATGAACAAATTGTATGCCCGGCGAACATAAGCCGCAATCGCTTCGTCGATTTCGTCACCTGCCGTTCGAACAGAGCGGCTATGAACGATTCCTCCTAAGGAAATGACCGCAACTTCCGTTGTTCCGCCACCAATATCAACGATCATCGAACCAACCGGTTCTTCGACCGGCATTCCTGCACCGATGGCGGCCGCCATCGGCTCTTCAATAACATAAGATCGATGCGCCCCCGCTTTCCGCGCGGCATCAAGCACCGCATCTCTCTCAACTTCCGTAACACCGCTCGGAATTCCGATAACGACTGTAGTCTGTAAAGTCGGGCCACGACTCGACTTCTTAATAAAGTACTTCAACATCGCAAGAGTTGAATCAAAGTCAGCAATAACCCCATCTTTTAATGGGCGGATGGCAATGATGTTCGCTGGCGTTCGCCCAAGCATGCGTTTGGCTTCTTCACCAACTGCTAAAACTTCGTTAGTATCGCGATTGATTGCAACAACACTAGGTTCACGAATAATAACACCTCGTCCAGCTAAATGGACGAGGGTATTCGCTGTGCCCAAATCAATTCCGATATCGCGTCGGAATTTAGATGTCAGCGATCGAAACCAAACAGGAGACTGACCGTTTGCCACAAATGAACTGCTAGTGTAACCTACTTACCAGCACTACTTACGCCAGTCGGTTGCATTGGTCCATTACCGCCACCTTGTGCGGAAGCTCTACCGCCGCCACCCTGTGGGCCACCGCGACCACGGTTAGAAGATGCGCCACCAGCGCCGCCGGTACCAGTTCCACTACCTGCGTTCGGCAAAGCATTCGCGTACACAACTGCACCTTCGGCAGTTTTTACGTCAGCAGTCGGTACAACTGGAGGATCTGCAAGTGTCAAAGGCTTGCGCTGAGTCAAGGCAAATGCGAGTGAAAAGCCAATCATAAACACGATGGCTACAATCACGACGATCAAATTCGTTTGGTCTTTCAAAATCAGCTCCAGTTCCGAGCGTCAAGTTTAGCACGTTGACGCAAGATATTTGATGCACTCACCTCAAAAAAGGATACGCATAAACGCAATTTAGTGACGAAAATGCCGAATTCCTGTCAAAACCATGGCAATTCCGAGCTCATTCGCCTTCGCAATCACCTCGTCATCCTTAACGCTTCCGCCTGGCTGAATAACAGCTTTGACTCCTGCCGCCGCCGCCGTTTCAATGCTATCAGGGAATGGGAAAAACGCGTCGCTACCAAGCGCGCAATTCGAAGAAAACTCACCTGCTTGCTCAAGTGCCAACCGAACAGACTGAACTCGGTTCATTTGCCCCGCCCCAACTCCCCTTAGTTGATGAGCATCCGCTAACACAATCGCGTTGCTCTTAATGTGTGGAATCATTTTCCAAGCCAGTCTCAGGGCCGCCATCTCCGATTCCGACGGCTGTCGATCAGTAACAATGCGCCATTCGTTCGCCGGATCTTCATCTGAATCCTGAACTAAAACCCCGCCACGAACAGATCGAACCGTTAAGTAACTCGAATCCGGAGAAGCAGAAGCAATCAGAAGCCGTACGTTTTGCCCCCAACCCTTCCGGTTCTTAAAAACTTCGATGGCATCGTCATCAAAACCTAAGCCAATTACAACTTCCAGGAAGTTATTAGGTTTGGTCATTTCTTCCGCTGCCGCTAAATCGATAACACCGTGAAATGCCGCAATCCCGCCGAAAGCCGAAATCGGATCACTGGATTTCGCCATCGAATAGCTTTCCGCTAAAGTGCTACCAATTGCCGCCCCGCAAGGATTTCCGTGTTTGATAATCGCACAAGACTTCTCCGGCAAATCCATCACCAGTTCCCACGCCGCATCACTATCCAAAATATTGTTGTAACTCAGTTCCTTGCCCCAAAAATGTTTGGCTCGGGCAACCCCGTCTTTCGCGAGCGGATCAATATACAAAGCCGCAGATTGGTGCGGATTCTCGCCATATCGCATCCCGATGGACTTCTTAAAACCAATCGTGACCGTATCGGTCAGCGAATCAACCCCCGCCGCTTCACTCAAATAGCGAGAAATCACCGAATCGTAGTAAGCCGTGTGCCGAAAAGCGGCCGCACTAAGCTCTAGCCGCAAATCTGCAACTGTTCCAGCTCGAACAGCTTCAATAACCCGGTCATACTCCGCCGGATTGACAACGATTGTGACGCTACCAAAATTCTTTGCCGCTGCGCGCACCATTGCCGGGCCACCAATATCAATCGATTCCACCGCATTTGCCAGGGTGTGCTCGCCGCTAACAGTTTGTTCAAATGCGTAAAGGTTCACACAAACAATATCGATTCCGCCGATCCCCGATTCCTCAAGCTGACGCACGTGATCAGGATTATTCCGATCTGCCAAGATGCCGCCATGAACGTTGGGGTGAAGAGTCTTCACCCGGCCGTCAAGCATTTCGGGAAAACCGGTGACGTCTTTCACATCAACAACGGTGACTCCACCTTCTCGTAGCGCTTTGGCCGTTCCACCTGTACTCAAAATCTCAAAATCAAGTTCTGAAAGCTGGCGAGCAAAGTCAATTACTCCGGTTTTGTCGGTAACGCTAATGAGGGCGCGGGGCATCCGTCCAGACTACACCCTACCGACCGTTCCCGGGGGGACGTGTGGTTCCCCCGGTGGGCGGATTAGTACCTGTAGTTCCGGTCGTGGCCGGGTCACCTGTTGTTCCTGGATCGACAGTGGGCTCCGTCGGCTCAACCGGTTTTTTGATCTTGACTGAGATCGTCTTCTTCGTCTCTAAGCCTTGCGCATCATAAGCAACGATCGTAAAAGTCGTGTCTTCATTCAACACAAAGTCACGCCGATCATCCATGCTGGTCAGCTCATCCTTACGGTCACCGTATTGAAGAATAACGCGAACTGCATTCAAAACTTGCCATCGCAAAGTTGTTCGCCCGATCAAAGGGTCAACTTCAACGGGATCAGCTTCAAAGGTGCTAATAACTGCTTTAGATTCTTTCACAAAGCGAATAGTCACTTTTTTGACCGGCGCCTCTTTGCCGCTGATATTCTTCACCATCAATGTATAAGTAATTGTCTTGACCCCCTTCCCTGGCAAGTCATCCGGCGGCGAAGGAACCTGAATTGAATTCGCACTCGGTTCAATCTGACCAATCGGCTCCAAATAAGCATAAGTGGCCGCATCATTCAGCCGGTACTCTAAAACGACTGATGAACCAATCGGAACTTCAGTCTGTTTAGCCGAAAAAGACAAAATAGCCGCTTCCGGAACGGTTGGTGGTTCTGTTACCTTGACGGGCACTGTTACTGGCTCACTACGAACCTTGCCTGCAATAGCGTAAATCTGAATCTCTTGGTCGCCGAGTTCATTGGCGGGCAACGTTGTCTCACCATCTGGCGGCAACTTATCCAAGGTTGTCGAACCGTACACAATCGTAACCGACGAGGCGTGGCTCGTGTCCCAAGTCACCTGAAAACTTTCGCCAATCAAAGCCTCGCGAGGTAACGCAGAATAGCTATTAACCACCGGCTCTTTCGGAATACTTAAAATCCAACCAACCAAAACGATCAACACCCCAATAATGGCGATCAATGGCCCCGGAGAAACAATCGGTCGTACTTCAACGTGAACCTGGCTGCTCGCCGCCACCGCCGGATTATCCGAACTGCGAGTGCTGACTGTAACCGGCGCAATCGCCATGCCCTGAAAAGCTTTTACTTTTGCTGCTGTCGCCGTCATCTGTACGACGGTCTGCTGGCCCGGTGTCAGGTGAATCTGAGAAACTCCAAAATCAAACGCGATCAAGTCATCAACATCGCTCGCATAAATCTGAAGATTTTCATCCGTGTTCCCGAGGTTCATGACTGTAACGTCAAAACTCGCTGACCGATGCGACACATTCACACTTGCGCGCTTAGGAGTTGCTTCAATACTGACATTGCTAAAAGAGTTAACTGAAAGTGAGCTTTGAACCGTCTTAGCTTCGCCCGAATCCATCGACCGTACGCGAATAACAAACGGATAAATCCCCGCTTTACTTTCCGATTCACGAGAAGGCTTGATAAAAACTCGTTCTACCTTCGTCTCTCCTGGTTCAACCCAAAGTGTCGGCACAGGAATTGCCGCCCATTCTGGATCAAGGCCCTCCAAAGAAACTTCAAATTCAGCTTCTTTATCCCCCGAGTTTACGATCTCAAACGCAACTGGAACACTCGAACCCGGTTCGACGGTTGCCTCATCGTTCGCAAGCCGAATCGTAAAACTCATATATTAAATTGTAGCACCGCACCAAAAAATGACCAACTCTGACCGTCCCAAAGCCGTAAACTCAAACCAATGCTCCCTTCGTTACTTCTAACCAACTCAATCCCGCAATACTCTATTCAAACCTACAATCAGCCTCTAGCGCCCAACGAGCAACTTCCTCTCGGCGGATATACAGAACGCGGAGACAAAATCAGCCTCCCCGGCGGAGACACCCTCTTCGCCCACGTTCTCATTCTCACTTATCAAAAAGATCAGGTCGCTTTAGTGAGTTTTGAAGGTTTAACCGTTCCTGAAAGCCTCCACCGCGAAGTACAACGACGCACCTCCATTCCGGTCTTTCTCGTGGCTACCCACACTCACTGCGCTCCCGATACTCAAATGCTCAACGAGCGTATGACTTTCCGTATTCCCGGAATCTCTACATTCAAAAGTAATTGGCTAGATTGGTACAGCCTCAAAATCGCCGGCGGAATCGCAATCGCCCAGCAGCAAAAACCAATCCCCTCAAGCCTTAAAATTGATCAAACAATAACCACACTTGCCCGATCGCGCAGACCAAACTCCACTGTTTCAAATCGCCTCACTCGCATCGAAACCAGCGACAATCAACCGGTTATTACAGTCTTCGGGGCTCATGCAACATGCCACGATTCCGATATCCTGACAACTTCCGGTGATTGGCCCGGTGCGTACATGCAAAATTTTGGCGGGCTCGTATTTCCGGGCGCAATCGGCAACGCATCTCCAAATGTTGATGGAGGAACCGGAAACGAAAAATCTATCCGAGTAGCTGAACAACTCTTCAAAGCTCCATCACATTACAAACCAATCACCCCAGACCTCAAATTCCTAACAGAACCAATTCAACTCGAAAAGCCAACCCCTCACCCCAATTTCGCCCGTGAAAACAAGATAAACGATGCCATCGCGCAAATCGTTGTCAACAAATTTGCTCCTCAAACGGGCCATATCTCCGCCGTCAAGATTGGCAATCATATCTTGCTCGGTGTCCCCGGCGAACCGACTAATGATTTAGAAGAATTAGCTACAAAAGCATTGGAAAAACGAGGCTACACGTCAAGCATCATCAGCCACTGTAACGGATGGATTGGATACATCTTATCTCCCAGAGATTACGACCAAGGTGGCTACGAAGCAACTCTTTCACTTCACGGAAGAGATACCGGCACTCGACTGATTGAAGCCGTAGAACGCCTCGCAAAAAAACTTCCTAACCGCGCCAAAGTCGCAAATTAAGCTCGGAAATAATTCGGCGCAACGTAACTAATGAATCGTCTCGCTCTTTCGCTAATGTTTGCTCCGGAGTCATATCTTCTGGTTCAAAATCAACCAAAGAGCGACCATTCCCTAATATTTCATCCCCATTAGTCGAAAGCTGGAACATTTGTGGCACCGAATCCAGAAATGCGTTGATCCTTATAACCGAACGTGCGCCTCGATCTTTCGCTGTTGCTCCCCGATAGGTCGCAACTTCATGATCCCCAAACCAAATCACAAAACTACCATCTGGCGCAGGGATAGATCGCGCTGAAAGGGAAGTGGTTGTCTGGCTACGCTTGATTGGAATGCCAAATTCGTTCATCGAACGAGTGATAAAATTTGCCCGCTCACTCGTTGGGGGGTGAGTACGATAAATTCCCCAGTCTAACTGAGGACTCAAACGTTCTCGATAACCAAGTCGCTCCATAAAGGTTAACAAGCCGACCGGGTTATAGCGACTGAGTTTCATGTATTGCAATCCACCGTAGTCAGCTGAAGTTTCGGCTTTTACGCTCCAACCACTGGTAACTCCAGCTCCAACCAACTGAACCGCAATCAAAGCGTTCATCGCATCCCGTCCGCCACCCAATGCTGCCGCAATCAAGATGGGAAGCTGAGCCAAATCGAATTTGCTTTGTTCTCGTCTTAAAGCGTCCATGTGTCGGAAAGAAGCATGAGAAATTTCGTGAGCTACAACTCCCGCGACTTCATCATCAGTCTCCGCAAACTTCATAAGACCTTCATAAAAATAAATTGTCCCCCCTGGCAAAGAGAAAGCGTTAACATCGTCCCCTTCCACTAACTTAAATTCATAAGTGAATTCGTTGTGGCGCTGGTCGCCCCACATTACGCTGACATTATTTGCATTGGCGATTTCCGCCATTTCAGCTCCGATCGCCTTCAATCTGGCCGTTGCATTTTCATCCTTGCTCGGCTTCAGTTGTTTATCAATTTCCGCCGATGCTTCTTTACCAATTTTCTTGTCTTTTTCAAGATCTTCCTGATGGCGCTTTTCGTCCTCGGGCGTGATAACTTTCGCTTTATCTTGCGCCAATTCCGTCCAAGCAGATTCTACAATCTCATCCACTGATAGCGAAGCATTCGCTATCGAATGGGAAGGGGTGAGGAGAACTGCGGCGAGGAGTGGAAGCATTTTTCTTTCTTACGATGAGCTAAGACGTTTAATCTAAACCTTCGTTCCCTACAAGGATAGGTCGATCCCGTTCTTTATCAACAATGCACAAGATACCAAAAGGTTCGCTTGTTGGGTTCCGGAATTGATGAACAACATGGGGTCCAACATGAACGACGTCCCCAAATCCAATTGACGTCACATCGTCCGCAATTGTGACCTCTCCCCCTCCGCGCATCACGACAACGCAATGCTCATGCTGATGGTGCTCCAACGATGTATATCCGCCGGGTGCCACTTCAAAATAGCGAGTTTCAAACTGGCTATCATTTGTTGTAAAAAGAACTCTACGGCTAACATCCATCCATGTACCCGGCTCATTTTTATAATCCTGCCGGTCAACATCGCCCCACTCAAACCCTCCTGCCTTGTAAATCATCCAAAAACCACCACCGGCTTCAAAATTTCACCGTTCTTCATGCTTTCATACGCCTCCGGAAGCTGATCTAACTCAATTCGATCCGAGATCACCTGACTTCCCTTAACCCGGCCATACATCAACCAATTCAGTGCAATCTGCGTATCATCAGGCCCGCACGAATAGCTATTCACCATCTCAATATCACGCATATAAGCTTTCTCAAAATTAAAGATTTGATTGCCAGGTGGCATCGGAGCAAATAGACCAAGGCGTCCACCGAAATCGGTGATGTCCGCCGCAAACTCAAGGGCATCAACCGATCCAGGACACATCACAACGCAATCAAATAACTTCCCATCAACTGAGTCACAATCAACGCCAACCGATTTCGCCCAATCGATGCGATCTTGCTTCAGCTCAAACCCGACACAACCTGGCATCATGAGAGCGTGGAGTAACCCCATCACCCCAAGTCCAACCACCGCCGCCGATTCACCTTCCACATAGCGCAATCTTCTTAACTGCTTTGCTACGCATGCAAGTGGCTCAACCAAGGTCGCCGATTCAACATCAAGCCCATCAGTAATGGGACAATCTCCCAAATTCTCTTTTGAAACCGCAAAGTATTCGGCCATCCCCCCCGGATTAAGACGAGTCTTTCGCCAAGTTTCGCAATGAACATATGCCCCCCGTTCACAGAATCGGCAACGAAAACATGGCGCATGGTGATGAGGTGAGACCTGCATTCCAACCGGAAATCGTTCATCTTCGCTCTCAACCACAATTCCCACAACCTCATGTCCCAGAACGTGCGGCCCTTTTGTCGCCTTCCGTTCCATATACCAACCCATCAGCTCTCCGCTGCAAAGTCCACAAGCAAGACTTCGCACCAATAACCCACCCGGAGGGCAACTGGGAACCGGAACCTCATCAACACGAACCTCACCCCCTGAATGAAACCGCGCCGCCCGCATCATCTTAGGGATGGAAGACATATTTAATCCCTCGACCCGCTTCCAAATCTCTAAAAACGGATTCCCCATCTGCAAGATTTCTGTCACCGGAGAAGAGAGGGCTTAAATCAAAATCCGGATGCATCAACCAGTTTCTTGCTGTGCGAACCGCCCGGGTTCCAAAATGAAATGGTGAAAGCAACGTCAAATCGTCGTAATGGAGACGGTGCGTATTAAATCGAACTTCTGTTCCTGCTTTACAACCACCGAATAGAACCAGTGTCCCACCGCGCCGAACGTAGTCAATCGACCGTTCCCAAACATCGACATTGCCCGTACATTCAATGACAAGATCATATTCGCCTGCCGCATCATCAAGCGATGTTGGACGAGCCCCAAACTGTTCCCCAACCGATAACCTTGCTGGATTGCGCCCTGCCAAAGTCACATCACGAACCCCAATGTGCTTAAGTGCCGCCACAAACATCAGCCCAATCGCCCCTGGGCCAATAACCAAAACATCCATCTGTGCCTTCGGAGTAGCCCGTTCAAGCCCTTGAGCAACACAAGCCAAAGGCTCAAGTAAAGCCGCGAGCTCAAAACTCAATCGGTTCGGCTTTGGGAAAACATTTGTTCGAGCAATTCGCTCCGGAATGAGCAAAAATTCTGCATAAGTCCCCAAAACCTTGGTCGCCATGATCGAATCACAGAGATTCTCTTGATCTTGCAAGCACCATCGGCACTGCTGACAAGGGGCCGAATGAACGCCCATAATCTCATCTCCAACCGCAAATGGCGCACCGTTCCCAACTGCGACAACTGTGCCGCTGTATTCGTGACCAAAAACTCCCGGCATTGGAATTTGGGGATGTCCTCTCAGAAATGCTTTCAGGTCTGTCCCACAAGTTGTAGCCGCCTGCACTCGTATCAGAATTTCGCCTTGACCAGGTACCGGCACCGGCACTGAGCAAAACTCCAAGCAACCAGGCGCCTGCAAAATCAGCGCCTTCATCATGTCCCCTCCAAGCTCTTCTCTACTCAATGAACCTCATCCTGTTCGCTGGTACAATTCCAATCGATTCAGAAGATTGTGATCTGAATTCAGACCCTACCACCATGCCAATAGTCACGACATCCGTCTTGATCGACGCTCCGATTGATAAAGTCTACGCCATTGCTCGCGATAATCGCTCGTTTCCCGAATTTATGGATGACGTTGACTCAATCGAAATTGTTAGCGAAGACGGCGACACAATTGTAAGCGACTGGGTTGGTCGCGTCCCCGCTTTTGGACTTAAAATCCGCTGGACTCAAAAAGACATCTGGAATCAAGAAAACCGTACCTGTGAGTTCAGCCAAGAAAAAGGCGACTACGACAAAATGGTCGGCAAGTGGAAGTTCACCGAAGAAAACGACGGCACGCGCTTCGATTCAGAACTTGAATATGAATACAGCGTTCCCGGCCTTGGCCCCCTCGTCGGTCGCGTCATCTATTCTATTGTCGTAAAAAACATGGAAGGTGTACTCGGCGCAATAAAAAATCGGTCCGAAACCGCGAGCTAAATCCATTTGAGAGTCTCTGATCCCCCCGTTGGCCACTTAATGGTCGGCATTGAATCTGCCGACAGTGGAAACAGCATGATTGCCGTCGCAACAATGCTCATCGACTACGGGGTTCCGGCAATCCCAATTGTCGAAGACGGCATCTACTGTGGCCTCGTCTTCGAAGAAGATCTCTTCGCGGCGATGCAGTCCGGTAAACCAGAATCTTCTCCTGCCATCGAAATTCTCCAAAGAATCCCTTCGATTTCAAACCGCGCTACGATTCCAGAAACTCTGAGGCAAATGGAATCCAACGAAGTTTCCACGCTCGCTGTTACTGATGATCGTGGTCACGTTCTCGGAGTGATTACGGCCTCTCGTCTCATCGCAATCAACGATCGTTACGCTCGCCCAAAGTTAGTCGGTGGACTTGCCACTCCTTTTGGGGTGAGACTTCTCGGGGGAGGAGTCATAGCCGGAGCCAAACCAATTCATATCTTGGCAACGGGTTCAATGATGTTCCTCACATTCACATTAGGAACTTACATTGTCATGGCTCTCGCGTTGGCTGTACCGTACGAAGTTCAAATAACCGATTGGTTTCTCACAATTCAAGGCTTTTTAACTCTCGTCCTCTTCTTGTTTTTACTCCGTGCCCAGCCCCTTGCCGGATACCACGCCGCCGAGCACATGGTCGTTCATGCCATCGAGCAAAACGAACCGCTCGAACCTGAAACCGTTGCGCGGATGCCCCGTGTCCACCCACGATGC
>JAPUDU010000170.1 GCA_027492935.1 Fimbriimonadaceae bacterium
AGTAGTTAGAACACGCGGCTGGTTGAGGAGCTGCCCGAACATTGAGGCAGACATTCCGCTTTCTTGTCCGTTTCGGGTGACCAAAAGACCAGCAGCAGTTGAAATGAGAAGTGCAGGAATTTGGCTGACCATGCCTTCACCCACGCTGAGCATGGCGTAGGTGCTGAGGATGGTCATGATGTCGCCTTCACCCCGGGTGAAACCAAGGATCAAACCGCCGATGATATTGACGACAATAATCATCAAACTGGCGACAGCGTCGCCTTTGACAAATTTAGATGCACCATCCATCGCCCCATAGAAGTCGGCTTCGGCTTTGACGTTTTTGCGTCGGGTGCGAGCTTGATCTTCGTCGATGAGTCCGGATGCTAAGTCGGCATCGATGGCCATTTGTTTACCGGGCATCGCGTCCAAGGTGAATCGGGCGACAACTTCGGATACGCGGGTTGAACCTTGGGTGATGACAACGAATTGAACGATCATCAGGATGATGAAGCTGATGAAGCCAACAACAAAGTTTCCGCCAAGGACAAATTCACCGAATGTTTTGATGACGTGTCCGGCGTCTCCGGTGCCGAGGATGAGCTTGGTCGCGGCAATACTGAGGGCGACGCGGAGGAGGGTTGTGACAACAAGAAGTGAAGGGAAAACACTAAAGTGGAGCGGTTCTTTTACGTTGACCGCGGTGAGCATGATAACGACGCTCGATGCCATCGCAATGACAAGGCCGAAGTCGAGAATTGCTTCCGGAAGGGGAAGGATGAGCATCCCGACGATGAGAATCATTCCTAAACCGAGTACGAGGTCGGTGTTTTTCAGGATTTTCGTCAGCATGTCCATGGAGTAACTTTGGGGCGTAGTGGCCCGCTATTGGGGAGTATTGGTAGATTTGCGAGGTTAGTTAGGGGAGCTAGGTGTATTTTTGAGTTAGGTGCGATAGAATTACTTTGTGACACTTGAGTTCAGTGGCGATGTTTGGTATTGGCGAGGGCCATCGCCGTTTTACTTTGTGCGGATGCCGGAGCAGGAATCGGCCGCATTGAAGGAGGTATCGAATCGGATTACTTATGGTTGGGGGTGTATCCCGGTAGATGTGACGATTGGGGAGACAACTTTTTATACGGCGTTGATTCCAAAGGATGGGATTTACTTGGT
The DNA here is from genome assembly GCA_027492935.1 of Fimbriimonadaceae bacterium. Lineage (GTDB taxonomy): Bacteria > Armatimonadota > Fimbriimonadia > Fimbriimonadales > Fimbriimonadaceae > UphvI-Ar2. The sequence goes on from JAPUDU010000170.1 coordinate 1,156, forward strand.
TCCTTTAAAGGTGGCAGTTCGGAAGGCGGAAAAGTTGGAAGAAGGGGAGATGGTTCAGGTTCAAGTGGATATTACGTTGAAGAGCTGAACTATTGTTCTCCAGATGTATTCCTTGCCTTCGTGCGCTTAAGACAAGAGCTCAAGGAGATTCGTTATTGTGAGATCGGGGGGGATTGATGATTCGGGGAGTTCATCGGGGCGGCCGGAGCTACTCGATGGGGCGACATCGGATGGGCGGCGGATCCAACAGGTTCGCCAACCGTAAGCTTGTGAGGGTTTGATGTCGTGGCCGTAGCTGTTGCCGACGAAAAGGATTTCGTGAGGTTGAAGACCAACTGATTGTTCGGCCATACGGAATATGCGTTCATCGGGTTTGCCGATCTTGTGCTCACCTTCGACGAAGATGTGGTCGAAGTAGGGGGTGATGTTGAGTTTTTGGAGTTCTTGGCGTTGGATATCGGCGGGGCCGTTGGTGATGATGCCAAGCGGATAATCTTTTTTGAGGGCTTCGAGAACTTCGATGGCTTCGGGGAAGAGCTCAAGGGCAGCTTGACGTTCGACGTGGTAAGTGTGGGAGAGCCGGTATGCAAGTTCTTCATCAAAGATATTAAGGCGTTCGAGGGTGCGACGCATGAGTTCTACGCGGGTGACTTCGCCGGATTCGCAGTATTTTTCGTACCAATGGGTTTTGCCGATTGTTTCGACAAAGCCACGGAAAGCGATTGACCATTCTTTGAGGAGTTCTTCGGGGGTGAATCCGTGTTCGGGGTGGTCTTCGAACGCTTTTTTGAGTCCAATTTTGGCGGCATCCCAGTATCCGCAAAGGGTGTCATCAAGATCGAAGTAGACAGCCTTTACATCGGCGAACTGAGGGACGAGCATATAAGGTTCATTATGGCTGGTTTTGGGCGCAGGGAACGTGCGCGTGATTATGTAGACTTGGAGTATGTCCACGCGGATTGAGAAAGATAGTTTGGGTGATGTGCAAGTTCCGATTGATGCTTATTGGGGAAGCCAGGCGGAGCGGAGTCGAGGATTGTTCCAAATTAGTGGATTGACCGAGCACCCGACGATGATTGACGCCTATATCATGTTGAAGAAGGCGTGTACGGTGGCAAACGGAGAACTCGGGCTCCTTGAGAAAGCTCAGGTGGACGCGATTGCGCAAGCGGCGGATGAGATTTTGGGGGGCAAGATGCGGGATCAATTCCCGGTTGATGTTTTTCATATGGGAGCGGGGACTAGCTTTAACATGAACTGCAATGAGGTTTTGGCGAACCGTGCAGAAGAGATTCTAGGTGGAAATAAGGGCGATTACAAGCTTGTGGGTAGCAACGACCATGTGAATTACGGTCAGAGCACAAATGATACGTTTCCGACGGCGATGCGATTGATGGCGCGTCTGATGATGGAGCCGCTTTTTGTTCAGGTTGATCGACTTGAAAAAGCTTTGGCGGATAAGGGCGTGGAGTTTGACGGGATTTTGAAGAGTGGCCGAACGCACTTGCAGGATGCGGTTCCGATTCGGTTAGGACAAGAATTTACGGCTTATGCGGCTTCGATTAAGCGATCTCGTCGCTGGTTGGAACTCGCGGCATGGGAATTGGAAGAACTTGGGATTGGTGGATCGGCAGCAGGAACGGGACTGAACACACATCCGGACTACCGGTTCCGCGTGGTGGAATTACTGAACGAATACACCGGCTTATCATTCCGGGCGACAGAAGATATGCGCGAGGCGATGCAGAGTCAGCTATGTATGGCGGGCTTGGCGAGCGGGCTGCGGGTGTTCTGTTTGGAACTTACGCGGATTACGAATGACTTGCGTTTGATGTGTTCTGGACCTTTAACGGGTCTGGCAGAAATTACTTTGCCGGCGGTTCAGCCGGGCAGTTCGATCATGCCGGGCAAGGTGAACCCGAGCATGGCGGAGAATATGAATTTGGTGTTGTTCCAGGTTTTGGGGCAGTGTCAGTCGTTGGATTACTGTGTTCAAGCGGGTCAGCTTGAACTCAACGTGATGATGCCGAGCATGGCGTTTAGCGCGCAGTTCAGCTTACAGATTTTGACGAATTCAATTGACACCTATGTCGATAACTGCATTGTTGGGATTACGGCGAACGAAGAACGATGCAAGCACTATGCGGAGACCAGCCCGAGTTTGGCGACTGCATTGAATGCATTTGTCGGTTACAAGGTTGCGGCGGATGTGGTGAAGAAAAGCTTGGCGAGCGGGAAGTCAATTCCGGATGTTGTTCGGGAAGAAGGTCTGCTGGATGAGGAAACTTTGACGAAGGCACTTGATCCGGCCCTGCTGACTGAACCTGGCATCCCAGGCATGTAAGTTAAAGAACCAACAAAAATACGGTGCAGAAGTGAACGCAGATGGCGTCTTTTTCCGTTAGAATAGAGAGTATCGCTTGGTTTGATTGCATTCCGGGCAGGATTTGAATTCAAATGAGGAAAAGTCAGAGTTTTGTTTTGGGCGTTGTCGCGCTCTCTTTGCCCGTCGTTGGTTCGGCAGTTACGCTTCGTGATGATGTTACGGAAGCTCAATCGATTGCATTTGCGAATCAAACTCAGTTTGCATCAGTTGGCCAGATTAACGGTGCAAGTGGGGTTTTGATTAGCGAGCAGTGGGTTTTGACGGCTTGGCACGTTGTGGTTGGTGCTCAACCCGGCAACTTATCTTTCCGGGTCAATGGATTAGATCGCGCCGTGAGCGAGGTTCATTTGCTTGCCGATGCAGGAGCGAACTTTAATGATGTTATCGTTGATGGACGTGATTTGGCTTTGGTTAAGCTCACAACTTCGGTTTTGGATGTGACGGCGGCAACTCTTTACACGGGTAACACAGAGATTGGAAATTCTGCTTCCGTGGTTGGATACGGGAAGTTTGGACACGGAACCGGAGGTTCCATCGGCGGATCGGGCGGAGTTAAGCGCGGTATGCGCAATATGCTTGACCTTTACACCGTTAATTTGGGAGGGGGAAGCATTGGTGGTTCAACAACCCGAACGGGCTCCATTCTCTCTGACTTTGACAATAACACGCCGGGCGGAAGTTTGACGGGTACTTCTGAATGGCTCGACATGGAAGGAAACGTTGCGGGCGGCGATAGCGGTGGCGCGATGTTTATTGAGTCGAACGGTCAATATTTGCTCGCGGGGATTAACTCATTCACGGCGGCTAACGCTGGTGTTCCTGAGGGCGGTTATGGTTCGTTGTCAGGATTTACGAGCGTGAGCTGGAATCAGCAATGGATTGAGTCTACAACTGCAGTTCCAGAACCGGGAACGATGTTGGTTTTGGCAGGTATCGCAGCAGTTGCGGCTCGCCGAAAAATGAAGAAGTAAGGTCGATTAGAAATATAAAAAAGCCCTTCGCTTTAAGTGCGAAGGGCTTTTTTGTGATTAGACAGTTGTTCGGGTTTTGGCGATAACGCTTTCGAGGAACATATCGTTCGTTGGAGTGCGTTTGAGGAGCTTGATGAGGCTCTCGGTGGCATCGACGTTGTCTTTGGCGTTAGCCAGCATTCGGTGGAGGTGATAGACGGCTTGAAGCGCATCTTCACCGGCGAAGAGTTTTTCTTCGTGTCGAGTGCTTGACTTGCGGACATCGATAGCGGGCCAGATGCGTCGTTCGGCAAGTTCTCGTTCGAGAACGAGTTCCATGTTGCCGGTTCCTTTGAATTCTTCAAAGATTGCATCATCCATTCGGGAGCCGGTATCGACAAGTGCAGTGGCGATGATGGTGAGTGAGCCACCTTCTTCGATATTCCGTGCGGCACCAAAGAATCGACGAGGTCGATAGAGTGCTGCAGGGTCGAGACCACCGGAGAGGGTTCTTCCGGACGGATTAATCGTTAGGTTGCTGGCTCGGGAAAGTCGGGTGATGGAGTCGAGCAGGATGACAACGTCACGTCCGGCTTCGACCATGCGCTTGGCTTGTTCGAGGCAGAGATCGGTGACGCGCATGTGGTTCTCGGCGGGTTCATCGAAGGTTGAACTGATGACTTGACCTTTGACGAATCGCTTCATGTCGGTGACTTCTTCTGGTCGTTCATCGACAAGAAGCACCATGAGAGCTACATCTGGGTCGTTTTCGGCGATCGCTTGAGCGATCGCTTTGACGATAGTGGTTTTTCCAGCTTTTGGTGGAGCTACGATGAGTCCGCGTTGGCCCTTACCGATTGGAGCGATAAGGTCGATAATTCGCCCGATTGTTCGATCGGGAACAGTTTCCATCCGGAGATGCTCATCGGGGAAGAGGGGCGTAAGATTTTCGAAATCACGTCGGGAAAGATTCTCGGGTGATTTTGTGCCGTTACCGTTGATACTTTCTACTCGGAGGACGCCTTGGTATTTATCGCCATCTCCGGGAGCGCGGACCTGAGCAAAGACTCGGTCGCCGGCTTTCAGACCATTCTTTTTAACAATGGCTTGACCGACATAGATATCTTCGTTAGATGGCTGGTAGGACGGCTGACGGAGGAAACCCCAACCTTCGTTAAGGATTTCGAGGATGCCTTTTTTGTAGAAAGCACCTTCGGGGCCGTTTTCGAGGATCATGAGTTCTTCAATGACCCGTGATCGGTCTTGGTCGATAGAAATTTTTTGTTTCTTAGCTAATTTAGCAAGTTCAGTAGGGCTGAGCTGATCGTAAAAGTTGTAATCCCTTTCTGGGAGGTTGCTCAGGTCAATAGATTCGGATTCTCGGGGACGATCGGTTCTAGTTCGTCGTCTCATGCGAGATCCGCTGTCGGATTTCCGCGGTCGGAATGTGTGACTCATAGGAGTTTCTTTTGCTCAAACGAAGTGAGCCTTGAATTTAAGGGGAAGTTAGAATCCAGTCGTTTGGAAGGTTATTCCGTGTTGCTGGAGGGGACGAGAGCCGCTACATAAGGTAGGTTCCGGTACTTCTCGTCGTCGTCTAATCCATAACCTACCACAAATTTGTTTGGAATTTCAAATCCAATATATTCGACTTGCGCTTCGTGGGTCCTTGCGTCCGGTTTGCTGAGGAGGCTGGCTACGCGTAGTGATGCTGGATTGCGGGTGATGAGTAGTTCCCGGAGGTGGGAAATGGTCATTCCGCTGTCGATAATGTCTTCGACGATGACCACATGCATGCCTTGGATATCGAAGTCGTGGTCTTTTTTAAGGCGAACCGATCCGGTTTGACTGCGACCGCCATCCCATGAACTTACTTGGATGAAATCGAAGAGGACATCGCCAGTCATGTTTTTGGCGAGGTCGGCGAGGAAAGGGAAGGCACCTTTGAGGACGCACAGGAGAAGAATTGGTTCGTTTCCGATGTCTTGTCGAATTTGGGCGGCTATTTCTTGAACGCGTACTTGAATTTGTTCGGCGGAGAGGAGGGTTTCAAGCTTTTCGTTCATGAGAGTTTTCGGCTAAGAGTGACGGTTGAGGTAGCAGTTTCGAAGAGGGTGATGGAGAGTTCTTGGATGTTGGCGGGATTGCCGATTTGTTCAGCGATTTGATTGATGAGCCATTGTCCGAGTTCTTCAGTCGTCGGTTGGAAAGGTACCAGGCTGAGCTTCATGTTAAGAGATTGGAGGTAACCGACGAGAGGTTGATCTTCTTGGTGAAGCATTGTGGAGTGGTCGAGTTGCTCAATGATTGGGCGGACGATGCGGCTGATGTCACCGAAATCGAAGACCATACCGTTTGAGTTATTTGTGCCTGTGAGTGCCACGATGAGGCGATAAGAGTGCCCGTGGAGGTTTTGGCATCCTTCGGTGTGGGTGCTGAGCCGGTGGCCCATTTCCCATCGGTATTCCTTGGTGATTATGATGGGCTGAATTTGGCTCATCGGGGGTTGGAATTGTGGCGGATTATTGAGTGTGGGCCTGGGCAAAGTGGGCGAAAGTTGCTTTGCTAAAAGTTGGATCGAGTTTATTGTAGAAGCTAATCATGAGATCAGCTTTCTTCGCGACGGCAGGAAACTTCTCGTAAATTTTCCAGAATTGGGGGTCGCCGGAAAGGATCGCCTCGGCGTACATATTGAAGTCCTCTTCCATGCTGGACGTAGAGTATTCAGCAAGGAATCCTTGGGCGTTGAATTTATCATCGAAGCGAGTGCTTGCAGTTCCTTCTCTGAGGGATTGAGTTCCATCTCCTCGGTAATGGAAGTCGGCGGGGTTTGCCTCTAACCAAGCAGAAGTCGGAAATAGATGGTTGTAATTGCGGAGGAGGATGCTACTGAATTCGTGGTGGAAGGCTCGTTCTAGAAATTTGAGGTTAAAGTTATCGACATTGACGGGGATGAGCGTGAGATAGAGGGCATCAAGGGAATTTGTTCCGCCGTAGCTCAGGCCATAGAACGATAGGGTTTGGGCGATGTAGACAGTCTTGAGATTAGCCTCGGTGAGTTTGATTGGATACTTAGTGAGGGATCTTTTAACTGCATCAACGCATGCGGTTTCGTCGGTGGACTTGATTGGTGAGGCGGTCGGCTTGATTTCGGCTGTTTGCCAAGAAGGAGGGAATATGGACTGTTCAGTTTTGAAGCTGACAGTCAGGCGCGGATCATCGAGTTTCACTTCGTGACTTGGAGCGGCGGTAAATAGGATGACTCCGATAAGGCCGTACATCTGCATTTGAGATTACCGAGATTTACGGCCTAGGTGTGAGGGAGGTTGAGGGTTTTTTTGCGATTTATTCCCACTCAATTGTTGCGGGCGGCTTTGAGGTGAGATCGTAAAGAACTCGGTTAACGCCATCAACTTCGTTGACGATGCGTTGGGCAACGAGCTCAAGGAACTCAAAAGCAAAGGGGAATGCTTGGGCGGTCATGGCGTCCTCGCTGGTTACGGCGCGGAGAACGATCGGTTGCTCGTAGGTTCGTTCGTCACCCATAACACCGACGCTTCTCACATCAAGAAGCGCGGCGTACGATTGCCATATACCTTTGTTGAGGCCGGATTTTTGGAGTTCTTCGCGGAAAATCCAGTCTGCTTCTTGAGTAATGATGACTCGTTCGGGGGTGACTTCGCCAAGGATTCGGACACCGAGGCCGGGGCCAGGGAACGGCTCGCGGTCGACAACTTCTGACGAGAGTCCAAGTGCGCGTCCAACTTCCCGGACTTCATCTTTGAAAAGCCATCGGAGAGGTTCGATGACTTTTAGCTTCATCCAATCGGGCAATCCACCAACGTTGTGGTGAGTTTTGATCTTGCTGGCGGTGGATGAACCGGATTCGATCACGTCGGGGTAGAGGGTGCCTTGGGCTAGAAAATCGTGGGCTTCAAGAACGGCTTTATTCCGCTCAAAGCAAATAACGAAGTTTTCACCGATGATTTTGCGTTTCTGTTCAGGCTCAGTGACGCCTTTGAGGGCACCGAAGAACTGATCGTGGGCGTTGATCGTGATGAGGTTGGGGTGGAATGTTTTTGTGAATGTGTCGTTGACTTGCTGGGCTTCGCCTTTTCGGAGGAGGCCGTGGTCAACGAATACGCATGTTGTCTGATCGCCAACACTTTCGCTCAGGAGAGCAGCGACAACGGAGCTATCGACACCACCGGATACGGCGCAAAGGACTTTGCCGTTCCCGACGGTTTCTCGGATTGATTTGAGCGTATCGTCGATGAAGTTTTGGGGTGTCCAATCACCTTTTAGCTTGGCGTGGTCGAATAAGAAGGATTTGAGGAGTTTTCGTCCATCGGGGGTGTGAGTGACTTCGGGGTGGAATTGGACGCCGAATTTTCGGTCTGATGCATTTTCCATCGCCGCGACCGGACAGGTGTCGGTTGAGGCAGTGATGGTGAAGCCGGGAGGAGCTTGCGTGACTTTATCGCCGTGGGACATCCATACGGTATCAATTTGTAATGAATCGGCGAGGGAGCCGCGCAAGCGGGGGCCAAGATGGCGGCGACCATATTCACGTTCGGTTGACTTTTGGACTTCACCACCCAGGTTTTTGGCCATGAGTTGCTGACCGTAGCAGATGGCCAGAACGGGGAGATTCGTGACGAGGTTGAAATCGAAATCTGGGGAGTCTGCCGCGAGGGTGGATTTGGGGCCGCCGGAGAGGATGACGGCTTCTGGCTTACGACTTTGAATGTGTTCGCTCGCTGATTGCCAGGGAACCATTTCTGAATAGCAGCCGAGTTCGCGAATGCGCCGGACGATGAGCTGGGTGTATTGCCCACCAAAGTCAATCACCGAAACGAGTTGATGATCCATTGAAGGATGGAGTATGGCTCAATTCAGGTGTTTGCTAGCAAGATGGCGGGTTTTTTGGCGGTGGAAGCGGATGGCACATGGCTTGCAGTTATGTGGATTGTCACTGATAAGGAAGTCACACGAAATGAAGAAAGGAACTCACAAAAAATCAATCTTAACGGTTGGCCTTGTTGTTCTCCTGGTGGGAGCATCGGTCGCCGCGCAAGCGAATAGCTTTGCGGGATCGGTTGAGAACCTGAACTCTTCTTTCACGATTATTCCTCTTCTTTCTTCGATTGCCTTTGCGTTTGCTCGCAAACGAGCTTAATCGAAACGACACTCTCTCTCTCATAACTCAAACTGGATTACCGATCCCCCTAGGCTGGAGGGTCGGTTTTCTGGCGTTTAAGGGTGAGCGATTTTAGAATAGGCAGATTCAAGTCGGTCGGCCATATGGGCAACAGTGAAGTTCGCTTCGTAGTGGGCTTTAGCGGCAGATCCGAGTTTTTCAGCTTTCTGTTTGTTATTAAGAAGTGATTGGATGAGCTGGGCTACTTGCTTTGGGTCGGGTTTTTCGGGATCTGATGATGTGAATAGGAGGGCGGTTTTATCGTGGGTAAAGATTTCGGATAGTCCGCCGTAGTTGTTGGCGACGATGGGTTTGCCGAGGGACATCGCCTCGACGGCAGTGAATCCGAATGCTTCGCGCCAAATGCTCGGGATAAGGATGATGTCGGCACTGTTCATGGCGTTGGCGACCTCATTGATGTGTCCGTGGAAGTGGGATCGGTTGCCGACACCGAGGGCCTGGCTAAGAAGTTGGAGTTCACCCCGGAACGGGCCATCGCCGAAAAGGTGGAGATGGACATCCGGAAGGTGTTCGAGCGAGCGGATGGCGACATCTTGGCCTTTCACCCAGACAAGCCGTCCAAAGACCGCGACAGAAGGCGATTGCAGCTCTGTGGTTCCGATGGGGATGAGCGCGGGGGAGCCGTTGTAGGCCAGGTGAACCTTGCTCTTGGGGATTTGATCTTGGATGAGATGATCTTCTACGGCCTTTGAAATTGCGACGTAACCGTCGTAGAGTTTTTCGTAGAGTTTGGTTCGGCTTGACTTGAATCGAGCGGTGACGTGGCGGGTCATGCACGTTCGGGTTTTGGTCATGCGGGCGGCGTAGGCGGGCATGATGTAATCGGGCGAAAAGTGGGTGATGAGAAGTTCGGGTTGAGCTGATTTCAGGATGCGTAAGTATTTAGCGAGGATAAAAGGGTCGTATTTGTGAAGGAGCCGGGCAGGGATTTGAGGGGCAGTGAGGTGTTTTGATAACGGCGAATTTCGGGGTGCAGTGACCGTGACTTGGTGGCCCCGGCTGACCATTTCGGTTGTGACATAAACGATATAGCGTTCTATTCCACCCCAATCTTTGGGCATAGAACTCCCCACATGTAACTGGTGGAGTTTTTGCCCGGGCATGAGAGATTTTAGACGGTTTGGGCTCGTTGTTGAGCGACAATTGTTTCCAGCTCGGGTAATTGGGCCAGCATTTGTTGGGCAAGCTCAATTTGAGTGCGGCACCGGTCGAGATTGTGGTTTTCGCGGTGAACCTGGAAGTATTTATCGCCGTTGATGAAATCGGTGAGGAACCGGATGCCAATGGTTAGGGTGATGATTGCACCGCAGGCTGGCATGGCTTCCCATTCGGCTGGGTGGAGTGATTTGCCCGTGGTTTCAGCAAAACCTTTAATGATGGCGGCGAACTTGTCTTTGTCGAAGATGACCTTAGAGAGATCTCGTTCGTCTTCGGCGGCGTTGTTGCAAGCAGTACGAATGAGATCGCCGATATCGAAGAGGACAGTGCCGGGCATGACCGTATCAAGATCGATAACGGTCATTGCTTCGAGTGTGTTCTCGTTGAAAAGAATGTTATTGACTTTCGTGTCGTTGTGGACGATGCGGATTGCTTCGGGATGATTTTGAATAACCTGCATTAAGCGGCCGGCGAGTTCGCGGTTTTTGTTAACGAAATCAAGTTCGGCTTGAGCGAGTTCAATACGTCCCGGCGCGGGATTAGCAAGTGCGGCATCGAGTTGGCTGAGGCGGAAAAGCGTATTGTGAAAATTCGGGATCGTGATGTGGAAATTTTCTTGGTCGAGATCGCTGAGGTCGTTGAGGAACGAGCCAAAAGCGTATGCCGCTTTGTAGGCGATATCGGCGTTCGGAACAATATCGAAAGAGGTTGAGTTTTCGACATATTTGTAGCAACGCCAATACTCACCATCTTCGTCAAGGTGGAAATCGAGACCATTCGCGTTGGGGATGATTTCGAGGAGGCCTTCTTTACCCGCGTTTTTCGCGTTGACATGATCGATAACTCGCCGAATGTTTTTGGTCATTTCGGGCGGGTTGGGGAATACGAATTTGTTGATGTGCTGATGGATATAGCGGTGGGTTTCGCCATCTTTTTTGATGACAGACATGTATGTTCTGTTGATATGGCCTCTTTCGATCAAT
>JAPUDU010000171.1:0-4304 GCA_027492935.1 Fimbriimonadaceae bacterium
ACGCGTTCTTTCACGAATGGAGGAACGTTTCTTGGGAACACTGTTAAAGCCACCGCGCCTACACCGGCATCACCGGCCGACCGTATACGCCTTTATGTGCAGTTTGAGGAGGACAATGTTTGGCGACTCGTTACGACAATGGAAGGCGCAGAAGAGTACACCGTTTCAGACAATAGAACCACTCTCCAAGCTAAGCCAGCGCGCATTTTAACGGAGCTGACACCGATTGGGGCGGCGAGCTCAATGGCAGTTTTTAAGGGGTTTGTTGTGTACGGATATGAGCAACCTAGCATCAACGTCAGAATGAGCGCAATAGGCCAGCCGTGGAGGCTGAGTAGAGCCAGCGATACGAGCGCGGACAAGGAAGCCGGATCTGATTGGTCTATCGCAGATGCATTTCAAGATGTGCCTAAGGAATTAGTGGGAGCTGGTGACGTTCTGTTTGCTCTCGGAAAGCAGGGAGTCTACGCGAGCTACGGATTAACTCCGCAAACTATGACTCCATTTCGTCACGTTCCGAAATCGAAGGGGGTTATTGGTCATGCGGCTTGCAGGTTCCAGGGTGACGACGGTTATCCGGGAGTTGCTTATGTTGGGCAAGATCAAGAGGTTTGGCTAATCAAGAGTGCGGCCGGAGTCCAGCAGGATTTTGGTTTCCCGGTGGAAGAGCTTACTTACGAAGTGCGGGGATCTATCCGCAGGTTTTTAACTCAAACGGATAGTCCGAATCCTGACCTGCTAAGTATAGGTATGGATCTTAATAGTGATTCACTTTGGGTTGTTTATGGTTCCAGGGCAATGGTTTTTCGGAAGCCGAACGTAATTGATGGATCTCGTGGGTGGGAGTTGTACGAATATGCAGGAGCGGGTTGGGGCCGGGTTGCACTTGACCACGCTTATGGGATTCGGGCAATTCGAATGTCTGGACAATTCGACACATTAGACCGCGATATAGCGGGTGCTCCGATCCGTGGAGTAAGCCGTGACGGCGGTTCTGTTATGCCTGAGGGGAAATGGACATCGGGCACGATCACCGCGCCTAGGGCTAGGATATTTCAAGCAACAGCTCACCGTGATAACAGCCAGGCTTTGCGGATTGAAATTGTGAGTGATGAACTTACAAAAGTGTATACTTTGGGAACGGGAAAGAGGCGGGCTAGGATGGCCCAATCTCAACGTGGACTGAACCATAAAATCACGGTGCTCCTAAACGAGTCAGAAGGGCCTGTATCGCTCATTGAATTTGAGCTACATGAACTTGGACAACGGAGAAATTCATGAGCACTTTTGGAATCTTGGTCAGTTGCATCGTCATCGCTATTAGTTCGATGATTTGGGGAACGATATTGGCTGGACTTGGAACGGTCAAAGGAATTTATGATTCGATTTCTGGGAACAATGCTGCTAACCGTGCGGCAAAGATGGCGCGAACGGCTGATGAACGAGCAGCGGCAACAGCTGAACGTGATTACGAAAATCAGCAAAAGTATTTAGATGAACTTCGCGAGGTCTACACGGTTCAAAAAGATGCCGGACTTTACGATACTGAAACTCGGATTCAGTATGCAAAGAATTCGGCTGATGAATTTCGTGAAGATAACTTAGAGAACACAGCCGCGACCTTGAAGACCCTCGGTTACAAACCAGGTGACTCGGTGATGCAAAAGGGGTTTGCTGAAACAGAGGCAATCGACACCAACAACTGGGCGCGAATGGTTGACGACCTTCGAACAAAAGTTCCACAGGAAGAGCTGACAGTTCTTGGAATGCTTAATCCGAAGAACGCTGATCCATCTAATTTGCTCAATGCTATGAACCGTTCAAGCGAGTTTAACATGCTGGACTCTCAGCGCAGAGCGGCAGGCGTTCCGGATATGTCCGCCACCCTTGGGGCGATTCTTCCGTTCCTCGACCAGCTCAACCAAAAGAAAGTCCAGCCTAAACCGTTCGAGGGTGAAGATCTTCAATACTTCGGTAACCAAGGGCTATTCGCATGAGCGGTACATCGTTTAATCCGCTACCGGGAGTTCCGAAATTACAACCGGCAAAGACTCCAGAGTTTGAAATGCCGGGAGGAGGAGGGCAACCTGAGCCGATTGTTGCGCCGACCGAGGTTCCCGCAGAGGACTCGGCCAATCTTGATTTCGATATTGATTTTGGCAAGGTTATTGACGACAACTTTTTTGATGGCATGAAGCCTTCAATTTATACAGACCTTGATCCGGTTGACTTGTATATAAAAGATCAGGCGGCAATGAAGGCCAAGAAAGATCAAAACTTTGCGACCTACTTTAGTAGAGACAACCTACACAAAACAACGCAAGAGCTATACGGCGAAGAGCAAAATAGGGAAGAATCAGCTAATTTCTTGGACAAAGTAAATTGGATGTTTGACAATGAATATGAGCTTGGCGATATGGACAATGCATATTTCCAAGGCACGATTGACGATATGGATAAGTTTGTCCAATCGATGCCGGTCAGGCCTGAGCGTCCACAGCTTGAAATGCCGAGTGATCTGATGATGGGTATATCTGGGTTCCTCGGTTTGGTACTGCCTCCTGGCCAAGGTTCTCGGGCGATGGCGTTGCCGTTTCAATACATGTTGCATAAAAATGCTAAACAGACTCAAGAAGGGGATCAACGGTATGAAGATAGGCTGAAAGAGTGGCAGGTTAAATTTGGGATAAAGCGGGAGCAGGCCAAGATGATCGCAGATCGACAGATCGGCAGATACGAAGCAAGGCAAAAGGATATTGAGGCAAAGATGAAGCTTCGATATGGTGCGATTGAAAAGGCGGAAGATTTCAACTTGACGCGTGAGAAAATGCGTCAAGACCTAAATATCGTTTTGTTTAACGCGGATGCGGCGGAGAAGAAATCTATGTTAGATAACGCATTCAGTTTGGTATCGGGAGGTAAGTCGCCCGAGTTGAGAATGTTGGGTCAGGAATTTATTTCAATCATGACTGGTATCCAAATGGATCCGATGAAGACTTACACCCCAGCGGAGCTGGTGGATATTGCCAGGTCGCAGGGGATCAGGCTTGAGAATCAATTCAACTCAGCAACACTTCCGGCGAGAATTGAAGGAACGAAAGCGGCAGAGGGACAGAAGATTTTTGACCTACAAAATGCTCCGGCAAAACTAGCGGCGGATCTGGCTGACAAGTACAGCATGATTCAAAACCGAACCGTGCAGGCTTTGATTGCTCAGGATAAACTCAAACTCGATTATGCGAAGTTTGCAGAGGAAATTAAGAACGGTGCCAAGGAAGCCGATTTAGGCAAGATATTGGCTGGCGTCGGATCTGACTTACAGAAAGCGCAGTCTGGGGTAATGAAGGAGCAAACTGATGTAATGACCTTAAAGAATGCCCGCGAGGCGAAGGTCAAGGCTGAGCTTGAAAAGAAGGGCGAATTTAAAAAGCCTGGGATTTTCGGTTGGGCCGCTAAGGAAGTTGAAGCACACAACAAGCAGGTTTTAAAGGAGGCTTTGATTGCCGATCCGGAGTATTCGCAATTGGATACTCGATATAAGCAGATCGAAACCGACCTGGCTGATATCAATAGCCAGCGAACAGGAATGAAATACTTAAGTCCTGAGAGCGCACGAACTACAAAAGTGAATGAGATCCAGAAGGCTCTTGCCGGTGCGAAAACACCAGCCGCGTATATGAGCCAGCTTCAGTCGTTCACATCACCAGAATCTGTCTACCAAGGCTGGGCAGAAGACAAACTTGCCGCCCGGCGATCATCAACATTCGAGGTACTTCTTGCTATTGACCGTGTTCCAATTCCAGGCGGCGGAGACCGGGAGCAGTTGAAACGATCCTTGTTAAGCAAGTTTGCAATGACGGTGCTGAATGATCCGGGTTTGACTCAAAGTTATGTTGACGCGATGATGAAGCAGATGTCCGGCGAATCTCAAGCCGTAGGGGGTGGAGCTCTTGGAGCGGCCCCTTTTATGAGCCCAAGCTTTAAGGGTTTCAGCAACGGCAAGATCCCGCGTGATCGCCTTTCAGCAATCTCCGGCGCACCAGGCCACTATGCCGCTCCTGAGGCGGCTAGCGGCGGCGCGATCTGATGGCGTTGTTATCGGATTGACAGATTCCTACAGATCCTACGCTCAGCAAGTGGTAGTGAAAAAGCTCAAAGGAGACCTTGCGGCAACGCCAGGAACAAGCCGTCACGGATGGGGAGTTGCTTTCGACTTGAAGGTTGGCGGATATGACGGAAAAGTTTACAAATGGTTAGCTAAAAACGGTGGCCGTTTTGGCTACAGAAATCCTCCGTGGGCGGTG
>JAPUDU010000171.1:4314-11568 GCA_027492935.1 Fimbriimonadaceae bacterium
CAAAACCCGAGCCGTGGCACTGGGAATATTGGGGTGAAAAATAATGAGTAACGGAAACTACACCGGGCCAAAAATTGATTATAGCGACATCCTTGGATCAGGTGAGAAGAGCTATAACAAATCAAAAAAAGATGCTGAGTCTCACTATTCAGGGCCGACCATCGACTATACAGATCTACTTGGCCCTGGTCGGGTAACGGGCGATCTAGAGGTTCCCGAATACTTTGGTGGAATTTCTGAGAAGGAAGTACAAAAGCGAATAAAAAAAGGTTACGGCTTTATGAGAGATAGCGGCTTTGATCCGTTTGGTAAGCCTGATTCCTTGATGGCACTTGCGGATATTGCTTTGGTGGGAGTACCGACTTTTGGTGACAAAAAGCTTGAGTACAAGGGCAGAACCGAATTGCGTGATCTGGTCATGAAATCTAAGAACCCAGGATATGAAGTTGAGAATTGGATTGAGTCAAACTTCGGCCCAGGAGCAAAAGATCAATATATTCGTCTTAATCAGGAAATAGGTAAGCCATTCCGCGACCATTTTAAAGGAGTTGCGATCCCTGAAGCATTTCCATTTCAATCCGCACTTGGCAGACTTCCCGAGATCATCCGTGGTGCGGGTTATGGTATTGCGCGTCAGCTCCCAATGGCCTTAACTGGAGACGGCGGTAAAGAGGATTGGCGAACGAATCTTGATGAAATTGAGGGTATCGCGAAGAAGACTGCCGCAACTCGGGCGGCAGATGGCACCGTGCGTTTGTTGCAATATTTCGTTCCTTACATCGGACAAGCAACGGCGGTGAGTGATACGTTTCAAATGTTGGATCGCTCGACTGAAATAGGGATACCAGCAGCATTCAAAGAGGAAATTCTTGGAACATTAGAGGGGATCAATGTATTTGAGCCCGGTCTAGAATGGGATGAACGACTCGTGAGAGGACTTGGCCTAGCCGTTGCGGCGGCGGGAGTTGCACACGGGGCAAAAAGAGCGAAGGGTGTTTTAGATTCAATTAAGGCCGGACTACCAGATGTTGATGCGTTTGGTTTTGGCAAGATCATGACGGACGCTTTAGAGCTGTCCTTCCAGTCGGATCCTCAGCTCGCTTCATTTTTGTCGGGGAAAGATACGGTTGGGAATCGCCGGTTAAAAGGAGATCCGGCGGAAGGAGTTAATAGGGTCAATCATGTGACGGGTGATGCCCGTGCCCATATTAAGCAGGCGGCGGAAACTTTGGCGGCGCAAGGTGGGGAAGTCGCATCATTTTGGACAAGGGTCATTGAGAGACAAGGTGAGGAGCCAGATCGGGGCATCATGGATATTGCAACCGAGGAATCCACTAAGCCCGAGTGGAGCCACTTGGATCCGGAAGCCGTAAAGGATTCAGCACCAGATATGGCGGCTCCAATTAAAAAGCTTAAAACGGCAAATGCGAACATCGTCAGTCAGTACAACACCAGTCGCAATCGATTGATTCAGGGGAATGGGGAGCAAAAACTGAAAGCAGGAGAAGAGGCTTTGTGGCGAAATGGTGAAACCGATCAGCCGGTTACTCTCTTAGGGCTTGCTGGTGAAAAAGACGGAGTGCGGTATTGGAGCGTTGAAGGATCAACAACAGGGATTCCTGAGTCCGAGTTGTTGCCCGCTCCAAGAAAAGTAAGGGGGAATAAGGTAACTGCAGAGGACATTGCGTTAGCTAGAACTCGTCTCGATACTGGTGGGGTCATTCCAGGTGAAACGACAAACAGCCCTGCTTTCCCTCGTAGTGGCTCAGAACTAGCCGATACCATGCGCAATCGGTTTATGATGGGGGATCGTGATGCAGAGGCCATAGCCGGCCTTTATGAAGCTCGCGCATCGACTTGGGCGGAGCGAACTGGGAACTCAGTCGGAGATTGGTTTAATGATAGATTCGTAGGATTTGGTGATGCAGACACTATTTTCAGACATGAGGATCTGAATCGCCAGATTAAATATGCCGACCAGGATGGAGTGATTCATGAAGCACGATTGATGCAGCTTGAAGGCGATGAGGCATGGGTTAAAAGAGGGAACCAATCTGAGGAGATGGTCAACCGCTTGGACATTCAGGAGGGATTGATCCGTGATATGGATTCCGTTCCCCGACTTGAGCCAACCGGTACACGAACTCCAAACGGTGCAACCGTAATCAGGTTGGATACTTACGGAACGGACGAAGCCTTTTTCGAACTTACGGGCGACGCTCAAAAGCAGTACTTGAAAGCAGAAGCGGATTACACCCATGCCGTTCGAATCTCACAAAACCAATCGCTAGGAGGGCCACAGCGGATAAGAGCAGCAGGTATGGAATTTGCGCGGTTTAAGCGTGAGATTACAGGCCGTTTGACGGGTAAAGAATTACAGGAACGAGCAAAGAAGGAGGAGACGGCGGGTGCAGGCAAGCAGGTTATCTCGCCGGATGGGCCGGGTGAATCGCTTGGTGTTACCCATGGTCGGATTCGTGTTCGTTTAGGTGATGGCAGTATTGGGTCTTATGCACGGGCAGACATTGAAGTTCCGTCTATCGCTGGCACATTGCTATCAGCTCGTGGGGTGAAGGAACTCACGCCCGCAGATCTCAAGGGCCGCAGGCTTGAAGGTGATCCGCTTGGTAAGCAAGTTGTTGGTCGAGGCGTGAAAGGATTTACCGATTTTGTAGAAAATGGCCGGGCAATCGTTCGAGCATTTAGTGCCGCCGACCCGACAACCTTTTTGCACGAGCTCGCCCATGTGATGCGAAGAGAGATATATATGGGTTCTGAGTTCACCCCGATTGAAAGGCGGATGCTTGAGGATTGGGCAGGAGCTAAGGATGGTCAATGGCACGTTGACGCGGAAGAGAAATGGGCGAGGGGAGTCGAGCGGTATGTCCTCGATGGCAAATCGCCCACACGAGCACTTGGGAAAGTGTTTGCTCGGATGAAAACCTGGCTAAAAAAAGTGTATTCAAAGATTGAGGGATCAGAAATTGATGTTGATGTTTCGCCCACGGTTGCCGAATTACTTGACAAAGTTTTTGGAAAGGATATTGACAAGAAGAAAATCAAGCAGGAACGTCTAGAACAGATCGCTCTTAGATCGGAAAGCGAGGCAATTTCACGTCGCCGAGAAGAACTGCTTATGATTGAGCCTGATGATCCGCGCATCGATATGGATGACCCGTACGGCGATCACGACATGGACTTGATCCAGGATATTCAAAATACTCTGGGTGCCGGGCCGGAAGATCCGAGAAAGCCAGGGGAGATTATTGAAGATGCTCGTGAGGCAGAAATGCAAGCATCCGCGATGGAGCAAATTAGGCAGGAGCTTCTTGACACCAACGATGCCGGAAATACTTTAGCTTGGGTTAACGAGCACTTGGTTAAGCACAAAGATAATCCGGGGGGAACTAGCGCAGATAGAGCGATGTGGATCGCCACAAAGGGTAAAGATGGCAATCTGAACATCGATCACCGTAGACCGGTGAATATGTACTACATCAGCGATTGGCCGGAAAACGCGGTGAAGCAAGCAATGGAATTCTTGCACGGCTCATACAATGGGCCTAACTATTTCTTACTAAATGACTCTCAGGTGAGATCCCACAAAACGGGCGACAAGGTGCGGAACCTGATGAACGCAAGCGAGCTCATGGGATCTGACGAAGGGTTCCAGTTTGTGACAAAGGATTTCCTCGTTAAGTTCAGGGAATATTTACGAGATCAGGCGGGCACATCCACGGAAGCACCGACCCGACTTTATCAAAAGGAGGATGCTGAGGACGCCAAGAATGGTGGACTCCACGAAGCACTCTTTAACGAGAGGGTGGATGATATGACCTTTTGGGCGGCAGAGGTTTTAGGCGAACTTGATGGGAACATTGATGAGCTAAAGAAACTGATCCGTAAAGAATTCGGCACTGATGGGATGCAGACTTTGGAGATAGTCCGAAGAATCAATGAGCTTGTTCCTATTGAGAGAATCATTGAGGTGAACGATGAGTTTGGCGGTAGCTATAAAGCGATCACGCAAATGTTGCTTGATGAGTTTCCCGAACTTCCGCGCAGTCGCCACAACCAAGCGGTGGACAGAGCGTTAAAATTGTCTGGCCGCAAGATGGCAACCGTCCCGAGAATGAAGGTGGATCCGAAAACTAAACGTAAGGAACCCATAGCATTTAAGGATGTTCTTCTAATCGGTGGCGAGGACTTGATGGTTCCTGCAAAAGCCTTCGAAGGAATATCTACTTGGGCATCGCATCTGCCCAGTTTCCCAAACAGCTACACGATGGAAAGATTTCTTGAGCGAGTTGTTGGGCGCGATCATTTCATCATTGAGTATTTGGTTAAGAATCGCCAGGAGGCAGTTACCAATTTGACCAATCACTTGCAGGATTACAGCGACCGTTTAACGGCGGTTTATGGTGACTTGCTTCACGATAAGGAAGCAAGAAAGTATGTGATGTTCACCGCGGAAGGCAAGGGCGAGCACGTTTCGATTGATGGATTAAAAGCATGGCGGCCCGTTTTAGACGGGTTGATTGACGGCATGATTAGTGATGGGGTTGCCCACTCAGTCTTGAAGCGGGAAGTTGAGCGAGCTGGTCTTGATTGGCACCATTTTCTTAAGGGCCGAAAGGATGCTACATACGAGACCTTTGCTGAGCTGGTAACAAACCAAAAGGTCAAAGATGAGATGCTTCGGGTTGCAGAAACCTTGAGTCAGAACAATCGTTTCCGTAACTTGGTTGATACGATTAGTGGAGGCAAGAGCTTTAAAGTTATATTCAATATGCTCTTGGAGTCCAGCGGCCGTAAACCGTTCGACGCAGGCAACCTAAAAGAACTCCGTCCGAACGATTGGCAACAGATCATCAATATTGCTGAGTGGCATCGGAACGAATATGACGCTTTGTTTAAAGATGTGAACGCAGTACGAAAGCGCTTTGGCTTGGGTGAGATCCCGTATCGCCGAGATTACATGACGCACATGGCAGAAGAGGCTTCCACCTGGCGGCGATTGAGCGGGGTCGATCCCACGGATCCCACAGGAAACCGTCATGCCCGGCCAAACAGTATATTCAACCGATATGCCCTGCAACGCAAGGGAGAGAGATCCAACTACGATTCCCTCATGAACTTTGAGGCATACCTTGATACAACGTTGCGACAGATCCACTTGACCGAGCCAGCAGTTCGCCATCGAGCAGTAGCCCGAATCATTCAGAGAAAGGACTTGGAAGGCCAATGGAAAGATGTATCTAACTACATCAACAATGCTGCAAACGAGCTGGTCTCAAAGGAAGTGTTCGGAGATCTTGACATTAAGTCGATTTTGGGAGATACACGGAGGGGGCAAACTATCGAAAACGTGGTCAGTTGGACTTCCAGCCGGTTCGCGCGGAATACTATTGTTGGGAATTTGCAGTCGGCAGTCATGCAGACTGCCCAGCTCCCGATTGCGGCGGGAATGGTTGGCCCAGAGAATGTTGCAGGTGCGGTCAAAGCCCGTGTTGCCTTTACTCGTGCTGGTGTAGATCCTTCGATGCAATCTCCATTTTTGACCAGGCGGTATGGCTACAAAGGAAAACTCGCAGTCGATTGGTTTGAGCAGGCAAACAGATTCCTTGGTAAACCAATGGAATTTATTGAGGAGCAAACTGGCCGCACGATTTGGACGGCGGCGCATCTGCAAGCTGAGAAGGCGGGAAAGAGTGGTAATGCGGCAATTGAGTATGCAGACAAGATCACTGAGCGAATGTTGGGAGGACGAGCGATTGGAGAAAAATCGCCGATCTTCAACACAAAGTACGGACAGCTCTTACTGCAATTCCAGTACGAAGTTTCCAACTTCAACCAAATGATTAGGCATGACTTGCCTTACATGGAGCTTGAGGGACGAAACCTCACCCGAAAGGAGATGCTTGGCAGAGCCGCAGTTATGGCAGTATCAATTCATGCGATGAATTACGTCTATGAATTTTTGTTTGGACGACGGCCCTTACCGGATGCTATTGAAACTACGCTTGACTTAGGTGGAATCCTCGTAGATCCCAACAGCGATTTTGGCGAGAAGTCGCTAAGGTCAGTCGGGCGCTTTGCCGGGGAACTTGCAAGTGCCACGGCGGGAGGTTCGGTTGTCGGGGGAATCTTGCCAGAAACCGGAGCGATTTTTGGGACTGGCTTATCAAAACAAGAGCTGTTCGGTAACACATCGTTTGGCCAATTTAGTGGTGGTGCACCAATCACCGGAGGGATAGAAAGAATGACCAGCTCAGAGAGCCCAGGCGAGTTTGCCTGGAACGTAACGACAACTCTTGGATTGCCAGGAGGAGGGTCGCAGATCCGTAAAACGGTTGACGGATTACGGGCTAGTTGGGATGGGAAAGTCTACGATAAAAAAGGTAAAGTTCGGTTTGAAGTTGACGGTGCAGATAAGTTCCGCGCAACGATTTTTGGTACCTACGCAACTGGCGAAGGTCAATCTTGGTTAGAGGCTCGGCGAGAAAAAACTAAACAGCGTAAAGCTGAGGAGTGAGCCTCAATCATGGTATCAGGAACAAAACGAAACGGCGAAGGAACTTTAATCGGGATGCAAGATCCCATTGTGAAATCGGAGACGATGCCCCCATCTGGTGGCTATGCAGCGCCAACGGGCCTTTGCCGAGCATTTAGATGCGATGTTGGTGGCGACGTCAACTTTGAATTTTACGACGGTACTACAGATATTTTGGCCGTGGATCCAAAGGTTTGGGAGCCAATGGAATTCAAGCGAATCGTCTTGGCTGGCACGACGGCAACCGGCCTGCATGCGGGGTATTGAAGTGCCGACCAGCATTTCAATATCAAACAGTATTCGCCGGACGTGGCGAACTGAGGGGTTGCGTGGTTACATCAATTCGTTCCCCAAGTATGCCAGCGTAGTTGTTGGCGCATCCAACACAACATTCCGAGACTCCGCTAAAACCGTGAGAGCGGTTGAAGGTGACCCGGTTCGCAATCTAACTCAGGCCCAAGCCGGTTGTGTTTTCGGCGACTTGACCACGACCAACGACACGACCGCAGGAACCTATCGGGCTACTGGATTTAATGGTTTTCCATGTGTTGAGTTTGTTCCGACCGGAGATTTTTACCGACATCAAAGAGCTTCGGGTACTCCGGTGGGAGACTTCACCTTTTTCTGGGTTGGCCAGGTGCAATCATCGGCAGTAGATAAGTGCCTGTTTTACTCAGGAGAAGGACCCGACTTTGACGCTG
>JAPUDU010000172.1 GCA_027492935.1 Fimbriimonadaceae bacterium
ACGCTGATTGTCAAATCATGAGAAGCTCCACCAAATAGCGACCCAGTAAACGTCAGCGTTTCACCGCCCGTATGCGGAGCAGAAAAGGCATTCAATGCCGTAACCGCACCCTTAGTTGCAATCTGAGTGATGTTGACATCGTAACCAGTCGTACTACTCGCCTTTGTCTTATTGCCCGAACTAACGTAAGTCAATTCAGTATTCAGGCTCGAACCAGTCGCCATAAACAGCTTGCGAACATCATCAAGCTTGTTCGTCATCGCCGAATCAAGCTTAGATTCGTCAAGTTCAAGTTTGCCTTGATCATCAAGACTAAACCCAAGCTCTGCCAAGTTCTTAATACTTCCCGTACCCGCGTTGCCGAACAACATCGTATTTAACGAGCTTTCAACCTGAGCCGTTGTTTGATCGCCAAACAATGCCCCGGTCTGGAAGCTTTCTTGATCAAATTGCGAATTGCTACGGATGTATCCAATAACATCGTTGTAAGCTTTTTGGAAGTTGGTGACCTTTGTCTTAATCGCCGAATTGTCTCGACTCACCGTCAAGCTCGTCGTACCAACCTTATTCAAATTCAGCGTCATTCCGCCTACAACGTTGTTCAACGTATTGGATGCCGAATTAACCGTAACACCGTCAATTTGAACCTGAGCATCGCTCGCCGCCGTTACTTGGTTTGCGATTGCGTCTTTCGTAATGCCTAAAACGCCGAGCAAATTATCCGGATCGGAATAGCCAGCTGGCCAACTCGCAGAATTGATTTGAACGCGGCTCTTATCTACGCCATTTACCTTCTCGGTAACAATACTCGCTGTATGATTTCCGGTGGCGTTAATGCGATCAACGACATCTTGCAAGGTGTCAACCGTAGTATCAAAAGAAATTGCGTCGCCGCCCAGGGTCAAAGTTCCGCTTGCTGTGGAACCAGTCAAAGTCTTCAATGTGTCGGTCGAATTTGTAAATGCCGAAGACTTCGCAACTCCCGCTGCATAGTTCGAGAGAGATGTTCCCGCACCAACCAGCCCAAGGCTCTGCGCCGCTGTACCAGTTACATCCGAAATAAGAATCTCGTTCTCTTTCCCAGAGGTTGTGCCTCCCAAAACTAAGTAAGCCGAGCCCGTACCGCCATTAATAATGTTTGCCGAAACTCCGTTCCCCAAGCCGTTAATCTTGCTTGCAATTGTCGTCAAAGTATCTGTCGCTACGACATCAACCGACTTCCCTTTGACAATAAATGAACCCGAATAGCCCAATTCATCGGTTGGAGATGACTTGGCAGAGCTGGTCAATTTGTGAGTTGAAGCCAAAGCCGTTACATTAACGCTATACGTTCCTGGAACCGCCGCATCAGTGACTGTTCCACTGGCAACTGTCGAGTCTGCAGCTGTAACTGCGTTGGTCTGAAACGCTTGTGAAAAATTTAATGCCGAAGCCGCTGAACTCAGTGAGATCAGGTTTGATCGGAATTGTCCAAAAATCGTCTGCTTCGCCTGAAGCTGGGCCTGTTGAGCTTGGAGACGCTGAATCGGATACTGCTGAAGACTAATAAGCTGGGTCACGATGCTTTCAACATCGAGTCCTGAAGCAAGTCCGGTAAACCGGATTCCAGATTGTGGCCCATTGATACTCATTTTTCTTTCTCCAATTTCCGAGAGTGCCAATTCATGTTATTGGCCCTTCTGAATCTGCTCACCCTGTTAAAGTTGCCTGTTTGCCTCTTTACATCACGCCAAGCATTTCTTTCGCCAGCGAAACCTGTTCTGCTGTGCGATTCTTCAAATCTTCGTACTGACTCTCATTAAATCCAAGCCAGAGCCGCGCTTTCACATCTACTTGGCTCGGTGTTCCGACAATTTCAACCGGAGCCAAAGAGTTCGCAATTGCATCTGCGATATGCGTGCAATAAACGCCCTCCGAGACAGTTGCTCCATCCGGAATCGCATCGTGGCCCTGAATCATGTCAATCAACGGTTGCGGGAAGTTCCACTTCTCACCCAAAATTCC
Organism: Fimbriimonadaceae bacterium; assembly: GCA_027492935.1. Classification (GTDB taxonomy): domain Bacteria; phylum Armatimonadota; class Fimbriimonadia; order Fimbriimonadales; family Fimbriimonadaceae; genus UphvI-Ar2. The sequence continues at coordinate 2,005 of JAPUDU010000172.1, forward strand.
GCCGAGTTGAGCGTGCGTAACACCCAGAATTCGTGCTTCAACTGATTCAATCGGTTCGTTACGGCTAATCGATTCTTTCAAAACTTCCTGATAAGGCAAGTTGAACAATGTGAAAAGGAACAATCGGCCGACGTCGTGCAAAAGCCCGCCAATAAAAATCATTTCGATGTCTTTCTTAGGCAGACCTTTCGCCTTAGCAATCGACTCCGCGCAGGTAGCCGAAGCAAAGCTATGCTGCCAAAACGCCTTCTGGGTTTCCATAATGCGCGGGCTAGGAGAACTTAAAGCGTTCAACACCCCGATGCTCATCACGAGATTGCGCACTTGGTGCATCCCCAAAATCGCAATGGTCTGATTAACGTTGACAATTTGACGCGGCAAGCCGAAGTAAGCTGAGTTAACAACCTTCAAAAGCTTAGTCGTGATCGCTGCATCAGCCATCAACATACTTTCGATTTCTGTTGTCGTCGCCGTATCCTTTTCTGTCGCCTGAACAACCTGCAAAACCACTGTGGGAAGAGCTGGTAAGTCCACCATCGCCTTTTCGACATACCGTCGAAGGAGCATGTTATCTGCACGTAACGCCATCAATTCTTTCCTTTCTTATTCTTATCCTCGGTCGTTTGAAACGATTCCATTAACATCTGCGATCAAAGCCACATTTCCGTCACCTAAAATCGTTGCACCACTCACACCTGGCACATCCCCGCAGAAGCGGCTCAGTGACTTAATGACAACTTCTTGTTCTCCCACCAATTTGTCGACAACCAATCCCATGCGTTGTTCGGCTAGGCCAACAATGACCACATAGAAATCTTCTTCGTCCTGCACTTCTCCGTTGATCCCGAACACATTTCGCATTCGAACTAAAGGAGTCGTCACCCCGCGAATCACCACAACCTCACGTTGATTAATCCGCTGAATATCTTCTTTCTTAATCAAAAGAGTCTCTATAACGCTTCCAAGCGGCAAGACAAAAACCGTTTTGGCTACATCAACCAACAACCCACGAATAATTGCCAAAGTCAGCGGCAACCGTAGACTAAATCGGCTCCCTTCGCCAAGCGTAGTATCAAGATCAATCAATCCGCCAAGCTTCTGAATATTGCTTCGCACAATATCCATCCCGACTCCACGACCTGAAACTTCGCTCACTTCAGCCGCTGTGCTCAATCCGCTATGGAAGATAAATTGAAGCGCTTCTTTATCACTTAGCTTCGCCGCCGCATCCGCCGAAACTAACCCTGCTTCAATCGCCTTGTTTTTGACTCTGGTCAGATCAATCCCTTTGCCATCGTCGGTGATTTCAATTACTATATGGTTTTCCTGATGTTTCGCAGAAACAACCACAAGACCTTGCCGGGTTTTTCCTGCTTTCTCACGATCATCTGGCATTTCAACCCCGTGATCGATGCTGTTTCGCAAAATGTGCAGAAGCGGGTCACCAATAACTTCAATGACACTGCGATCTAATTCGGTTTCACCACCGACCAAATCAAGCTTGATGTCCTTCCCAAGTTTCTGCGCCAAATCGCGTACAACCCGAGGAAAACGATTAAAGACCGTTTCAATCGGCAACATTCTCGCCTTCATGATCTGGTCTTGCAAGTCGCTGGTGATTCGAGCAATGTGACTAACGGTTTCACCCAGATCATCGACCTGCGTATCGTTATAACGTTGCGCCAAATCTGCCCCAATCTGCGCAATGCGGGTCCGGTCAATAACCAATTCCCCGACCAAATTCATCAAATTATCAAGCCGAGCTACATCAACTCGAACTGTCTGACCCGAGTCGCCCTTTCGAGCCGTTCCGACTGCTCCCCCACTGGGCGCAACTACCTTCTGTTCTTTAACTGTGGGAGTCAGGACATCACTGATGGCGTTTATCGTCTCAGCGGAACCTTCTACAACCTCAAGCACTGGCCCTTCACTTTTCGGCGCGATCAAATCACCCCATTGGCCAAATGCAAACTCCTCAACTTCGCCAATCGCTTTGAACTTAGAATTCAACTCTTCAGCTGCAATTGCACTCATAAAAACGAGTTCAAAGTCTCGGTCAAACTTTTCTTCTTCCAGAGCGTCCTGATCTGGACAACAGGCCAAAACCTCTCCATCTTCCTGAGCAATGTTCACCGCCATAAAGGCACGAACAAATTTCATCACGCAGTCCTCTGCCAGCCGGACTTGCACATGAAAAACATTGCCTGCTTCTTTAGCTGAATCCAATGCCGAATGCAAATCTTCCGGAATTTGAGTAGCAAACGGCAAACCCACAGTAGATTCGCTCAACACAAGAACAGAATCGTTTGTTGATGAAGCGGCCCCATTCCCAGAAAGAATGTCCTGCAAAGTTTTAACTAAATCAGCACAATCAGCCGCATCGCCTTCACCAGCGCGAATTGTATCCATCATCCCCGCCAAAGTATCAATGCACGCCAGCAAGCTATTGGCAATATGAGTATTAACTTCAAATGTATGATTACGAAGCTGATCGAGAATGTTCTCCATCTCATGGGTTAACTCAGCAAAATTGCTGAATCCCATCGCGCGGCTGCTTCCCTTTAATGTATGCGCAGCACGGAAAATGATCTGCATCCGCTCATTTGATGGATCACCTTCAAGCTTGAGCATCTCTTGCTCAAGAATTTCAATCTGCTCTTCCCCTTCTTGGAGGAACAGATCGACATATTGCGACATATCCAGTTCGGCACTCATAGCTCTGATTCTTTCCCCTTATTTAATTCTTGTGATTGATCAGGCCGCAAGCGCTTGATCCAAATCCAAAAGCGTGATGAGCTTATCGTTGGTTTTTGCAACCGCTCGGACAAACTGATTGTTTTCATCCGATACTAAAGCCGGCGTATCTTCAATCTGGTCGCCATGCAAAGTCAAAACTTCAGTAACCGCATCAACCACAACGCCAATTTGTCCCGCATCGCTATCCACAACAATAATCCGTGATGAATCGCTCTCTTCCAACACAGGCAAACAGAACCGAGTCCGTAAATCAATAACCGGAATCGTCTTGCCACGGAGGTTTACCAACCCCCGCACGTGCTGTTCGGTTCGAGGAACTGGCGTGATCTCACGCAAGCGAATAATTTCGTTGACCCGAAAGATCTCAATCCCATAGGATTCGTCTGCCAATCGAAAAACGACTGTTTGCTGATCTTCACGAACTTCGCTGGTTACCGCTGTGATGTCTTGATCCATGCCCTCTACCTAGAAAAAATATCGGGAGCAAGAGTCCGTATCTTTACGTGGATAGTGCGAAGTAAACAGCAATTTTGGTAGACCCCCAAACATGAATCGAATTCGCTTGGTGGCCAGTGATATGGACGGCACATTTCTGACCTCCGAGCGTCAACCCCATCCTGAAAATATTCGGGCCGTCAAAAAGCTCGTCGAAACAGGCGTTATCTTCTGTCTAGCCAGTGGGCGCGGCATAAGTACGATGCGTCCTTTGCTGAACAACCTTAACCTCACCGGTCCTATTGTCAGCAGTAACGGCGCCCATGTCATTTGCCCCGAAGGATCAATTGTTTTTGATTCCGTCCTCGAACCTTCAGTTGTCAATGAAATCATCGCCTATGCCGAGAGCTACGATATTCATCTCAACCACTATTACGGCGACACAATCACATTTTCAAAAGAAGGAGAACTTGCCGATCTCTATATATTCCGAACCGGTTGCACCCCACAGTATCAGTCTTTCACCAATCTCCGTCATCTTCCCGCCACAAAGTTACTTTTCATCGGCCCCCACCACGAAATATCCCTTCACACCGAATTTTTCCAACGACACACAGGACTTCTAGGAACCTCACTTGTTCGCAGCGAACCGGACTACTTAGAATTCCTCCCTTCCGGAATTACAAAGGGCATTGGTCTTCAAAAACTTGCAGAGCATCTGGGCATCAAACCAGAAGAATGTGCCGCAATCGGCGACTGGCTCAATGACCGCGAAATGTTGGAGTGGGTCGGATATCCCGCATCGGTGGACAACGCAATTCAAGAAATTAAAGATATCTCAAAAACCGTATTTTCTAATAATGATAATGCTGGAGTCGCCGAGTTCATTGAGTCTATTATTGAACACAACTTCGCGGGTATAGTTGTTGATTGAGCGGAGCTATGAAAAGGACAGCACTTCTTATCGGAATTCTCGGGGCAGCGTTTGCCCAGGCCGGTACAATTACCGTCACATCACCAAATAGTGGTGACTTCCTAGGATTGTCTAACACTGTTAACTTCAACATTAACAATGCAAACTCAGAAGTAACGGTAAACGTTCGTGCAACCCAAGTTGCTGACCCTACGGTTCAAATTGCCGTTGAAACCAAAGTAACTCCGAATAGCAGTGGACAAGTCGGCGGCTCAGTCAGCCTCAACTTCACCAGTGGCTTCCCGGGCGGTGCATACACTCTGACCGTCGTTGCAACCGAATCGGGCGGTGTATTTAATAGTGTTCCTCCCATCCCAGTAACTGTCGATGTTGTTGCTCCCAAATTCATCTCCTTTAACCCGAACACAAACCGTTTTGTCCGAGATAGCGTTTTCATTTCATCAATCTTCCAAGAAGCAAACATGAAAGAATGGCGCGTCAAAGTTTCTGGTGCCGATATCCCCAACAACACTGGCACGGCTAATACTCTCGCCGTGACTTGGAACTCAGACCTTGAAGTCAACGATGGAGGCAAGGACATTGTCATTTCTGCCGAAGACCTCGCTGGCAACAAAGTCAGCCAGTCGATCAACGTCACACTCGACCGACTTCCCCCCTCATCAACAATTCTTTCTCCAACGTCCAGCGACAACTACTTTGGCGATGCCCGAGTCCCCGTAGTCATCACTGTTGCCGATCAGTTCAACAACGCAGTTGATGAACGAACGATCGACGTTTTCATTCGAGACACGAGCGGTAACTTCGTTACTCGAGTCGCCCGACGAAGCGTTACCGCTTCTGGCGCATCTCTCAGTTGGACCGGACGAATCCGAGACATCTCCAAACTCCCTGCAATCTTCGATCTCGTCGTTGCAGCCACAGATAAAGCAGGAAATGCGGCTACTGAACAAGTTGTGAGAATCGAAAGGAATCGTTCGAGAGTCCAAACTGGTAATAATGCTGTGGAACCAACTGTTCCAGGAAGCGAAACGGTAGAAGACAAAGGAATCATCATCAAGAAAAAGGCGATTCTAATAGGACTGCGTAAGCGACACTAAGTAAAACAAGATTTGAAACCCACATTACAAAAGGAAATTAAGTAACAGGCTATAACAAAGATGATCAACGCAAGGAAGCCCCTGACAATCGTCTCCCTATTGGTTCTCGCAACCGGAGTCGCCCAGGCACAAGTTCCCGACCTCCTCACCGCCCTTGATACGGGTGGAAGAGCAATGGGAATCGGTGGTGCTACTCGAGTGACGGACTCAACCACATATTCCGTTCTCGATAACCCCGCTGGACTAGCCTATATCACAGAGCCGACCGCAAGTATTTCCTTCCGAAATCTTCCCAAGTCATCAACGATTGCCACTGGCGATTTCAACGACCGAACAACGACTTACACCGAACAAGGTGGTCGCACCGCTCTTTCCCACGCCGGCTACGCAATGCCTTTCAAGGGTGGAACACTTGGTTTTAGTTACTCCGTTGGCGGACATATTGATAACGTCACAAATGGAGGAGGTCTAGCCAACGGCGGACTCACCGTTCAAGGCTTAACCGAAACATCCCGTGCCCAAACAGATTTCTTCACCGTTTCATTCGGTAAGCAATCCGGAACTGGTATGAACGTTGGGGTTGGAATTGTAATTGCAAACCAATACACAAAGTTCAGCCAATCCTATGCGCTGTTCAACGGTAACACCAACGTTGGTAATACCAACACGACCGCAACCGGTAACGGAATCGGTGTTGGGATAGTCGCTGGTATTCAAGGAAATCTTCAAGCCGATGGATCTAGCCAATTTGGTTTATCCATCCGAACACCAATCGATCTTTCCGGTAACTCCGATACCTCCGCAATTTACGACAAAATCCCCGGCAAACTCTCGTTGGGTGCTGCTGGTCAAATCAAGGGTGCTGGTTCAGGCGGTGACTTCCTCATCTGGGCTGCCGAACTGGATTATTACTATGGTGGCGAATCAAGTGCACTCTTCTCCCGAAAGAACGTTCTTGGCTACGGACTCGGGTTTGAATACAACTTCAATCGATTTAACGCTCGCATTCCGCTCCGCATTGGATTCCAAGGAGTCCCCGCTGGAGGCAACGGTTTTGAAAGCCGTGATGCATTTACATTCGGTCTAGGCTATCGGCCCAACGGTCAGCCCTATTCCTTCGACCTCAACTTCGCTCGATCTATCGAAACGGGTAAGTTCGACATCGGCCTCGGCTTTGTTTACAAACCGGCTCCTTAAACTGAAACATGAAGACGCAGCGTAAACTGAGAATTCTGATCGCCGTAACTTTGGCGGCGTTCACCATTCCCGCCTTCGGAGATTGGCAAGCCGACTATCAGCGAGCACTGAAAGCCGCTGGAGAAAACGATTGGGCAACTGCCCGTGATTGTTTCCTCAGCGCGGCTAAAGATCGTACTCCTGATTCCCAAGACGCAACTCGGTTACCGGGCCCAGTAACTGAACCACGCATGTGGCGAAGCGGTTCACCCTACTCCCCCAATTTTGGTGCGGCGTATGCGGCTTACCGACTCGGCAAAGATAACGCCGACAAAGATGCAAAGCAACAGTTTCTATTACTTGCGGCTGCAGAACTCAAGGGTCTGATTGATGGCGGACAATCCTCACCGGATGCTATCAAAGTTCTTGAAAAAACTTACACCCTGCTCAACGATAAAGCCAGTGCGGAAGCCCTTAAAGGCATGGCGTCCAATTTCAAGGTTGATACCAGCTTTGTAGATGCTAACGATCAAGCGGCACCTTCAAATAACTCAGGTACCTCCACTTCAAATGGTACGACCACAACCACCACTGAAGGTGGCGCAAAGGTAACCACTGGACGTAACGGCGGTCGGATTATCAACGTTAAGGCCGGTAATCATAACGACCTTTCTAACCTCTTTGGCAGTGAGCCTGTCGCAACCCTTGATACAAAGTACGCTCTCATCATTGGCAATAGCAAGTCACCCGAACCGGGTACTGAACTCGCTTTTGCCGCTAACGATGCGGCTATGATCAATGCTGCTCTAACCAACTATGCTGGTTACGCCGCCGAAAACGTCTCTGTACTCACCGACGCAACCGCATCACAAATTCGCGAAGCCGTCAACGCGCTGTCTGCCCGTATCCCGGCGAAGGCAACGGTTGTCATTTACTTCACGGGTCAGGCCAACCACCTGGGCGGTCAAGACTATCTTGCGGGCAATGATATTGAGTTCTCAACCGATTCATCCAAGATGATCGAAAAACGAGCAGTCATCCAGCCGTTCCTTGCAAAAGGCGCAAACGTATTCTTCTTCGCGCAATGTAATCGACCGTTTACCGGTTCAGATTACTTTGGCCGCGAACGATTGCAACAAGGAACTCTCAGCGAAACGTTCGCTACGATTCCGGGGAGCGTTGTCACGACCGTATTCCGCGAAACTGGTCAAGTCGGTCTTTACACCGATGCTTTTGTCCGAACACTGCGCGAGTTCTACACCAACCAGATTCCTATTACCGAATTCTGCTGGAACGTGTTTTACGCAATGCGCGGTGGATCAAGCACCAACAATGCACGGGGCGGTTCAACTCAAACACCAAGCCTCCCTATCCTCACAAATCTCGGCCCAACAAGCCCATTCTAAAAACCAAATAACGCTTGAGCGATCTTGATCAGCCAGGTCGCTCAAGGATAAAAATATGGCTCATCACAACGAACAAGAACCACTCGATCCCCAAGTCCTTTTCATTTACCGAAAAATGGCAACGGATTTTGCCGACCGTTATATCGAAACTTTCCTAACTCCCCAGCTCGAAAGAGCAACTGGGAAAACCGCCGAATCCCTAGATGAATGGATCGACATTCTGGATCAACCTGAGTTTGCCGTCCGCGCATTCCTTGGCAATTACGCATACGCCCGACGAGGCAAAGATCGCGAGACATACGCTCGTACCACCCTCAAGGCGTTAGACCAAGTCATAGAAAGTACTCCATTTGACGAGATTCTCAAACGATCAAACGGTGTTCTCCTATGGGATGCCTTCGTTGAGCAGTGCGAAAAAAGAGGAGTCAAAGCCAACGAAAGCCAAAATCGCGGCATCGTTCAAGGACTTCTCGAACTAGCCCAAGAAATCTACGATATCGACGAATCTGGATCAATTTGCGCCTGGGTCGCCGATTGCATCGAGCAAACCGGGCACATTGAAAGCCAGTTTAACCGTATTGTTGATATCCGAGGTGTCGGCCCAAAGGGTACATCGACTTTCCTACGCGACATGGTTCTCATCTACGATATGGAACGCCAAGTTGCTGCTGTAGACCGAATCCATATTCAACCCATTGATCGTTGGACAAGACTCGCGGCAAAATACTGCGTCCCCGAGCCTCAAGACGACAAAATGCCGGACTGGATCGTCGCCGGCAAAATTAATAAATACGCCCGTCGCGCCAACGTCAGCGGGATTCGATTCAACCTCGGACTAACCTTCTTTGGTCAAAGAGTCGTTAAAGACCCCGAACGGTTCGACCGAGAAATCAAGCACCTGCTCGAGAATCCCGTTTAACCAATACGCCCCGCCGCAATCCGCAAACCTTCCAAAGTTAAAACCGGATCGTACTCTTCAATCATTTCGCAGAGATCAACAAAAACGCGCCCGAGCCCGCCGGTTGCAAGAATCTTTGTTGTTGGCCCCAACTCCTTCTTGAGGCGCCGTGCCAAACCGTCAATCGCTTCCGCATAACCCAAAACCACACCGGACTGCAACGACTCTACGGTGTTCCTTCCCACTGCCCGATCCGGAGCTACAATCGCAACCGCCGGAAGCTTTGCTGTCCGGCCAACTAATGAGTCCAAACTCACCATGATCCCAGGCATAATCGACCCACCCGCATAAGTTCCCGAACCATCAACACAATCAAACGTCGTCGCCGTACCAAAATCCACCACCACAATAGGGGGCTCAAATTTCGCCAGAGCCGCAATCGCATTGGCTATACGATCCGCTCCTACCGCATGAGGTGGCTCATAACTCACCGGGATTCCAACTTGTGCGCCTGTCCGTAAAAACTTAGCGGGACATCCAAGATATTTGCCACAAAATCGCTCCCAATTTGTATCCGCAGGCGGAACAACACTCGCAATAATCGCCGTCTTGCAATCACCAAAATTCAAACCCGCAAGCTGAGCAAGTGGCATCAACAATCCAGCAATTTCGTCTTCTGTGCGGCCCGCATCGGTTTCATGACGCCAGCTCACAACCCACTTGGAGCCATCGTGAACTCCCACGTTCACCTGCGTATTGCCAATATCAATCGCCCAGAGCATCAGTTAAGTCTACT
>JAPUDU010000173.1 GCA_027492935.1 Fimbriimonadaceae bacterium
GTAGGGAATTGGCCATTCGTTGTTCTTGGGCTTGAACAGCAAGATATGGATTATTATTTGAAACGCTTAAATGGGACACTATCGAATGGTCGCCTTCCAGTTGTTGGAGAACCCGAAGTTGTAATCAGTGAGCAACTAGCACGGAATCTTCACCTTAAAATTGGCGATGTTTTGCAGAGCCCAAAGGATTCTGATAATTTTTCGCCCAAGGAAGTGAAGGTCGTCGGGATTGCAACAAGTAACAATTGGTTTGCATTTTCTTCAATCGAATACCAAAGAGCCAATCATTTTCCCAATATTGATGCGTTTATGGCCTTCGCCAAGACACCAGCCGATCAATTAAAGCTAGATAATTGGGCGGAAAAGGAGCTTGCAGGCGAGAACGCGCAGGTTTTCACTTATCGAAAGCTTGAAGAGCAGGCCGACACAATGTTCAATATCCTCTATCAAATTTTGAACGTTGTAATTGGCACGTTGGTCATTGTGATTACCCTGATGATGGGAATGCTGATTAATATTTTTCTTTCTCAAAGAGTTCAGGAGTTCGGCTTGCTTCAGGCACTTGGATACACAAAGAAAACTCTATTAAATCGTGTTTTGCTTGAAACGACGATCTTCGTTGTTGGAGGCTGGGTTCTCGGACTCGTGGTTGCATATGGATTGCTGGGCCTTGTGAAGGTGACCCTGATGGATCCTCGAGCGTTCGCGTTGCAAACACTAGATTTGGCTGCGTATCTTTACTCTGTTCCAGTTCCAATTGCAATTTTCACAGTTTCCTTAGTAACGGTCTGGGCTAAGTTTAAGAAGTTTGATCCAGTTGGGATTGTTGAAAGGAGACTCATTTGATTAGCCTCAAGGAAGTTTCGCTGGTCTATCAAGATCATGGACGGGAAGTTTTTGCTTGTCGAGATGTTGATTTGAGTGTCCAAGAAGGGGAGTTTGTGGGAATACTCGGACCGAGTGGGAGCGGTAAGAGTAGCCTTCTCTATCTGGCAAGTGGGTTAAAGATGCCTACCAATGGCTCTGTGCTATGGAGGGAACGAAAACTGTCTGACATGTCAGATCCAGAACGTGCAAACGTGAGGCTCAATGAATTCGGGTTTGTGTTTCAGTATCCATTCCTAATAGGTTATTTGACCGCTATTGAAAATATTCTGGTTGCATTGCCTGACCGAGATCGAAGGTTAGAGGCAGAGTCATTGTTAGAAACTTTGGGCTTGTCGGATCAAAAAGACAGATACCCGCATCAGATGAGTGGTGGTCAAAAACAGAGAGTTTGCGTTGCCCGAGCATTGATGGGTTCACCATCAGTAGTTTTTGCCGACGAACCTACGGCGGCACTCGATCACGAAAGCGGTCGAAACGTAATGCAACTTCTTAATCAGCATCGTGGTTCTGGCGCTCTCCTAGTTGTCACGCACGATCCAGTGATGCTAGAAGGAGCTGACAGAATAATCAGGATGGAAGATGGAAAGATTTTTTCTGAATAATTTAGTCCTATAGATCGGGCAATTGGCTTATCTTTTGCATCTAATAAAAAATAGCAGATGGGACCGTCGTGAGTTTTCCCCATGACTCGGTATCATTTGTAATGAGCGTTAGCAATCGGCTTGCCGACCGCTGGCGCCAAGAGATAAGGGCCATCTTTGCTTAATCGAGCGAAGAACAGGTTGTGGAACTGGTGCGTTATCGTCCGGGGTTCTCCTATCTGTCGGGCTTCACGAACGGCTTGCAGGCCCTTATCTTTGTCCGTTCGGTCGTGGTGAGGTTCACATAGAACCTTACTTAGGCAAGGCAAAAGAAGGAACAAAAAAGATTGTTAGACATGAATGCGCTCATTATTCCGACCGTTTTAGCGGTCGCAATTCCGCTTGTTGATCGGAAAAAACCTCAATGGCTTTCACGGCTTATTAGCCGACTTCGAAAAGCCGAAATTGTTAATACGGCTCCTCCACTCATCGATAATGATGCTGGCTGGGCATTGATTCACAGCGACGACGTACAAAAATTTGAGGATTGGATTCAGAAAGATCCGGATGGGCTACCACGGTTGAAAGGTGAAGAGCCCTCGCTAGGTAGCCATATTCTGATTGAACTCTTTGAATGTGATCATAAGGCTTTGGAACTTGAAAATACGGTTGGTAAGGCTATGCGCGATGCAGCAATCGCAAGTGAAGCCACAGTTGTAACCGATTCCTTTCACGAGTTCAAACCTTACGGGGTGAGCGGAGCGGTCATCATTCAAGAATCGCATTACACTATTCACACTTGGCCGGAACACGGGTACGCAGCTGTTGATTTGTTTTACTGCGGTGGGACTATCTATGTTGACCGAGCGATTGAAGAACTAAGGCAACAATTTAAACCAAAACGAATGAAGTTTTTGGTTGTCCGCCGTGGTTTACAAGGCGATGTAGAAGGCCGGTAGCCAACGATTCTACGAGGGAAAAAGTCCGCGAGCGATCATATCCTCGCGGACTTTTTCTATTGGCTGATTCAGCTCAGCGGCAATTTGGTCAATACGCAAGCCGCGGGCAAATAAGGAGATCAAGGATTTCTCGCTAATATCCGTTCTCATCACTTGAAGAACCGCTGAATCTAACGCAGATGAGAGCTCCTTCGCTTCACTTGGCGTTAAGTGAATAGAAATTGCAGATCCCGCAGTGTCACTTTGCTCAATAATGACACCGGTTCCCAATGGGCATGCAGAAACTTTCATTCCCCTTGCTGATAGTTTCTTTCTCATTCTCGTGATTGCAAATCTACTTATTGCAACAAACTTTATGTAATTTATCGCATATTGCTTTAAAAGTCAAGACAATGAAAAAAACGTGAAAATCCTTGTGGGATCTTCACGTTTTATGCTTGGTAGGTGCTAAGAATTACTTTGTAGAAACACTAGGTGCTTCATCTTCTACATCACTAACTTCAGCATCTTTTTCCGAAGCGGCTGCAACTGCCTTTGCTTCAGGGTTGAGAGGCATTTCTTTAGTTGCCTCAAAGACCTGAGGAAGGCGCTTTGCTGCTTCAGCGATCTGCCATGTTTCCACTTTTGCACTCGGATCCATGTTCCACCAGGGTACGTAGAATTGGCCTTCAGACAGGGCTCGAACGCGGGCATTGAAACCTCTTTGTTGATCATCGCCAACTTTGAGATCGTAGTCACCAAACAAGCGGTAGAGCCAAGTTTCAACAGAGGAAACCGATATAACAAGGTCGCGCATCGCATCCTCATCCAAATCTTTCTGAGCTTCGACCCAATCAAGGGATTGTGCTGCAACGCCCATCAGCCGATAGGCTTCGGCAAGTTGACTCCAAACTTCTGGTGGGTGCTGACGGCGCATACTAAAGCCGTAGAAAGGAATGTCTGGGTTTTCTTCTTCAAACCGCTCTTTAAGATCTCGCAAAGCGTCTGCGATTTCAGTCGTCTCTAATTCTAGAGAAAGAGCTTGAAGGAGATGTGATCGAAGTTCACAAACGGTTGCTTTGCACTGACATGTGTGGGATTGATCCCAAATCTCCATGTTGAAAAGCTCATCTGTAAGATTAAGTGCATCGTCAATCGATTTGGAAATAATCTCAATTCTTTCCTCACGGGTGAGCGGTGTGTTAGATACTTCGCTGGGTGCTGTTGCTGCTAGCTTTGCAATTTTGTTCCGTGTATCCTTAATCGCAAGGATAACTTGTTCGACTTCTCGCCATTGATCAGTCAGGCGCTCGACGAGGCGAGGGTCTTCAGCTTGAAAGGCTTGGGCACCTAATAGCTTGAGGTGGTCTCTGTAGGTCGCAAGTTCGCCCGAGATATCTTCCCAACTCGGGTTGTTGACCAATTTCTGCAATGTGTCGTTCATGTTAATAACAACCGAAAGAAGTAAGTAGCCTACTCAACTTCAATTCGAAATCTCCACTATCGTTATCATTCGTTAGGACCGAATGTATTGATATGAATATTATGGGACAAAAATGCCCGCCCGAGTGGGCAGATTTTGCTGAGTAGGTAGCATAAATGGACACCCATGTCAAACCGATTGTTCTCTCAAAGCACAGGCATGTTTATTGCCGAAACACACACGGATGCCGTCACTTGGTACTTTTCCGTTGACAAGTTTCTTGTAGAAGGAAAAACGAAGTACCAGCAGTATCAAATCGTTGATATGCCGACTTTCGGGAAGACTCTGTTCCTTGACTACAAAATCCAGTCGAGCTTGTTGGACGAGTACGTTTATCACGAGAGCATGGTTCAACCAGCAATGACACTGCACCCTAATCCGAAAAAGGTGTTGGTTTGCGGAGGAGGCGAAGGGAGCACGTTGGCCCACGCTCTGTCACATAACACTGTCGAGTCAGCGACTATGGTTGACCTCGATGAAGAACTCATTGACATGGTCAAGGTTCATATGCCGGAATGGCACCGCGGTTCTTTTGATGATCCTCGGACAACGTTGGTTCATCAAGATGCCCGTAAGTGGGTTGAAGACAAGAAGGGAGAAAATTACGATGTCATTTTGAGTGATCTTCCGGGTCCGATTGAAGGTGGACCAGCTCTTTATCTTTACACTCAAGAATACTTCCAGCACGTTGCGGAAGCCCTGAGCGATGACGGTATCTTTGTTCTTCAATCGGGAGCTTGTAATGAGACCTACCCTTATTGCTTCGCGTGTGTTCACAAGACCCTTGAATCACTAAAGGAGCACTTCCCAGTAGTCCGAGGTTATTACGGGTTGGTAACGACCTTCCAGATGCCGTGGGGATTCATTCTTGCGAGTAAAAAGCACGATCCGCTTGATCTCACTCCAGAAGAGATAGCAAAACGACTTGAAGCGAGAGGGGTAACGAACAATTACTACACTCCACGATTCCACCAAGCGATGTTCACTCTGCCAGAGTACATGATCAAAGCAATTGATGCTCATGGTCGTGTGCTAACCGACGCTGAACCGTTCATCTGGGATGCTTAAGGCTCAGAAAACCTATAGAGGGCTGGTAGAATCGACCGAAGCTAAGAGAGGATTATAAGGAACAATGAAGTTTCGAAAACTTTACTGGGTGACCGAACAAGTCGGCACTGATGGAAATTCAAAGGTAATTGGCACATTTACGTCAATTCATGACTTACGTACAAAAGGAATTAAGTGGGCTGAGGATTGCGATCTTCGTTCAACCTTCCGAATTTCTCTTGTCAAATTGGACAGCAGTGGCATGCCAATGGGGTGCTGGACTGGACCAGAATTTGAAGGTCTTGAAAGCGACCTGCAACAATTCGTTGCAACGGGCGAGTTTGATGAGCCTAGCATCATCCTTCTTGCTTCAGACTTAAGAGGATTCTAAACAAATAACCCCCCTTGAAGTTTTCAAGGGGGGTTATTTGTGCCTCGCGGATTATTGTCCGGTTGGCGATGTTGGTACTTGAGTGGAAGCGGCTTGCTTTTTCAGGTTTTCGTCGAATTTCTCCCAAAGTCCCTTAAGAGCATCATCTTCAACTGTGATCTTCGCTTCTCTAAGCATAGTGGCTAGCTTGTCTTGAATGTCTTTGGTTTGCTTTCCACGAGCAACTGCGAGACCCTGCTTGACCAAAGCTTTTCGAGCCGGAGTAATTTCTTGGTCACGTGCCTCTGTTTTCTTGACCACAAAGAACTTAGCGAACATACCTTGTTGATTTGGAATCGCAACCCAGGCAGTCGTTTTTCCAGCGGCTGTCTTTGCGACCTCAGATTGGAATGATGGAGCTAGGGTCGTTAAGGGAACTCCACCAACAAATTGACGTGAACCAAATTTGCCACCTGTTGCTTTAGCTTCTGGATCAATGCTGTATTTAACCGCGACATCTTCAAATTTTGTGCCTTTGGTAAGTTCTGCATCGGCTTGTGGGCGTGATTGCGCATTAGCAACAATCCAAAACATTTCAGCTTTTGCGGGATCCTGAAATTCTGCCTTGTTGACCTTAATGTATTCGTCCACTTCGGCATCGGTGACTGTGATTCCTTTAGCAATGAGGTTCTGCTGAGCCAAGTCAACTTGAACTTGCTCTCGAATTCCTTTCATCGAAAGACCTCTGTTTTGAAGATTTTGAACGAAGGCTGGCGTTACGTCACCAAGAAGTTTAATGTGAGTATTTACTTCATCCATGGTTGGCAAGACGCCTTCTTTTTTCGCCATCTCAATGACAAGCTTACGTACCACCATATCTTGGAGTGCTTGGAAAGCCAAGGTGTCTTGAACATTAACGTTCACAACTTGACCGTTTACGTTTGCTCGAATCGTTTGCTTGGTCTCTAGATACTCGATCAATTCTGAGTTAGTAATGGGGGAGCCATTAACATTGGCAAACCCTTTGTTTTCATTCTTGCCACATCCAGCAAGCGTCGTGGCAAGCACGGCTGCTGCGAGCAAATGGTATCCGTTCAATTTCATCATGGTGTGGTTCCGACAGTGTTGTGGGCTTGAGAAGAGCCCTGTTTAGACTACAACGATAGTCAAGCACAAAGTGTGCCATAAGGTTAGGCGGAAATATGCAAATGAGGCTGATCGTCCACATGATCAAGATGAATCACAATTTCACATTCATTGAAAAATGAATCTAAAACAACCTACTTTGAGGAGCTACTGTATTTTGCTTCGACACCGTTCTCGTTCGGATCGCTTCTTAATTGGAAGCACGTTGCAGTCTTTGTTACCAATTCTGGATAACGATTTCTAAGCTACGTGGGGAATGCCTTCGTCTTTGAGAAAATTACGTAACCTTCCCATAGCCTGGGTATGGAGTTGATAAACCCGGCTTTCACTAACTCCGAGCACCTTACCAATCTCCTTAAAAGTCAAGCCTTCAAAATAGTAAAGCGCAATTACAAGTCTTTCTCGTTCAGGGAGCCGATCAACACCGGCGGACATGACTCGTCGGAGTTCCTTGCCATCCATTTGACCGTCGGTATCAGCATCTTCATCAACAATCATTTCAATGAAATGAATATGGTCGTCACCTTCGCCGCTTCCACCACCAACGATATCGTCGAGAGAATAGACATTGGTTTTGCCGACACGAACCAATAGGTCACTAACCTCTTGTTCACTGATCCCCATCAAGTTTGAAAGTTCACGATGAGTGGGCGGGCGGCCATACTCTTTTTCGAGTTCTTTCTGAGCTCGATCCAACGCTTTTAGTTTTTCGCGAATGGACCGTGGCACCCAGTCTTCGTCGCGCAACATCTCCAAAATTGCACCTCGAACCAATGCGATTGCATATGTCTCAAACTTAACGTCTCGAGTTGGATCGTATTGATCAACAGCCTTAATGAGTCCAATAACGCCTGCAGAAACTAAATCATCCCGATCCATTCCATTCGGAACGCTGGTAACAAGGCGACCTGAAGTAATTTTCACAAGGTACGAATAATGGTTGATCAACTCAACCCGAGCATTAGGGCTCTTATAAACCTTATATTCAATCCAGGTTCGCTGTAATGTTTCAGGTGATAATGGCATTGTGATTGTCCCAGGCCTCAAGCGGCGGGCTCCTCTTCGTTTTCTTTTTCAATTTTAGTCGAATCTTGAACTGTAATGTCTTCAGTCGTAACGATTCTCCCGCCCGGTTGCCCGAAAACGCTTTCCCAAATGGCACCAGCAATGTGGCCAAAGGCAAAAGCTACAAAACCACGGACGGTAGCTGTCCAAGGTTCGATTCCGTTAAGAATACAAACGGAAAGTGCGGCAAGCGCAAAAATGCCACCTAACAATTTAGGCAAAGTTCAATGCCTCCGGTGCTATTTGTTCAAGCCTCACAGTATTGATACTGGCACGAGGACTTTTGTTCCTTAGGGCAAACCTAATTTTTTTCTTTAAGTTTTTAACCTAGCACGTTAAAGCTGGATTTCAATTTTGAGCCCATCGTATGCGAGTAGCATTTTGGGTGGAAGCTCACTTTGACTCAAGTCGTGATCGTAATCGTCCGACAAGTGTGTGAAATATGTGATTTCTGCATCAAGATTCTTTGCAACGTCAATAGCTTTTTCGAGATGAAAATGATTTGGATGAGGCGCAAATCGAACAGCATCAAGGATCAAAGTCTTCAGGCCTTTTAGCCTTTCCCAAGCCTCATTGGGGATGTTGCTGACATCGGTGACATATCCTAAATCACCGATTCTTAAGGCAAGGCAAGGTATCGGCCCATGATCCACCCAAAGGGTTTCGATTTGCATTCCCCCTTCGCTGATAAAAGGGGGTACATCCTGGAGGTCAAACCGTGGAACCCAGATACCCTCTGGAAAATCTTCAAATGCATAGGGAAAGATTCGCTTAATATCTTCTTGATAGCGGGGTGCCGTATAAACGGGCATAGCTTTTTTGTATTTTAAACAGAAGGCACGGACATCATCCATCCCCATAATATGATCCGCATGTGTATGAGTGATGATTACCGCATCGATATCTAAAATGCCCTCGCGGATAAGCTGTATACGCATTTCAGGCGCACAGTCAACAAGCACATTTCCATCTGGCCCTTCCAGAACACAGCTTGAGCGTGTTCGGTGATTTTTAGGGTTGGCCAGAAAGGAAGGCGGGTATTCAATACCTAGAGTTGGAACGCCGTTGCTCGTGCCGGAGCCGAGAATGATGGCGTGGGCTTTCATCCTGCAAATGATCGCTCTAAGATTTTTAGTGCTACAAACGTGCTGGGTAGGTCTGCATGCTGAGCAACACGTTCAATACAGCGAGCGTAGTTGCGTTCGGCTAAATCATCGTTGATTGGTGCTTCGAGCAGAGCTTGAGCAATGATTTCGACGGCCTCTGTGAAGAATTTAGCGCGGTTCTGCGGCAATGATCGGTTGGGCAGTGATGCAAAAGCTCGAGAAATCTCTTCATATACGCTGTCCCAGCTCTTTCCTGCTGCAACTTCGGCACGCTGTCTTGCCAGAGCTTGCTCTTGAAGTTTTCGGCGTTCCAACTGACGCTTCTTTTCAGTTTCCCAGTCAGCTTCTGTGGTGCCGTTGATAACAACGAGATTGACCTTTTGATTAAGTCTTTGACTCATCAGGGTCTCAACCGCATTTCTTACTTGGGGAAGCTTAAGGTGACCAATGAGCTCTGAATCGCGTGAAGGAACGCCAAGGACGATAGAATCATCTTCATGGACAACAGGTACTGAACTCTTAAGAGCTGTCCATACACCAACCCCTGTGACCCGATTCATTATTTCGGGAAGTGTTTCACTCCACGCCTCAGCTAATCCCGCCATGTCTCTTATTATGGTTGGTTTATCTCGTTCTCTTCCACGTTTGTTTGGGATGCGCGTTTCTTAAGATTAGGTTGCTCTTTATCAGGTTCAAAATTAAGTAAATCGTGATCAATAATTGTCGCTGTGCCCAGCATCCCAGGAATTAGTTTTCTTAACACTTCGGGCTCGGTACTAAATTCGTGCTGATCGCCGTTTCGAACCAGGAGCGTTACAATGCCCTTTTCTCGCATGTCACGGGGCATTTTAATGACCATGCTTTTGGGTTCTTGAGACGGCTTGGTCTCCGTATCAAGTGTTCCTTGATTATTCCATCCTACGATGATCGCGGCAATAATGCAAACAACTCCGACAACATAAATTGCGGCTGGGGCAGGCGCTAAAAGTGGTGCATCTCTGTCCGGAGCGGGGTTTGAATAGACTAAGGCAGTATTAAAAATAGTGGCTCCAAGAATTGAAAGAATTCCTGCTACGACGAGAGTGACAAGAACTCTCTTGCGTGCTTTAGTCATACCTTTGAACCCGAGTTTACGCTAGTTAAGCAAACATGAGCGGGAAGGGCATTACCGGTTTAGAATTGCCTGAACAATAAGCCCTAACGTACCGAAGCCGACAATTGCGCCAATAACTATCGCAACAATCGAAGCAAATCGATCGAGGAACGATGGCTCAAGGTTTTTTCGAATCGTGATCTTCGATTTCCCCTCAGGCAATATCCTGTCAAGAATTGTATTAATCTGCTGCGCCCTTAAAGCAGGTGCGACAGGATCTGGGCGGTAATGACCTGGACGTTCTACTCGATAGAGAGGCTCTTCTAATTCTCGTAGTCTTGCTGAAATTTGGCTCGCCATATTTTCCCTGCGAATGGTTAACAACACGGATTCAATTTCATGCTCAGAATGCCCTGTCGCTTCACTAATAGCCCTTATCGTCACCCAATCATCATAGGGGGACACTTCGAGCGCTTTTTCGCTAAACTGTTGCTCTTCGATCGCCTGCAATACATCCCGCAGTTCTAGCTCGGATATCAGATCGGATTGAAGCGTTTCTTCAGTACCGTCAAAAGGGCGGAGTTCATGCGACATGAGAGGGAACTTTTTTGAAGTCTCTGTAAGATTATGCTTCCCTTAGGTAAGTTCGGTTGCAATGCGGCTCTTTTTCTCTACTGGTGAAGCAAGTGGTGATGCATATGCCGCCGCCCTAGCTTCTCAATTAGCTTCTTCAGAAATCCGGATGCAAGGAATCATTGGTGCACGAGGGTTAGCCGCAGGTATTGAAATGGTCGCAGACAATCGCAATTGGGGAGCGATTGGTGCATTTGAAAGTTTAAGGAAAGCACCCCTCATCTCAAGGGGTTATTATCAAGGCCTTGCAGAACTAAAGAAAGGAAAACCAGGAATCTGTATTGCCGTTGACTTCGGATATATGAATATTCGTTTAATGAGACACGCAAAGTCAATAGGTTGGAAAACGCTTTACTTCAGCCCACCGGGTAGTTGGAGAAAACACAAACAAGGTGCAGATCTTCCCAAAATTTCTGATGAAATCGTAACTCCTTTCAGTTGGAGTGCAGACATCCTGGCAAAGATGGGTGCTAGCGTTCATTGGTATGGTCATCCATTGAGGCAAATGATCGCCGATGCAGGTGTGTCAGATGGAAGTCGGAATGGTCTTGCAATCTTGCCAGGGAGCCGTATGCATGAGGTTGAGAACAACATCCCTGCCATTGCTGAAGCCCTAAAAAGTTACAAAGGTTCGATTCGACTAAGCCAAGCTCCCAATGTTTTAAGAGAAGACCTAATGCGGCTCTGGAATGCACACAGCTCTATCGTTGCGGAACCTGACCCCGATCTTTATCACTTGCTGAAACAATGTCGAGCAGCAATAGTTTGTTCAGGTACGGCCACACTTGAAAGTGCTTTATGCGGCTGCCCGACCGTCGTTGTTTACCGCGGGAGCAAGATGATGGAGCTTGAATACAAAATACGTCGACCAAAATTTGATTACATTAGCCTTCCCAATATTTTACTAGAGCGACGTGTTGTTCCCGAATTAATCCAATGGGACGCAACACCGGATCGCATATGGCATGAAATCTCTGCACTCATTGAGGATGGAGTTCCACGTCAACAACAGCTTGACTCATTCACCGAGATTGAAACGATCCTTGGGCCATCGAATGCAGTTGATCAAACAGTTC
>JAPUDU010000174.1 GCA_027492935.1 Fimbriimonadaceae bacterium
CCACGCCGATAGTCACAAGCACTATCCCCTGGGTAAAAGCAAACACCTGGCAAATTCATACCGTTCGCCCACTCATTCCCCACCATTTTCACTCGCCAGCCCTCGTTCAAAGCCGGGTCTTCAATCTGCCGACCAACATAAGTCACAACGCTCACGTTTCGTTCGGTTCGACCCCGAACGTAAACCAGATAGCCACCATTCGGACCACGATCCGAGCTATCGTCAAAAAGCAAAACCGGCCGATCTGCGGTCGCAAAATTCCCTCCCACTCCCTCCACCCAAATCCGATCTTTAACCGAAAATCCTTTCTTCATATCTCCCGCAACCAACGCAATTCTAACTCGACCAACTTTCTTCCCCTGGCTCACAGTTTCCGTAATCGCCAATCCATTTCTTTTCGAATTCCAAGCCGCTCCAACTCCTGTCGAACTCGATACCCCCGGCACAATCCGTTCGCTTTGCCGACTCCAATCACTCACAAAAACCGAATCCAACGAAGAATCCCACCGCACAAGCTTCACGCCCATTGGTGTAGAAACCACCGTCATTTCCCCAAGCTCGGCCTTTATCTTTCTAAACTGAGCCAAGGTCGCCTTGCCATCCTGAACCGCAAACTCATAAAGCCCAAATCCATCCGCAATCTTTGCTGCCACATAAAGCCGATTCTTATCAAAAGCCGCCGTGACCTCCCCAGTAACCGGAGCCGCTTGATCAACCGGAACAACCAATTCCGAAAGTTTCTTACTCCCGTTAAACAAAGCAACCTTTAAACTCCCCGAACGGCTATCCGACAAGTTCCAAATTTGCGATTTGTAGTCATCTTCCTTCTCCAAAACCGGCGTGACCAACGCAAGCAAATCACCGCCCGCCACCAAGACCGGCGACCCCGCCGAAAACCCTTCTATCGAATTTCCCCGCAACTCCAAAGCATAACCATCATTAACGTCTGCCCGAACATTCTTCTCACCAAAAATTCCGTTCCGATTCCAATCAACTTTCGTCCGTTTATCACCATCTGGTTGAATTTTAAAGAAGTAAGGTCTCTTAGTCAAAAACTCTAACTCCTTACTGGGATAGCTCAAATTTTCATCCAAATCCGTTTCCTTCATCTTCAAGTCTTTAAACGTGCCCTTACTGTAATGAACCAAATCAGCTTGCCCATTAAAAGAATAAGAATAATCGTAGTTCATTAAACTTGTATGATAGGGAGATCCCGTTTCCCCACCTTTTGGTCCATGATCTAACCCAAATTGATGCCCCAACTCATGCACAATCGTCTCCCACCGATTGCTACTACCACACCAATCCGGCCGGTTCGCCTGCCCACCGCCACCTTGCGAAACCTCAACCAAAACCCCATGCCCAATCCCCCGCCACTCTTTCGGCATCGCCGTTTCATAAAGATCAATGTAACCAATCGAATCCTGTTCTTTTGTCAACGGCTCAAGAATAATCGGAATCGCATGGAGCCCCTTCGATCCATCAACATTCACATAGTCCAAGTCCGCATAAAACTTCACAATCTTGGAAACAGTCGCATCTAAGTCTTCCCTCTTAACTCCATTTCGCGGCTTAAAAATCAGGAAAACATCTGACCGATTGGGGCGACACCCGTACTTCTTCGGATCAATCGGTCCAAATCCATTGATCTCCCATTCATCCGGCAAACCATCCTTATCCGTATCAACCGCCTGATTCAAAAGCACGGTTCCAAGTAAAAAAGAAGAGAGCAGAGGCACCGCTTCATCCTACCAAAAACCTCAACAAAATTACGATTTCATCGAATCCAAGTGAGATGAAAGTATAAAGTTGTCCGCTTTAACCATCAACTACCGTCAAACTATAACCATGATCACGACTTCCCTCCTTCTCGCCAGCATGCTCTCCCAATCAACTCCTCCCACCGAACCCCTAAAAGCCAAAATCGAATCGTTGTCATTCATGGTCGGCCACTGGGAAGGCAATCGAGGACCGGCATGGATTCAAGAAGTCTGGACTGCCCCCAAAGATGGAATCATGCACGCTTCCTTCCGCATGCATCAAGACGGCAAACTCGTCTTCAGCGAATCAGAGCGCATCATCCAAGAAGGCGAATTTGTCCGCATGAAGCTCAAACACTTCGACCCCGATTTCAACGGCTACGAAGAGAAAAACGAAACCACCGATTTTGTGCTCACCGCTGTCACAAAAGACTCCGTCAGCTTCTACCAAAAAGATGAACACGGCGACCTCTGGCTCAGTTACAAAAGAAGTGGAAACACAACTCAAGCCTGGATCACACGGAGCGCCGACAAACCCAGTGATGAATCTATTTTTAAGTTCAAACTCGTGAAGTAAGTCCTCAACAACTTAGGAATTCATCAAGCTTTTGAGTGTTCATGCACACCAAAGCTCGCCAACATATCGCGTATTCCACTCACTAAAACGCCAATCGCCAATCCTAACAAAAGCCACGCCGGAATCCCATGATAACTCACCCCCCAACCAAGCGATAACTGACTCCACTTCCACATTTCTGGCAAGAGCATCGCTAAAAATGCCCCATAAACAATCCCCATAATCGAATGCATGCACCGCTCTCCCGCCGGTAACTTCCTAACCTTATCTTCCTCCACAAAATCCCACAGTGTAATCACAATCTCCGCCACCAATATCCCAAAAAGAACCCAAGCCAACCACCCATTCCAAGTCACATATCCCAACGATCCAATAATAACAGCATAAGCAAAATCTCTAACTGCATGCAATCTCAGTTCTACTTTAGTGTGATCTCCATGCGCCAACTTGAGCTTATACTCGTGGTAATAAAGCGTATCAAACGCCCCCAAACTCGCCTGAACAAGCAAAATCCAAATCGCAACTTTCATGTTGTATCAATCCTTCCTTCGTACTTACAAATCGTTCCGTATCTCGGACATTGAATGTTCACACAGACCAACCAACCATCAACATCCGGATCAACACGCGCATCAATTATCGGCGCAATATGTTTGGGCATCGGCACACCAAATAGCTCCGACCGATAATGGTGAAAAACCATAGCTCCCCCTTCCTCTGAAAGATTAAAAACAAAGTTGATTGGCCCTGCCGACTCCACAAGCCGCCCTTCCCGCGAATACTGCTTAGTCACCAATTTCACCGCACCAATGTGGCGAACCCACTTCTCCGAATCCGGCATTTCCTCAACCGCCAAAGTCGTTTCCAAATTCTCACCCGCCTTCGGTAACCGCATCAACCAAACAAAAAACCGAGGCACTAACAATTCCGAATGAGTCACCGTCAACCGACCACTAACGCGCTCCGGTTCGTTGTGGAATTGTTGCAACGCGGCCCCCACTTTCTCAAAGTCTTTTCCTAATATCTTCTGATAAACACCCATGATTTCATTTATTTCTGAAACAAAGGAATATTACCTCTTAAGCAT
Organism: Fimbriimonadaceae bacterium; assembly: GCA_027492935.1. Lineage (GTDB taxonomy): Bacteria > Armatimonadota > Fimbriimonadia > Fimbriimonadales > Fimbriimonadaceae > UphvI-Ar2. Next base: position 3,425 of record JAPUDU010000174.1, read on the forward strand.
CGTTTGTCAATCCGCTTTGGTTGACATTCCTATCGCAAAACCTGTACCATCACGGAAACGTCAAAGATGCGTTTGAGCTAAGGCATTGATGCCCCACAAATAGGGAAACCCAACGCTGCTTTCCATTGATTACCGGTAGGTACTGGAATGAAACTGCTCAAACTGACATCAATTCTCGCCCTCTTCATACTGCCCCTTGCGGCGTTCGCTCAAGATACAGACGCTTCATCTATCAACCGCAGTGACTCGGCATGGCTCATCGTAGCCACCTCGCTGGTTCTCCTCATGACCCCTGCACTTGCCATTTTTTATGGCGGGCTTGTCAAGCGAAAAAACGTCCTCAACACGATGATCCTCAGCTTCATCTGCATGGGTGTTGTATCGCTCACATGGGTTCTCATTGGGTTCAGTTTGTCCTTCGGTGAATCCACAAACGGACTCATCGGAAACTTTAACTATCTTCTCGGGCAGAATCTCAGCCTCAATACTCCTTACGGAACACAAACCGTTCCTCTCGCCCTTTTCATGCTGTTCCAAATGAAGTTCGCAATCATCACTCCTGCTCTCGTCAGCGGAGCCGTTGCCGAACGAATCAAATTCAGCTCATTCATTCTGTTTACCGCTCTCTGGTCCGTTCTAATTTATGCCCCTCTCGCGTGTTGGGTTTGGAACCCCAACGGTTGGCTCGCCAAGCTCGGCGCGCTTGATTTCGCCGGTGGAACCGTCGTTCACCTCGCCAGCGGCATCACCGCACTCGCTCTCCTCACCATTCTCGGCCCTCGTAAGGAGTCAGAAACAAAACCCAATAACCTCACCCTCACGCTTCTCGGCGCCGGAATGCTCTGGTTCGGTTGGTTCGGCTTCAATGCCGGATCTGCTCTCGCTATGGATAGCATTGCCGTTAACGCATTTCTCACCACCCACATGGCCGCCGCCGCCGCAATGATCGCCTGGATGGTCGTGGAATCATTCACCAGCGGTAAACCAACTGCCATCGGATGTGCATCTGGCCTTGTTGCTGGCCTTGTCGCCATCACCCCTGCTGCTGGATTCGTCGGCGTCGGCCCCGCAATCATTATCGGGCTCGCTGCCGGAACTTTCTGCTGCTTCGGGATCAATCTCAAGCACAAGCTCAAGCAAGATGATGCCCTTGATGTCATCGGCATCCACGGCCTCGGTGGAATCTTGGGTGCCATCCTAACTGGCGTCTTCGCTGACCCAAAAGTCAACCCGCTTGTTAATCTAGAAGCCGGCCGAGGCGCAATAATCATGAACCAATTGATTAGCATAGTTGCCGTCGGAGCCTTCGCGTTCATCGCATCATGGCTACTCGGAAAAGCTATCGAGAAAACCGTTGGTCTCCGAGCCGAAGAAGAAGACGAATCCATCGGGCTCGACCTCGCCTACCACGGTGAATCCGGTTACGACGAAGAACTCCGTGTAAGCGATCTCGTCGGAGCGGTAACCCCCACTCCAACAACCGTTAGTTAAATCAACAAAAAAGGTGGTCAGGCAAATCGCCTGACCACCTTTTTTCGGCTCAAAGTGCCTCAGCTCTTCTTGCGTCGGCGGGCAATCAACCCGCCAAGACCAACCAACGCCACCATCGATATCGGTTCAGGAACTGGGGAGATACCTGTCGTACTGTAGATGGAAGCCGCAACTCCCGGAGTAATTGCCGCATACCAGTTCTGCGCCCCATACTGCTCAAACTGACCACCGGAAAGAACGCCCCAGATCGCGCCGCTATTGTCAAGCAACATCGAACCACTATCACCCGGAGCCCCAAAACCTTCAACTGGTCGCGCACCACCAGTCGGAGAATTGAAAACATCAATCATTTGGAACTGGTTTTCCCCCGCAAAACTTGCCGTTCGCGTCGAGTTCAAAACTGTTTGCATTCCGCGGCGCTTAGAATCAAATCCATAGCCACCGCCAATCGAACCTTCCGCCCCGTGTCCACCATATCCGGCGGAGTCAAACTGAGTGCCAATCGTGTAAACACCATCTGTGTGCAGAGTCGGAGTGAAAACATTACGATTCCAACCGTTAATCTTAAAAACTGAAACATCAACACCAGCAAAACCAACTGCTCCACTAATCGTGTAGCTGCCCCCGTCCTCAAAGGTAAAGGAGCCGGTATTGCCAGTTGTGATAACGTGCTTTGCCGAAATCCCCCAGGCTTGACCACCTGTGCCAATGCCAAGAAATGTTCCGGTTCCAAATCCGCCGCCAACGTTTATTTTCCCTACACCAGCGAATCGCGCGCCCGCACCATAGCTAAGCACAGTCGATTCAGGAATATCATTCCGCCATACAATCGCGGAACTAACAGCAGGCAAAGCGGCAAGCAATCCAACACCTAGGATTAATTCTTTCTTCATTTACTTCTCCGATCAACACCTTGCAGAAACAATTTTCCACAACGGGAACTACTAGTCTACACGAAACTCAGAAAAGTATCTCCCCGTAATTTTGATGGAGAGAGCAACGCCTCAAGTTGAGCCTAACTTCCTGCAGATTCCAACTTTTGAATAAGCTCTTCCAAGGCTTTCTTGTACTCAATATCTTTCTCTTTTGCCGCTAATTCTTTAACCAACAAAGTCTGAGCCAGAGTCTTTGAGTTTGCCGGATCTGCCTTAACATCCGGAATCACACCTTTGCCCTCCCAATTAGTTTTCGTGTACGGATTAATCGCTCGACCAACCGGAATAAAGCAAGCGTAATGATCACTCAGTCGGAACATGCCGCCAGGATTCGCTCCTCCCCAAGTCGATTCACCGATAATTGTTGCCCGATGAAGCTGCTGCAAGTTGTATGCGCACTCCTCCGCCCCACTGCCCGTTCTCTTGCTTACCAATACATAAATGGGTTTGTCCAAGTAGCGAGGAGCATCCAACGATTTCAATGTCCAAAACTCTTCCGTATGATCGCCTTCCCGAAAATAAATCGAATTAAGATGGACTGGCTCTTCTCCAAAAAAGTAGCTGCATACCAACTGAACACCCGACGGATCGCCCCCGCCATTTGAGCGCAAATCAATAATCATCGCATCCGTATCTTTCAAAAAGTTCATAACCGCCGCCATCGGACGGCGAACATCCTCTTGCCCCTGAAAAAGATCAAAAGCAAAATAGCCGATGTTTCCCTCCAACCGTTCAACGGCTCGAAAGTTTGAATTCTGCCTCCGAGTCCATTCAGTCTGCTGACGAATCTCTTCCGCCGAAGGCTCGCCCGGATCAACCCGTACCGGATACGCCGTCGGCGAATACCGAAACCTCAAATGAGCATCCGTAACATTCGCCTTAATAAATTCATTCACATTAGCCGCAAACGCCACCGGATCAGTAACCGAGCTGTATTCCTTCGATTTCATCCACTCGGTTAACTCCGATTCAATCTTCTTCGCAATCTCCGGCATAACGTAGTTCTCGTTCATTGCCTTAAACAGTTCACGCAAAGCTACGCCTCGTTCATCAACTTGTATCAAGCTATCTCCCGCCTCACGCATGTAAGGCAACATCGTTCCAGCTCGAGGTTGACTAATCACTGTCGAAGCCATCAATGTAAAAGCAACTGCACTCGTCATCATCTATCTATTTCCTTTCGTTTACCAACACACTGCCCAACAGCAGTTCCGTCATTTTTGTCAACTTCGCCGAAACTTCCTCTTCATTCCCAAGCTCTTCTGGGCTCAGAGAATAAGGAATCAAAGCATTTGTCGCCAAAATCATCGAACCCGCAAAATCCCGAACCCCGCTCCGAAAAACCCCCTCCTCAATCCCTTCATCAAGCAAACCCAAAAGCAATTCTTGCTCCGCCTCAAACATCGCTTGACGGCGGCTCATATAAGCCGGTCGAACGGCTTCAAACAGTTCATCTAAGCTACTCGCGTATTCGCTAACCCGCCTCAACCGCCCCAAAACTCTTTCTTCCAAAACATCACTAAGCCGATCATCGACCGGAGCATCACTCGACGCAATTGATTCCATCTCCTCAAAGACCAGTTGAACAACTCGGCTAATCGAAGACAGCCCCAAATCTTCCTTATTCTTAAAAAAGTTATAGATCGTACGCCGGCTCAGTCCCGCTTTCTTCGCTACGTCATCCATCGACATCTTCCGGAACCCGTAACGAACCATAAGCTCGTCACAAGCATCCAAAATCAAATCTTCTGTCGAAGGAGAGACAACCGCAACCACAGAACGATTATACACATTTGCACAAAAAATGTTTTTTGTGCAAATCTAAAGGCCTAAGATAATCCCTTATTCCAGCTGAACAAGGGATTATCTCAATTACTTAGTTATCGACGCCGATCCGCAAGCCCCATTCCCAAGCGATGCGTCGTCTCAATCCGACGAATCGTATGGTTAAAGCTCCGCATAACAATCGATTCCGTATAAGCGCACCCATACCGGAAACGAACTCCTTTCAGCAGATCACCGGCCGTGATCCCCGTCGCCGCAAAAGTAACATTTCCACGCGCCAAATCCTCAGTCGTAAACACGCGATCAACGTCCCCATCAACCATCTTCTCCGCTCGCTCCCGTTGACCATCAATCGTAAACTTCAACCGCGCCTGCATTTCGCCGCCCGTACAAAGAACGGCCGCAGCAGTGATAACTCCCTCTGGCGCCCCCCCAATTCCCATCAATCCGTCAACTCCACTTTCCGGGTCAAGTGCTGCAATCGCAACCGAAAGGTCACCATCTGGAACCAAATGAACTCGGCAACCCGCGTCGCGTAATTCCTGAATCAGCGTTTCGTGTCGAGGGCGATCCAAGATCCCAATGATGCATTCATCCACATCCTTGCCGAGAGCTTTGGCCATCATTCTAACATTGATGCGGGGCGGAACTGTAATGTCAACAACCCCCGCACACTCCGGCCCGACTACGAGCTTCTCCATGTAGCAGTCCGGCGCATGCATCAAAAAGCCATCGCCTTCAACTGCCGCCGCCAATACTGCAATCGCATTAGGAGTGCCATTCGCACAAAGATTAGTGCCTTCAAGCGGATCAACCGCTATCTGAATTTCTGGCCCCCCTGGTCGGCCTAACTTCTCCCCAATGTAAAGCATCGGCGCTTCGTCGCGCTCACCTTCGCCAATAACAATGGTGGCGTCCATTTCCATGCTATTAAGCTCGCCTCGCATGGCCTCACAAGCGGCCAGGTCGGCTTCGTCGCGCATCCCTTTTCCCACCCATTTCGAGGCGGCTAAGGCTGCAGATTCGGTAACACGCAAGAAGTCTAAATGTCGGTATTGATCCACGTTGATCTCCACAAGGATGAGTTTACAGGGTCATCAGCAACAATTGCTGACAACTCCGCCAAGCGGCTTAGGTCACCCTCGCCACCGCCCACTATTCACGCACAAATCGTTCCACTACCACTGCCCAACTCCCAAAATTTTCTGTCCGACTCTCACAAAAAATTATCTAACGATTAAAAGAGCAAATATTGTGGTGCCATCAGCAACTAATTCCTAGAAAAAACCTAATTCCCATAACGATATAGTCCGACAATCTTACTAGGATTCAAGATGGTCGAGTTGCACAATTCTCCCGAGCTAGTTGGCTCAATTGCTACCCTGCTCACAATGGCAGGACTAGCAATCCCATTTTTTGGGCGGAACAGCACAAAAAAGCAACCGTTAACTGAAGAAATTTCCGAAGTCGAGCAGCTACAGCGACAACTTGACGAAGCCCAATCAGAAAACGCGGCCCTCCGAGTAGAACTCACGCAAACCCACTCCATCCAATCCGCAACTCTCGAACGTTTTCGAACCACATTTTACGAACTACCATTGCCCTGCTTCACCGTAAACGATCAAGGCAACATCATTGAATGGAATCGATCCAGCGAAGAATTTTTCTTCCTCAAAGAGCACGAAGCCGTTGACCGACCGATCTCCGATATCCTCGGTTCCGGAATCTTCCGCAACGATGCCGAAGGGATGATCTACATGGTCTTCCTCGGTATGACACCCGCTCCAATCGAAATCGAATTAAACATTAAAGGCGAGCCCCGAAAAATCAAGTGGTTTGCAAGCCCAATCATGAACCGCGGTGGTCAAATCGTAGGCGCGCTCAACACCCTTGGTGTTGTTCCAAAAGTGGAAATAACAAATCAGAATTAGGCCGCTTCAGCTTGGAGGTCTGCCGCAACTTCACCTTTGTTGAATTTGCTTTTCAACCGACCAAGGAAAGAAACCTCAACCGTTTCGTCCACTTCTCCACCCATCACACAATTAGCCGCATCAATCATATCTTGGCTCGCTCCTGCAACCGGATACTTTTCACTAAAAGGGCGTCTTTCCATACATGCTTTCCCAACATGGGAATCTTCTCGCACTGAGCCCCAGTACTGAAGCTCACGACTCAAAAACTGACCAACAATCCCCTGGACTTCCTGAGCAATTTGCTTACCCTGCGCCGCACCCGACACACGATTAACCACGATGCCCGCTTTCAAGTCAGACTTAATCTCCCAACTCGTTTTCAGCATCCCATAAGAATTCATCAAACTAGCGGCATCACCTAAACTCACCAACATCAGGCCATCGCTTGCTTCTAAAATCGGATTAACACGATCACCAAAACCTGAAGGACAATCAAAAATAATGTGATCATAACCCGCCCCAAAACTCAAAATTGAATTGATTAATCCTGCAATCCCCGCAGAATCTAAAAGGGAAAGCTCTTTCCATCCGCTACCACCCGATAAAACATCTACTCCGGCATCTGTAGCCATGACTGCATCCCGCAATTCACGACCATCTCGAACAACATGTCCAAGCGTGCAACCCATTTCTAAACCGCAATACAAATCAACATTAGGCAACCCAAACTGGGCGTCTACAAGTAACACCTTTTTCCCGTCCTGAGCAATAATTGTTGCCAGACTACAAGCCAGAGCTGTTTTACCAACGCCCCCCTTGCCACTCGTAACCGCTAAAGTCTTCATCCCTATGCAGACTTCTTCCACATATTGCTAATTTTCTCAACCAATCCCAAACGATTTTGAGCCCCTGACATAACCGCAAACCGGGCGTTAAAATCCTGGAACTCCGCGTAGGCGACCCTCAACCCAACTACAACTTCCTCAATCGGTGTCGGCTCAATAATAATTCCAAATCCAATCTCTTTACTCAACTTATCTAAAGCCGGTCGATCAATTGGCTCCGCAACCTTACACAAAATTTTCCCTTCTTCAAAACGGACGGGCAAAGCCATAGCTCGAACCGCTAAATGTGCCGGAACCGCCTTAATTGCGCCCAACTCTGCTTCACCCGTGGGTGGACGCGGCGTACTCACCTGTGATTTAGCCGAAGCCGCTTCTGCTTGAGTTTGCTTTTCGACATAACTAACTTCGCTCAAGTCATCTGCCGTCGGAACCGCCGTACTACTAACCCCCGATTCCACTTCCGATAGCAAAGCCCGCAAATCTTCGTCGCTCATTGCTGAAGATTGCAATGGCACAACATCTCCTTCTTCATCCGGAGTAGCGAGCAATGCTGCTATTTCTGCCGCGCTCATAACCCCTGCCCCTGAAACATCCTGAAGTTCAGCCGCTTGCGCCATTGCTTCTGCTTGAGCCGCCTCCTCCGCTGCCTTCTCATCCAACGACTCAGCCTGCACTTCAATGTTCTGCCGGATCAAAGCCACCAAATCGTCTTCGCTCAGGTCATCAAGGTCATCTTCATACTCAGGCTCAACTTCCTGCTCCGCCTCTGGTTCAAACTCAGATACTTCCTCCAAAACATTGGCCGCCATTTCAATAGCCTGCGCAATATCATCATCACTCAAAATTTCTTCTGAAGCATTGGGGGATTCAACGGCCGGTGCAGAATTCCCCACCGAAGCAAACATCGCCGCA
>JAPUDU010000175.1 GCA_027492935.1 Fimbriimonadaceae bacterium
GTGCCTAAGTTGATTGATGAAATTCCCGTACTAGCCGTATTAGCCACCCAATGCAATGGAACCAGCATCATCCGTGATGCTAAAGAACTCCGGGTCAAAGAAACTGACCGAATCGAGGTCGTCACCCGGTATCTCACAGCGATGGGAGCCAATGTTGAAGCGACAAGCGACGGCATGATTATCCACGGGCCAACCCGACTAAAAGGAACATCCGTTGATAGCTCCGGTGACCACCGAATCGGAATGAGTTTCGCAATTGCCGGTTCAATTGCCGAAGGAGAAACCATAATCGAAAATGCTGATTCGATCAACACCAGCTATCCGCAATTTCGTGAACATTTCGAATCTCTATCTGGCATGACTATCGAGGTTAGCGAATGATTATTGCCATTGATGGCCCCGCTGGTTCGGGCAAGTCCACGGTCGCGAAACTCCTTTCTCGAGAACTCGATTTAGAACTCCTGGATACAGGCGCAATGTATCGCGCATTTGCCATCGCCGCAATGCGGGAAGGCATCGGCGAAGACGACCCTCAACTTGTCGAAAATCTCATCCCAACCATCACCATCGGATTCACCGAATCGAACCCTAAGCACGTCACCCTCAATGGGGAGGATATTGCTGATCAAATTCGCTCCCTTGAGGTTTCTCAGCTTGCCAGTCAACTCAGCGCAATTTCTTGCGTGCGACGTGCAATGGTTGCCAGTCAACAATCCATCATTCAAAGCGGTCGATGGGTTTTAGAGGGACGCGACGTAACCACAGTTGTTGCCCCCAATGCAAACCTCAAAATTTTTCTTACCGCAAGTATTGAAGAACGAGCGCGTCGCCGTTGGTTGGAAATGAAAGATATGACCAACTCACCAACCCTTCAAGCCGTTGTAAAGGAAGTTGTCGAACGCGATCACCGTGATTATACCCGCGCCGATAGCCCCCTCATGCTTGCCGAGGATGCTCTCATTATCGAAACATTCAATCTGCTGCCCGAAGAGATCGTCAGAAAAATTGCTCTCCTTGCCCAATAGATACTCAAAGTTGAAAACTATCTGAATAATGCATTTGATGAGTCTTCAATCCAACAGTATTATCTAATCCCGCCATGTCCGTAAAAAGCAGATTTTCAACGATGGACGAACATGTTCCACCCCAAAGCACAGAGGCTGAAATGTCAACTCTGGGCGCGATGCTGCTTTCAGAACGCGCCGCAATGGAAGTCGTTGAAATCCTGAACGAAGAAGACTTTTACGTTCCTGCTCACCGCGAAATTTTCAAAGCCGCCTACCAGTTGCTTCGCAATTCTAAAGCGATCGACCTCGTTACTCTCCGCGACGAACTGATTGTTCGGCAAAAACTTGATGATGTCGGCGGAATTGAATACTTGGTGCAGATCGCCGAAACTGTACCAAGTGCCGCCAACGAAACTTACTCCGCGGGTATCGTTCTATATAACTCGACTCTGCGCAACCTCGAGCGAGCTGGTCACGAGATCATCAAACTCGCCCGCGAGTCAGATCAATCAGCCGACGAAAAAGTTGATACCGCCGAAGGTGCAATCTTCGAAGTTGGACGAAAGCGAATGGGCAAATACTTCGTGCCCGTTAGATCGCTCGCTAAAGAATTTTTCGTTGATGTCGATAACCTTCTCGAAACCGGTGAACCCGCTCTCGGAACTCTCAGCGGTTACGCCGACCTAGACCGGGTCACGACCGGATTTTACGGCGGTGACCTCGTCATTGTCGCTTGTCGCCCTGCTATGGGAAAGACCTCGCTTGCAATGAACATTGCCGTCAACGTAGCCCGGGCCGAAGAGGGTGCGGTTGCAGTATTCAACTTAGAAATGAGCGGAAAGCAACTCGTCCGACGGATGATTGCCACGCTTGCGCAAGTACCGATGGGTGCCCTGAAACAATCCAATCTCCACCCGAACGATTATCAAAAGCTTGCTGATGCATGCGATGATATGTACAACTTGCCAATTTACATTGATGACACTTCCGACGTATCGCCACTTGAAATGAGAGGGAAGTGTCGCCGGCTCAAAGCCGAACACGGGCTGAGCCTCGTTGTCGTCGACTACCTCCAGTTGATGCGTGGGTCTAAAAAAACCGAAAACCGCACTCAGGAAATTTCTGAAATCGCGCGAAGCCTTAAAGTGCTCGCTAAAGAACTTGATGTCCCTGTTATCGCCCTCAGTCAGCTCAACCGGGGGGTTGAATCACGCGACGACAAACGACCAATGCTCAGCGACATTCGGGAATCAGGATCAATCGAAGCCGATGCCGATATGGTCATGTTCATCTACCGTCAAGAATATTATCGACGCAAAGAAGCAGGTAAGGAACAAGAGTTCAACCCCAATGCTGCTGAAGTTGCTGAGCTTATTATCGGTAAGCACCGGAACGGTCCAACGGGAACAGTTTTGCTCGGCTTTCAGCCTGCTTACACCCGGTTCACTCTCCTGGATGATCAAAGTAAGGAAGATTATCACCGTGCCAGCCGCAATCAAGGCGGCGGTGGTGGGGACGAATAGTCTTAAGCCGATCGGCGAACCGATGAAATTTGGCAAAGTCGCAAAATCAACTGTTCAATGATCTCTTCTGAACTAACTCCCAGAGATTGACCAGTAATCAGTGCATTTGCCTCCCGTAAAGCCATCTGACACTGAAGTATCTGAGCAAACGACAGCCGCTGAGCGTTTTCAATCGCTTTCTTACGCGGATAATCCTTCATTTTCGAAAGACCACCTTTCTCTGGCTCCCAACCATCAGGGTTCCGCTCTATTGAGCCTCTCGCTTGCCACAAGTTGCGAAGCTGCATGGCAAAAAACCCGATAAGTTTGATTGCCTCGGTATGAAAGTCACGTGTTTGGCCCCGAAGCTTCTGTAACTGGGCCAACGCCCTTCCGGCATCGCCGCGCCAACACGCATCACACATTTGGAAAATGTTATGTTCAGGCTCTGCCGTAACCGAGCGTTTAACATCTTCAACCGTGATCTCCTGGTTGCCACCAACATACAGGATCAGTTTTTCAAGTTCTTCTTCGGCGCGATCGGGGCGGTTAGCAACCATCTCCATCAGATAGCCCTGCGTGCGCGGAGAAAGCTTTTTGCCCGCCGACTTAACCAAGTCTTGCAAATTGCGACCACCCTTGGCGGCTTCAAGAGTAAACGCCACAACATGCCCACCAGCCGCCTTCACCGCTTTCCGCCATGGGCCAGCAAGGGAAGCCTGCTTACTGACATCGTCATCTTTGCGAACCTCATCATCCGCAACCAATATCAGCAGCGCAGATTCCGGCAACGACTTAAGCTGCTTCAAACTTGGTTGAAGATCAGCGTCTTCGGGATCAACCCGCAAAACATTGCGAATAACGACACATCGACGATCCGCCAAAAAAGGAACTGTGCTTGCTGCGCTCACCCATTCACCCACGGGTTTATCATTGGCCATGATCATTTCACGATCAAACGCATCTTCTTCAGCCAGTTGCGCCGCTTCTAAAATAGCATCAAGAGCTTTCTTTCTCTCTGATGCGAAATCACCTTCAATAAAAATCAGCCGGTGCTTAAGATACTCGTTTGCGTCAACCGACATCACCTTCTATTATGCGGTGCGTTTTGATTTGTGGGCGGCCCGAAGTCGTTCTTTTTGCAATACTTTTGCCCGTTTTTCCAAGTCGCTTAATCGAGCATTCAAAGCGGCTAATTCTTCATCAGGAATACCGTTCTCTGAGAACATAGCCCGTTCAATCACCGGAATGAAGAACTCAGTGTCTTCCGCAATCGGCAACAATCCGTTTTGATGGATCTCGGCAAACTCACGAAGTGTTTGGCTAAAACGTTTCGGGCTACCGCTTACGCGCTCCATCGAAACCTGGAACCGATTGATGAATTGCCGTAAGGCTCGAAGTCTTGCTCGGTTTCCACCTTGATCCGTCCCATCTCCAGGCGGCTCAACACGGCTTCGCACCAATCGATAAACGGCCGCCAAGGTGAGTCCTGCAATGACCGCAGTTATGATTGCCGCATTTTCCGATGCGAATGACTGCAACTTACCAAGGAAAGTATTTGACTCTTTTTCGTCGTCCTTTGGAGTGATATCAATTGCGCCTTCCGTAGCATCGAAAGGTAGCCAGCCATATCCTTCAAAATAAACTTCTGCCCAAGCATGGCTATGTTTTTCAAGGATGTGATAAGTGCCATCAGCTTGTTTTTGACTAGGCTCCATCAAGTAGCCAGTGACATAGCGAGTTGGGTAACCCATACGGCGAGCTTCAACCGCAAATGCCGATGCAAAGAGGTCACAATAGCCTTCTTTTGATTCGGTCAAGAAGTATTCAACCGGATCGCGGCCTGTCGGAACAGGCAGAGTTTGTGTGTTGTATTTACACAACTGAGCAATGCTTGTCTTGAGTTCAAAAAGGATCTGGTAATCAGATTTGCCTTCCGTATTAGTGGGTGATGAAACAGGTGTAGCTTTTATATTGGGGTACCGCAAATACCTTTCACTTTCACCCGCTGGCATTACATCCTCAGGAATCGTTGCTTTTGCCGTAATCTCTGCCTCAATAGGTACCGCAACGACCGCCCGTAGCCGAGGAATCCCATTCGATGTTTTATAAAGAAGGCTTGTCGCAGGTGTTTCCACCGGCACGAGATCAATGGAATCAATTTCAACGACTGCCCCCGGAGTAGGCACCAGTTTGTCAATTGAAGGTTCGCCGTTAAAAACATAAGGGATGTATTCAAGGTTAGGAGTTTTGCGCTCGGAAGCAGGTTCGCCGTCGCGCGCATAACCTAAGCTCTTTTCATTGGCCACAAAGTTGTATTCCGAAAGTTGGCTAGTCGTGACTCCCGCCGACCAACCCCGCCGAGTGTAATTTTCATAAATCTCCCGGCGCAAATACATCGGGCGCGGAATCTCAACCTTAGCGATAAGCATATCGCTCAAACTAACCGGCCCAGTTCCAATCGGGGAGTCAGGGGCTGGCCCCGGATTCGGTGTCTGAGGCCGGAAGTTCCGCCGAATCTGCTGTCCAACATTGATGCGCACCACATCAGAAACGCCACTTAAAGAGCCCTGAACAACGGGGGCTCCTAAAAAGCTGAACAGAATAATCGAGCCGGCGGCAATAAACGCATACTCAGGCCCAGCAACCCATTTCCAGACGTCGCGATGCAAGTACCGTTTATCCGCACCACCTTCTTCGGCCCATTGCACCATTGTTCGCTGATGAACCCGTGCATACAACAACGCGATACAAAGAATCAGCGCACAGAACAAGAACAAACCAGGCCGCCAGGTATCAATTGTGCCGACCAACCCAAACAGAACCAAAGACGGAAGCGTTGTAAACAAAAGCGTCGAGTCTCGCCAAGCAAAGAGCCCTCCTGCCACCAAGATAATAAACATCATGGTTGCAGCAATGATCTCAAACGGAAAACCGTCATCGGGAAGCATCCCGTTGATATCCCGTACTTTCAATATTCCGGCAATCGCACCTGCCGCAAACAGCCATCCATCAGCTTTGCTAACAGCCGTGTCTTCAAAAACCAAACTCAGGCCATATCCCGCAATGCCCGCCAGCAAAACTCCAAGCGCAAGCACCATTGGCAATGTGGTGCCCCCAACGCTCATCGCGACGGCATAAGCACCCATCACACCGCATGCGGTGGCCAGAAGGTGGTCAAGCCAATAGCGTTCCACCGGAATACGTTTCATCGAACCTTTTCCTCCCGGGGAAGATATATCACACGGGCGCCCGATCGTTCCAACTGGCCGATGTATTCTGGAGCCGATGCCGCATTTGGTTTGGCCGACTGTTTCTTCTTATTAATGTATTCAAATGGATCGTAAACGATCACCGTAAACTGCACGCCCGGCCAACCCATCAAAGTATCTGGCAATGCTGGGTCTTGCTCGGCCACAAATACAACTACGGTTTCACCTTCACGCAATCGACCACGAAGCGAAAAAATATCGTCGCTAATTGTCGATTTACTGTTTGGAACAAGATCGGTTAACAGACTACGAACGGATCGAATTCTTGCTTCTGGGTGTTCACCAGCAATCTGTTCTGCCATTTCGTGAACGGGGAAGACCACCAACGCCTCTTTCTCTGCGTAGTCGCTGGCAATAAAGAGGGCATGGCTACACATCGCCTCAAATGTGCTCGTTTCAATATCACCCCAATCAGTGCCATCTGTTCGTTGCAGAATCAAGTTAATCGACACCCCAGAGCCGGTCTCAAACTCTTTCACCATCAACTTATCGCGTTTCGCCGAAGAACGCCAGTGGATATAACGCAGCGGGTCACCAAAGGCAAATTCACGAACGCCGCGAGGATCAAGTCCCGCTCCAGCGGTTGCGCCGCTATCCATATCACTTGCTCCCCAACCCAAAATTGGTTGAAGTTCCGCATTAACCTGCAGTGGTGTAGGATAAACCTCTAACTCAACTTTGTCTGTGTGATAGCTTTTCTCTAAGGAAACCAGCCCGACTGCATCGGTTCCAATCACTGTCAGTCGTTCCCAAACATAACGTCCACGCCGAGTTGGAGTAAACGTGTATCGGGTTCGAATGGGCTGATCAAAACTGGGAGCTACCGGCAAGCTGTGAGTGCGATCTTTAACGATCAAGCGACTCGGCAAGTGATCTCGAATAGTGATCAGTGGCCGCTTGAGCTCACGTTCACTCCAAACAACGATCTCGACCGTCACTTGCTCGCCAACCCGCACAGCTGGTGGGGCGTACCTTTCAAACCGCAAATAACGAACTGCTAACCAGGCTTGTAAACGGGCCGCACCAATTGTTACCATGATCGCGGTAGCCATATAAAACAGCATCGGCGAATACACCAAGACCGCCATGACCAGCAAAAAGAGTGCTGCCCATGTCATGGCGATTCCTGCGTAGCGTGTGATTCTCAAAAGGGTTAGACCGCGGCGGCTGAGACACTTGGAGTGGGAACTGCGCTAAGAATTTGATTGATAATGTCCGATCCGGTCATACCTTTAGCTCGAACTTCACCCCGCAAGATGATTCTATGGCCCAGAACAAATGGAGCACATGCTTTGACATCATCAGGGCGTACAAAATCCAAGCCTTGCAATACCGCGCGAGCTTGCGCCGCTTGCATCAAATAAAGCGAACCGCGCGGGGAAGAACCAATCATGAGCTGGTTATTCTCACGGGTGGCGCGAACAATATCTACAATGTATTCACGCACAGAATCTTGAACATGGATGTCTCGAACTGCTTTCTGCGCCTCAACAAGTTCTTCAAGAGAAACAACTTGAGTCATGTTATCAACCGGCAACGATTTCTGTTGGTTGCGGAGAATGTCTGCTTCCGACTCTCGACCTGGATAGCCAATCGAAACGCGGCTGAAGAATCGGTCAAGTTGAGCTTCCGGGAGCGGATAAGTCCCCGTCATTTCAATATTGTTTTGTGTTGCCAAAACAAAAAACGGCTTGGGAAGCTTCCGAGTGACGCCATCACTCGTTACCTGTCCTTCTTCCATTGCCTCCAAAAGAGCCGACTGCGTTTTCGGAGTTGCCCGGTTAACCTCGTCAACCAAAACAATATTGGAGAAAAGTGGGCCGGGGCGAAATTCAAATTCACGTGTATCACTATTAAAAATAGATGATCCTGTAATGTCGCTCGGCAACAAGTCAGGTGTAAATTGAACCCGTCTGAACTCACCACCGGTTACATGGCTTAAAGCTTTTGCCAAAGTTGTCTTACCAACTCCAGGTACGTCTTCAATCAAAACGTGTCCGCCACAAAGCAAACTGAGCACTGTCTGCTCAATTGTCTCCCTCTTCCCAACAATAACGCGACTGATCTCATCAATCATCACGTTGGCCATTTTTTGAATGTCATTTGGCGACAAGTTTCATATCCTCCGGCACATGCTCATGGCGAGCATTCCTTAAAGTACGTTACCTGTAGTCTCATATGTTTCGCCGAACCCAATACGAAGCGGGCATAATGAGCCCGTTAGTCATGAAATGCGTCATTGGAGTTGATTTGGGTGGGACAAACGTCCGGGCACAGGCCATTACCGAGAATGGAGAGCTTGTTGGTGAGAGATTTGAGAATCCATCCAATGCACAAAGCGGGATTGAACCGGTCGTTCAAGCTTGTGCATTAACCATTGGTCAGGTAGCTGCAAGCTGTGGTAAGGAAATCGGCGCGGTCGGAATGGCAGTCCCTGGCCACATCGATGACAAAGCTGGTTTAGTCAAATGGGCACCTAACTTTGGTCAAGTTGTTGATGGCGTTTTCCGCTATTGGCAAGATGTTCCACTCAAGCGTCCGCTTGAAGAGAGAACAGGTCAGAAAATCGTACTGGGCAACGACGCAAATGCTGCCGCTCTCGGCGAATACAAGTTCGGCACCGGGAAAAACTCTGCCAAGTGCCTCGTTATGCTCACTCTAGGCACAGGCATCGGTGGTGGAGTAGTTTTTGCTCCTGAAGCGATGTTTGGCAACGCAACTGGTCCACTTCTAATGCTCGGCGGAAACCTTGGCGGCGGAGAACTCGGGCACACAATCCTTCAGATGAATGGTCTCGATTCAACAGGAGGGGCGTACGGATCCCTTGAAGCCTATTGCCAACGAGACGCTATCATCCGCCGTGCCCAACACCGCATCAATCGTGGCCGTAAATCGATTATTAACGACCTTGTAGAAGGGGACTGGAGCAAAATCACACCCAAAACGATCACCGAAGCGGCCGAAAAAGGTGATGGATTAGCCATCGAAGTTTGGCGAGAGTTCGGTCAGTTTCTCGGGATGGCTACTGGCAGTCTTATCAATATATTCGCACCCGATGTCCTTGCTATCGGTGGGCAAATCAGTAAAGCCAGCGACTGGTTTTTGCCTTATCTCATTGATGAGGCCCGCAACATCGCCGCACCAACAATTTTCCGTGATACCAATATTCAGCTTGCTGATCAAATCGAAAATGCCGGAATTCTTGGTGGGGCTGCGCTTGCACTTGAGTCAATTCGATAAATAACTCAGTAAAGCCCACTGATCTCATTTTTTCATGGCGTTTGATGCAACGTTATATTCTGGTGAAAAATCGGGACGGGCTGAGAGAATAAACCCGTTTAGGGCGTAGACTAGACCAGCGGAAACAAGGGCGTTTCCCCACCAAACACAAGGTTCGGATATGACGGAAGTAATCATGCCCAAAATGGGCGACGGCATGGAAGAGGGAACGCTCCTCGAATGGCTCAAAAAAGACGGCGATGAAGTCAAAACTGGCGACATCATCGGCACTATTCAAACAGACAAAGCCACCCTGGAGCTCGAAGCTCCCGGCAGAGGCAAATTGACCGGCTTTTTGATTGAGCCCGGAGCAACCGTTCCCGTTGGGGTTCCCATTGCGGCAATCCTGAAATCCGGCGAAGAACTCCCCGCAAACTGGGGAAGCGGAGAAGCAAAGTCTGCTTCGAAGGCTGAAGAAGCACCTGCATCCGAAGAAAAGGCTGAAGCAAAAGCAGACAGTACCCCTGCGGTAACAAAAGCCGAAGCTGAACCGGCTAAGCCTACCGGACGAATCAAAGCCAGTCCGCTGGCCAAGCGCATTGCCGCCGAAGCCGGCGTCGATCTCAGCAGCGTAGAAGGCTCCGGCCCCAACGGACGCATCGTCGAAAAAGATGTTCGAGCTGCAATTCAAGATCAAGGCACAAAGGTTTCCACTCCAAATATCTCATCACCCGCCGCATCGGCTGAAGATGTTAAAGTTCCGCTCAACCATTTGCGCGGAATTATCGCCGATAGAACCCAACACTCAAAGCAAACGGTTCCGCATTTCTATGTAACGCTCGAAGTTGATCTCGAAAAGATCATGGCGATCCGCGATATGTTTAAGGCTGAAGAAGGCGGAAAAGTCAGCGTGAACGATTTTGTAATCCGTGCATGCACCTTGGCTCTTCAAGATATGCCTGTCGTCAACAGCACATTCAAGGGCGATCACTTGCTTCAATTTGGAAATGTGAACATTGGTGTTGCGGCCGCGATTGATGACGGCCTTCTGGTTCCAGTTATCCATGGCGCACAAAACATGACTCTTCGCCAACTCGGTGAAGAAAGCAAGCAACTTGTCAGCAAGGCCCGCGAAGGGAAGTTGACCCCCAACGAAATGCAAGGAAGTACATTCAGCATTTCCAACATGGGCATGCTGAATGTGGAAGTTTTCTCTGCGATCATCAACGAGCCAAACGCCGCGATCATCGCAATCAGTTCAGCCGCAAAGAAGGTTGTTGTGAATCAAGATGATGAACTCGAGATTCGATGGCGCATGAACATCACCGGGTCGTTCGATCACCGCGTCGTTGATGGAGCCGTTGGCGCGCAATTTATGAACGCCGTCCGCAATTACCTCGAAAATCCGACTCGACTACTTAGTTAAAGCCATCCATTGGAGGCAACGGGCGCTCAATCTTTTTGGGCGCCTTATTTTTTAATGAACTCAGATCGGAGATTGACCAGATAATGTCGCCGACCGCAATAGCCAGAAGCACCCCACCCAATGGATCAAATGGCGATTTGCCCGTCATAAACCCAAACACAGATTTGAACCCACCCGGCAACAGAGCCATGAGCACCCAAGAGATTGCATAGATAGCAATCATGATTCCGCCTTTGGTGTAGCGCTCTGCGGCCATCTGACCAAGGCCAGGGCAGATAACACTCAGCATCACCGCAATTTTGGGGCTGGCATAACCATCAAAGGTTTCCGCATGGGCAAATGGATCGATGTGCAAATCGACCTTTAAGACCATTTCGCCAAATTTATTCTCAACTGACTTATTATTAGGATCGATTTTCAAAGCGCGCGCATAGGTGAGCTTCGCATCGCGAAAACGGTTGTTTGCCACCTGATTATCACCAACAGCTTCTAATACCGAAGCTGTATTCGGAGCCAGATCAGCCGCTTCTCTTAATAGTCGATCAGCAACAGAATTTTGCCCCCTCACACGAGCCAGGTTTGCTTCACGCAATGTGCGTTCGGCCTGATCGATCTTATCGGGGTCGTCCGGAAGAATCTCTTCTTCTACTTCCGCACGGCTTTCTTCCTCGGATTCCGATGGTATCGGAGCTTCTGAGGTTAATTCTTCTTTCTGATCGTCTTGCACGCTTACTTATCAGACGGTTTTAACGATTCAGCCGGTGCGGTTTCTTCAAGAATCAAACTCGGATCTTGGGGAAGATTCTGCCAGAAACTTTCCAGATCGTAAAACTGGCGCTTTTCTTCGAGCATCACATGCAAAACCACA
>JAPUDU010000176.1 GCA_027492935.1 Fimbriimonadaceae bacterium
TTTTAGTCGGTTTGGTCAGCTGATACGTTGTGATCGTTTCATTCATTTTGTTTCTATTTTTGTATGTTGATATCGAGTTTGACTTTAGGGACAAGATTGAGGGCGTAGGCACTGCCGCGGAAGGTGCTGGTTTGACCTTGTTGGCGTCCGAATCCGCGGGTTTCGAGGACGGAAAGTCCAAGAATGTTTTTGTTGGCGAGGGCGTCTTTGACTGGTTCGAGTTTGTTGAGTCGGATGTAGGCTTGGACGCGCTTCATGGGCTTTGTTTATTGTGACTTATTGTTGGGGAGGTATAAGGAGTTGAGTTGGATTGGCTACGATTTTCTCCCATTTTGATTGTGCTGGCGCTTTTGGCGGGGGCTGGGGGGATTCTTGTGCCGGCTTTTGCGACAGCGGGTGTTTTACTCTTGGTGGGATTTGGAATTTTTGGGCTGCTGGGCTGGTGGGCGTTGCTTCGTCGTGAATCGGGGGTGATTGAGCAAACGCAGCAGTTGAAATCTGAGGTTTTGGGGTTGGAATCCGAGGTTGTTCGGCATCGGGATGCGTTGGATGATTTGGCCGATGGCTTGGATGCGATGATATTTTTGGTGGATATTAATTTTCGATTGCTGTATGCGAATTCGCGGGCGGACGAGTTTTTTAAGATTCGGGATCGGGATGGGGATTTACTGCGGGCGATTACTTTGAGTAATGAGCTTGATGAGTTGGTTGCGACGGTGGCTAAGACTCGGTTGGGGGTTTCTAAGGAACTGATTTTGAGGCATCCGCGGGAGCGAATTGTTCAGGCTCAGTGTTGGCCCGAGGAGTTTGGTCAGGATCGCTTATTTTTGAGTTTGCGCGATGTAACAGAACTGCGGCACTTGGAAACGGTGCGGCGGGATTTTGTGGCGAATGTGAGCCATGAGTTGCGGACTCCGATGACGACGATTCGGGCGATGGCGGAGACGCTTGAAGAAGGGGAAGATGATGCAGAATTGCGTGAACGGTATTTGGGGAAGATTATCCGCGAAGTTGACCGGTTGACACATATTACGGATGACTTGCTGACGTTGAGTATTGCGGAGAGTGGGACGGTTCAGCGGGTGGAGTGCGACCTGGCGGAGATTACGGGCAGCGTTTGCCATCAGCTAGAGAAGAAAGCGAAAGAGAAGGGTATGTCGGTGGTTGTGAACCGTCCTAAGCAAGTGCCGTTTGAGGGGAACGAGACACAGTTGACTCAGATCGTTTTTAACTTGGTGGACAATGCGATCAACTACTCATCTGAGGGTAGCGTTCGGGTTGATCTTGAAGCGGATGAGAAAACGGCGGTGCTAAAGATTGCTGATTCGGGAATTGGGATTAGCAGTGAGCATCTGCCGCGTATTTTTGAGCGGTTTTATCGGGTTGATAAGGGTCGTAGTCGGGCGAGTGGGGGGACTGGACTTGGTCTCGCCATCGTGAAGCACTTGGTTGAGCTTCACGGTGGCGAGGTGTCAGTTGAGAGCGCTTTGAATCGCGGGACGACGTTTACCGTGCGTTTACCGCTGCCGAAAGTCGATAGCCATCTATTGCCTTAAACTCTCCCAGTTTTCCGGTTCGGTCGGTAATGCGAACGAAGACGGTATCGGACTGAGATCGGATGAGTTTGATGGCTCCGGGCTCGCCTGTGATGATGGTTTTGCCGGTGCTATCTTGAAGCACAAAGTTGCCAACACCTTTTTGATTGGCGGCGGAGAAATGGAGGCTCGGGGGCATCATTTTGTCCATGACGATTTGGAGTTCGCCAGGATTGGGTGATTTCATCCACGGTGATTCCGGTACCAGCGCAGGTTGTCGGTATGACTTTTTAAGGGCATCGGCAACGCCATTCCAGTTGTTTTGGATGGCTTTCATGCTGAAGTGGATGGTTCCCGGAGAGACTTTGTTTTTGCGGACAAGATCGATTTGGTCGGTGACTTCACTGGCTTTCCAGTTGCCGCCTTTTGGATCGGTGCGGCTGGTGTATTGTCCGGGCCAAAGGTGGATTTTCTGTTTGTTGACTTTGGTCCACCAGTTGAGCAAAGTGGGGAATGCTTGTGGCGTTTGGGCGATTGGCCAGTAGAGTTGGGGGCTGTAGTAGTCGCACCAGCCTTCTTCGTACCACTTGAGGGCATCGGCATATAGCTCATCGTATTGGTCTATGCCAGCTTTGATGGTTTCGGGGATTCCAGGGCGGTAAATCCCGAACGGTGAAATTCCGAATTTGACATGAGGGGCGTCTTTTTTGAGGCCTTCGTGGACGCGGAGAATGAAATCATCTACGCCTTTTCGTCGCCAGTCACCTTTGTTGAGCTTGCCACCGGATTGGAGATAAGCGGAATAGAACTTGGAATCGGGGAAATCGACTTTTTGTTTATTCTCGGTAATGGGGTAGGGGTAGAAGTAGTCGTCGATGTGGACGCCGTCGACGTTGTATTTGGTGGCGACTTCCATAAATACGTTGTAGGATCGATCTTGGACGGGTTGGGCGGTGGGAACCATCCATTTGTAAGTACCGTAGGTGGGGGCAAGATCGGGGTTGGTCGTAACTATGCTGTCGGCGCTTACGGGGCCTTTTTGGGCAGGGTGGAGTGCTCGGTAGGGGTTGAACCAGGCGTGGACTTCGATGCCGCGCCGATGGGCTTCGGTGACGGTGAATTCGAGGGGGTCGAAACCGTTGGCGGGAGCTTTGCCTTGGGTGCCGGTGAGGTAGTAGCTCCACGGTTCGTAGGATGATTTGTAGAGAGCATCGGCGTGAGGGCGAACTTGGAAAACGATAGCGTTGAGGTTGAGTTCGGCGCATTTATCGAGGATGGCTATCATCTCGGACTTCATTTTGTCGACGGGGAGGCCGGGTTTTGAAGGGTAGTCTATGTTATCGACGGTGGCGACCCAAGCGGCACGGAATTCGCGCTTTATTTCGGGCGGGGTCGTATTTTGAATGGTCATGAGTCCGATGATTGCGCCTAGCATTGCCTTTTACTTTACTCTTAGATTGAGTTGACGAATCGGGGGTTGCGTTGTTTTAAGAAATTGATTTGGTTGGGCATGGGGTCAGTGAAACGCGGTGAGAAGTTGAGGGGTAGAGTTGGATTGTGAAGCAGTTGAAAGTGGGGGCGATTGATGCCCGATTTAACAATATTGAGCTTGAGTTTGGGTTAGTTGTCGAGAGTTTTGAAGTGAAGAGTGGGGCGGCGAAGGCGGCGTTGGATCCGTTTGCGATTGCGATGGATCAACCGGGAACGGCGCGCGCAGTTGTGACGGAGAAAGCAATTGGGGACTTACTGACGAAGCAAGCGCCGGGGGGGATGAAAGACTTTTCGGTGAAGATTAGTGGGGGATTTATTTATGTTGAAGCGAAAGCGCAGATTGTGGTTTCGATTCCGGTTAAGGCGGTTTGCACTTTGGAGATTGAGGCCGAGAAGCGGCTGATGGTGCGGCTGGAATCGGTGGATGTGATGGGCGGTGGGCCGAAGAATTTGATTGAAGGGCAGCTGGCGAAGATTAATCCGATTTTTGATGCGGGGGATTTGCCGTTGGATGTTCGGCTCGATTCGGTTGAGGTGGATGCTGGTCGGGTTGTGGTTTTGGGTCGGGTTGTTGGGGCTTAATTATCTGTCTGCAATCTGAATCTTGATTTGGAGGAATCGGGGATATCTGTTTTGATGGGCTCAAGTGAATTGTCTTTCTTCGTATTTGGGTTTCAACTCTCTTAATCTTTCAGGAGAGAGAAAGGAGGTAGCTTCGTAGTTCCCAGGTGAGATCATGATTAGGTTCGGCCTCTGATAGGAGGGACGACGTAAGAGGGTTCAAATCAAGCATAATAGGGGAGTGAGTGACCTGACGGAAAAGGTGGAAGAACTGGCTTCGATCATGACGGAGTTTGGCTTGGAGAAAGCGAAGCTTGCGGGGGCGGATTGGTCGGTGGAATTGGGGGTTGAGCCGGAAGTACGCGGTAGTACGGTTGTTGCGGCGGCATCGGCAGGTGCAGCACCAGCACCGCGAGCAACTACGCCAAAGCCAAAGGTTGAAAAGAAGCCAAGTGCGCCAATGGGGACACCCGTCACCAGCCCGATGACGGGAATTTATTACGCTTCGAGTAGCCCAGGTTCGCCGCCGTTTGCGAAAGAGGGAGAAACTGTTCAGGCTGGACAGGTTGTTGGGTTGATCGAAGCGATGAAGGTTTTTAATGAAATCACGGCTCCGATTAGTGGAATAGTGAACAAGGTTTTCATTAAGAATGGTGACTTGGTTCAGCCAGGAGAGACGATTCTCACAATTGGCTGATATGCGTAATATTCGAGTTGGGTTTTTGGGTTTTGGTACGGTCGGCGAAGGCACGTATCGAATGTTGGTGGACAACGCGGCTGAAGTTTTTGCGAAGACTTCAGCGCAGATTGAGGTTGTTCGGGTTGGGGTTCGGGACTTGGAGAAAGTTCGGGCGGTTGCTCCGGGTTTGGTAACGAACGATTTACGGTCAATTGTAACTGATCCTAATATCGATGTTGTTCTGGAGCTGATGGGGGGCGAAGAGCCAGCGGGGGAGATGGTTCAGCTTGCTTTGGAGCATGGAAAGCATGTTGTTACGGCGAACAAAGAGCTGATTGCGAAGCATGGTTCGCGGCTGATTAATTTGGCGAAGGATTCGGGGTTAGACTTGCACTTTGAGGCGGCAGTCGGCGGTGGGATTCCTGTGGTTCAGCCATTGAAGCACCAGCTTGCCGGGAACGATGTCATCAAAATGATGGGGATTTTGAATGGCACTACGAACTTTATTCTCACGAAAATGGAGGATGAAGGGGCTGATTTTGGGGAAGTTTTGGCTGAGGCTCAGAAGTTGGGATATGCAGAAGCTGACCCGACGGCGGACGTTGACGGCTTTGATACGATGTATAAGATTTCGATCTTAGCGGCGATTTGCTTTGGGAAGCAGATTCCGTTGGTGGATGTTCATCGGGAAGGGATCCGGGCGATTAGCGCATCGGATATGAAGTATGCGAAGCAGTTTGGCTACAAGGTCAAGTTGCTAGGGATTTGTGAGGAGACGGGCGAGGATGAAGTTTTGGTACGGGTTCACCCGGCTTTGATTCCGCTGGATCACCAACTTTCGAGCGTTAAAGGTGTTTATAACGCTGTTTGGTTGCACGGTGACTTTGTAGGTGACTTGATGTTTAGTGGTCGCGGGGCAGGGGCTGATCCTACGGCGAGCGCGGTTGTTGGTGACTTGATTGATGTTGTTCGGACGATGGTGGCGAGTGGAAATGGCAGTGCGATTCCTTACGGGGAAGGGATGAAAGTTTCTAAGATGTCTGATCTTGAGACGCGCTATTACGTTCGGTTTGAGGTGATGGATCAGCCGGGGACGCTTGGGGAGATTGCGACGGCATTTTCTAAATGGCAGGTTGGGCTAGCGCAGATGGAGATGATTACCAAGGTGGGGGGCAAGGGTGAGATTGCCTTTATGACTCACGTTTGCCGGGAGTTTGACTTTGCGAGCGCTTTGACCGATGTGAGCAATTTGTCTTCCGTTGCTAAGGTGGAGAACTGGATTCGGGTTGAGGAATGAGACTCGCGTGTTTTCAGTGGGATGTTGTTTTTAACGATCCGGCGGCGAATGCGGATCGGATTATTGAGGGGTTGGATGAGGCGGTTCGACGCGGAGTTGATTTAGCGGTTTTTCCGGAAGCATTTTTGACGGGTTACTGTGTGGGGACTCGGGAAGATGCGGAGCGGATTGCGGTTCGGGTGAGCTGTGACAAAGATTTTGAGGTGACTGATGCGTGTGACGAAGTCTTGCGGGTTCAGTCAGCGGCGATTGAGCGAGGAATCCATGTGATTTATGGGTTTGCGGGGGTTGATGATTTTGGCTTGTATAACGGGGCTTTGCTAGTTGAGCCGAATGGACGAATGCGGCGTTATGTGAAAACCCATTTGCCGTGTTTGGGGTTTGATCAGTTTGCGACGGCGGGGACTGCGTTGCCGGTCTTTGATACCGACTTGGGGCGGATTGGGATTTTGATTTGCTATGATCTACGTCCGCCGGAAGCGACGCGGGTGATGGCTTTGCGGGGCGCAGAGCTTGTGGTGTTGCCAACGAACTGGCCAGTTCGGAAAGGGACGACTCCGGCTTTGATTTGCCCGGCACGGGCGCAGGAGAATAAGATTTTCTTTGCTAGTTGTAACCGGGTGGGGGATGAGAATGGATTTAGCTTCCGGGGTGAGAGTGGGATTTATGGAATTGGGGGAGAGGTTTTGGATTCAGTTGGGGAGGGTGAGGGGATTATTGTGGCGGATATGGATTTGAGCATGGCCCGGGAGAAGCGGACGGTTGTGATTCCGGGGGTGTTCGAGACGGACGCTTTTGGGTGTCGTCAGCCGGGGCTTTATCGGGAATTGGGAGAATAGGTTAATCCTCTTCTCACTTGGCTATATCAGATGTCTGTCTAAGACAATCACTCACTTTGCAATCAGATAAAAAATAATCCCCACTTCAGTTGAAGCGGGGATTATTTTGTTTATTGGCCCGATGTTTAGGCGTTTGCCGGTTCTGGATCGGGAGTGTTGTTAGGAGTGTTATCTCCACCTTGGTCGCCACCTGCAGCAGCCATTCCGGTTCCCATTCCACCCCGTTTGGACCACCAGATTGCAACAATCAACATGATTGCGGAGAATATGGTAATTCCGATGATGAAGCCGGGGTCGCGTTTAGCGATGACGGCGGGAGCGAGGAGCAGGCCAACAAGGTTCATAACCTTGATGAGCGGGTTGAGTGCGGGGCCAGCAGTATCCTTGAATGGATCGCCGACGGTGTCGCAGACGACAGCAGCTTTGTGAGCTTCGGTACCTTTTCCACCGTGGAGGCCGTCTTCAATGAGCTTTTTAGAGTTGTCCCACATACCGCCAGAGTTGGCGAGAAGGACAGCCATGAGCTGACCGGAGAGGATGGCTCCAGCGAGGAATCCGCCCAGTGCTTGAGCACCGACAAGGTTGTATTCAACACCGTTAATCATTGTCATCGGCTTGCCAATGCTGAAACCGAATCCAACGAGAACAGGGAAGAAGATCGCAAGGATGCCAGGGCCGATGAGTTCCCGTTGCGCGGCAGCGGTGACGATTGCCACGCACTTTGCGTAGTTAGGTTTGCTTGTTCCGGCCATGATGCCCGGATCGTTGCGGAATTGGCCACGAACCTCACCGATCAATTCAAAGGCAGCGCGACCAACAGCGTTGATCGAGAAGGCCGAGAACAGATAGGGAGCTGCACCACCAATCAGGAGGCCAAGGAAGATCTCTGGGATTTCCAGGCGCATACCAACTTGGGTGAGCATTCCTTCTTCGACATAAGCGTGGAAGAGGGCAACAGCGGCGACAACAGCGGTAGCGATGGCAAATCCTTTTGTAAGGGCTTTGGTTGTGTTACCAGCAGCGTCGAGGAGTTGAACTCGTCGGGCTCCATCGGGTGAATCGTGGTGAGCACCAGACATTTCGAAAACTCCTTGGGAGTTGTCGCTGATCGGGCCAAAGGTGTCCATCGCGAGGATGAATCCGGTGGTGGTCAGGAGTCCGAGGCCAACGAGAGCGATTCCGTAGAAGCTCAAGAGGTATCCGCCAAATTCTCCCGGAGGGAAGATCATGAGCGGGCCAAGGAGACAGGCTACGATTGCGAAGACACTGAAGACAGAGCTTTCTTGACCGTAGGCAAATCCGGTGATGATCATTGGAGCGGGGCCGGCAGTTGAGACAGCACCAAGCTCTTGAACGGGTCGTTTGTGGAGTCCAACGTAGTAGTCGGTGAGGGCTTCGAAAACGAATGCCATGACAAGTCCGAAGACGACGCAGAGGAAGAATCTCCACCATTCAGCATCTTTGTGCTTGAGGTAGACGAGTTCTGGGCTAACCGGGTTTGGCGGACTTACTTGAGTAGCAGGATTTTCCTTTTGCTTTTTGACAAAGTCTTGCAGTTTTGCAACGGTTGCGCTGTACGCGATTGGCCCGCCTTGGACGGCAGCGAGATCAAGCTTCTTAGGATCAGCATCTACACCGGCGACAACTTGACCGTCGCTGTTAGCATAGAATGTGACCGGGTAGCTGGACTTGATTTCGTAGGTTGAAGTCTTGTCGCCTGATTTCGCTTTTTCGAGTTCTTTATCCAAAACATCTTTTCGAACGGGGCCGATAAAGAAGGATTGGGTTTGGGGTGCACCAGCCGGATCGGGCTTGCCGTCCGGCGTCATGGCAGGTTGAGTTACGGATAGTTCGTAGACGCCAACAGGGTTCTTTTCAAACGCCTCTTTGAATGTAAGGTATTTAGGTTCTGCAGTTGCTTCGACAGATTGGTCGGGAACTGCGTAGCCTACGACCTTGGATGAAGAGTCGTTGTAGTTGACTTGTCGATATCCTTCGAAATGAAGAACCGGACTTGTATCAATTGCTCTTTGGCCGCCTTGTCGAACAGCGCTGATAATTTGATCAGCGGTTTCGGTTTTTAGTTCAAGCGCTTTGACTTTTGAGTCAGCAAGGATATCGGCATTTGAAACTTCAAATGCATCAATCTTTTTGCTTGTAGCGAGATCCTTTTGAACGGCAAGGATTGTGTTAGCGGATTTGGTCGGTACTTTCGTATCGGGCACCATTACGTTACCTTTATAAGTTACGACGCCTGCGGATGAGAGTTCGCTTGTTCTTACGACTTGCTTACTATCCATTCCGCCGAGCATGTACCAGGCGATTCCGAGGGTTGCAACACCGGCGATAACCGCAGAGCTGTAGAAACCACGTCGAATTGATTTGAGTGGGTCAACGCTGATGTCTTCAGAGCCTTTGACCATGAAGATACCGACGATGGAGGCAACAACACCTGCACCACGAGCCATCAACGCGAAGAGGATGAGTCGCATCCACACTTCGGTGGGGAAGAGGGCGGCGGTTGCAGCACCAAGAACGATTGCAGCAACGAGGGTGACTTCGTAAGATTCAAAAACGTCGGCGGCCATACCAGCACAGTCACCCACGTTGTCACCAACGTTATCGGCGATAGTTGCAGGGTTGCGTGGATCGTCTTCTGGAATTCCGGCTTCGACCTTACCAACAAGGTCAGCTCCGACATCAGCAGCTTTGGTGAAGATGCCGCCACCAACGCGCATGAACAATGCAGCAAGTGAGCCACCAAAACCGAATCCAATGAGTAGTTTAGTAGCGTGTTCGGGGAAAGCAAGGAAGATGGCGGTCGCACCGATAAGTCCCATACCAACGGTAACAAGACCGGCAACGGAACCAGATTGGAATGCGATTTCGAGTGAGTTTTTGTAGCTGGTTAGAGCAGCGTTAGCAACGCGCATGTTTGCGCTGACCGCGGCTTTCATACCAACGTATCCGGCTACATAGCTTGCGCCTACGCCGAGGATGAAACAAATGGCTGTGAGTCCAGCAATAACATTGCCGTACTTGCCCATGTACATCGCGAACAACCCTACAGCGATGATGACAACAAAGATCGCCATCGTTTTGAATTGTTGACTGAGATAACCCATGGCGCCGGCGCGAATTGCTTCGCCGACTTCTTGCATTTTTTCGTTTCCGGTTGAAGTCTTTTTAACCTTTGACCAGAAGAATCCAGCAAAACCTAAGGCAACAAAACCTAAAACCAATGAGATGATTAGGAAGATTTTGTCGCTTTGTGAAAACTCAAGTTTGATGTTAGCTTCGCCACCAGCAGCCATTGACATGGCGGGGGCGAAGATCGCGGTAAGTGTTAGGAATAACCCAATTAACTTCTTGTTAATTGGAGATTCTCCGTTGATCTGATTCCAGTGCTGCATTTTGAGAACGTTCCCTCCGAACGCTTAAAAGAGGCACGCGCACACGCGTTGCCTCAATTGATGGTGAAATTTACCCTTAATAAGAGTGAAGTTGCCAGGATTAGGCCGTGAGATTGAGCAAATTGTTGGTATGGGCTGATGGTCTTAGAAACTGATTTAGTAGACTCATGGGATGGCGACGCAGGCCCGCGGGTTGCACGGTTTCCGAGTTTTTTTGGAGATGATCAAGATTGAGCATTCGCTTTTTGCTTTGCCTTTTGCGATGGTGGGAATGATGTGGGCGAGTCGGGTTTCTGGGTTGGGTTTGTGGCCCGGATGGCGAATTTTCAGTTTGATCGTCTTGGCGATGGTGAGTTGCCGGAGTGCGGCGATGGCTTGGAATCGGATTGCGGATCGGGATATCGATGCGCTGAACCCAAGAACGAAGATACGGGCGATACCAGCGGGATTGTTGAGCTTGCGGACAGCAAATTTGTACTTTTATGGCAGTGTGGTGGTGTTTTTGTTTGCGGCGGCGTTGTTGAATCCGCTTTCGTTGATGTTGGCTCCGGTGGCTTTGTTGGTGACACTGGGTTATTCGATGACAAAACGGTTTACACCGCTTTGTCACTACGTTTTAGGGTTGGGATTGGGGATTGCGCCGGCGGCGGCATGGGTTGCGGTTCGTGGAAGCTTGAATTGGGAAGTGGTGGCGTTGAGCGGGGCGGTGCTTTTTTGGACAGCTGGATTTGACATTATCTATGCGCTTCAGGACGAAGAATTTGATTCGGAAGCGGGATTGCGGAGCTTGCCGCAGACTTTAGGTAAGGCTCGAGCTTTAGTTGTGAGTCGTGGTTCTCATACGGTGGCAATTGGGCTGCTGGCTTTATCGGTTTGGCTGATTGGGGCAGGAGTATTCGGGTGGCTTGGTGTGTTGTTTGCGGCGGGTCTTCTTATTTACGAGCAGAGCTTGGTGAAACCGAATGATCTGAGCCGGGTGAATTTGGCGTTCTTTACTTTGAATGGGTTTGTGTCGATTGGAATCTTCTTGTTCTTGTTAGTCGATTGGCTGGTGCGGAGATGAGGGGGTTAATTTGGGACGAAACAAAATTGGAGAATATCTTTGGCTGAATTGTTAGGAAGAACAAATCGAGTTTGGGCGGATGAGTGGTGGCGGCTTGTTGGGTTTGGGGACATGGAGAAGATTCGTGAAGAACTCAAGGCGAGACCACGCCCGGTTTTGGCTGATGGATCACCTTCTATCTGGGCGAATGCGGTTCAAGGGTTGGAGTGTGATTGGCTAGTTTCTCATTCGGGTGGTTGTGAGAAGGCGCGCAGTGAAGAGGCCTCGGCGGGGGTGATGATGGGGGAGATTGTGCAAGCGGTGAGTTGTTCGCCGGATGGGAATGTAGCAATTTGGTTTTTGAAAGTGGATCGGCCGTGGGAGGAATTTCAGATTAATGGAGCGTTGGC
>JAPUDU010000177.1 GCA_027492935.1 Fimbriimonadaceae bacterium
TGAGTGCTCTTGCAAGTTATGACCTTCACCTGGAATGTAGGCGGTCACTTCAATACCATTAGTCAATCGAACACGAGCGACTTTGCGAAGAGCAGAGTTGGGCTTCTTCGGCGTCATCGTCCGCACGTTCGTGCAGACCCCTCGCTTAAAGGGGTTCTTCTTCAGTGCCGGCGACTTCGATTTAGTCGTCGCTTTGTATCGGCCTTTTCTAACTAACTGGTTTACGGTCGGCATTCAATCCTCTGGTTAAACTTCGAACTCTAACTCCCAGGCACAAAAAAAGCCCGGTCGCTCAGACACAGGGCTCGGCAAAGTCGACTCGTTTTTCTTTTCGATTCGCTATTTCTGCTTGCCCAGTCTCTCGTCGAGTTGCTGGCGGGCATAAAAAACCAAATCAAAGGTTCTTCACACCAGGAGTCGAATGATACGCCCCCGCTAGGTTAAGTGTCAAGGTCCCGGACCTCAAGCTAGGTCAAACGGACACCAAGCGACCCAGGCACGCAACCCATCTCTTAACCCCCAAGAGAAACCAAATTCTACTTCATGGCACTTTCTCACCAACCACGCTATTACAAACAACAACTTGCCTAAACATTGGCTTAATCAACCTTCTCAACCCTTAACAGTGCTATGCCCAGAAAATGATTAATCTTAACCATACTGGCCTGCCGAGGAAAGTACGCCAGCATTAATCCCCAGGTAGCCCGCGAAAAATACTACAAATAAGCACCATCGTCGTTATCCTCTCTGCTCTCGGCAATCTCAATTAGGATCGGCTCTCGCTCAACTCGAATCACTCCGTTTCAAAGAATAACGATGAGACAGAGACTCATCTCAACCATAAGGAACTGCCCGACTCCCACCCCCCCTCAAAGAGCCAAGTCGTACAAGGTCCCAATCTCTAATCAGGTTCAAACTCCGCAAATTTGCTCGAAATTTCGTCGCAATTGCACATCTTCAAGAAATCTGGTAAAGTATTTCCAACAGCCAATATGCTGAGGTGATGGAACTAATCCGCACCAATCAGGGTTTACATAAAAGTAAGAACCGCCGAAAGGCAAACAAAAACGATTTTTCTTACACCCCACAAACCCCAGGCGCCCTTCCCCAGGGCGCCTTTAATTTTTATCCCAAACAACTTCTGCCCTCAATTCAAATTCTGGTAGCTTAAATCGTGATGCGTCTGATCCCGAAACTCATATTCCTACTTATCTGCGTAATTCCACAAATCGCATTCACCCAAATCAGCCTCCCCCAAGCGCCGAAAAACGAACCAGCACCCATCCCCGAAACTCTCGAAAGCCCCCGCGCAACTTTATCAACGTTCTTCGATGCGATGAACGAAACCCCACCTAATTACGAAAAGGCAACCACTACTTTCGATCTCTCCGAAATCCCGCAGCTCATCCACGATACACAAGGAACCTCCCTCTCAAGCCAACTATTTGGCATCTTCAATCGAAGCAAATTCATTGTTCTCAATAACATCTCGAACAGCCCGGATTCACCCGAAGTCTCCATCGACCTCCGAAACTCCAAAACCCCAGAGCTTGCAAACATTCCCCCCGTAGTTCTCCGTAAGTCCACCGATGGAGCTTGGCGATTCTCAACCAATACCGTCGCTCATATTCCTCAAACATGGCAAACCGTCAAAGATCTACCGGTAATTAAGAACCTCAAAGATATCGTCCCAACCGACTCCATTTATGTGGATTGGGCTAACCGCAACCTCCCCCAAGACTGGATTAACCCTGGTTTTCTCGGACTAGCACCGTGGAAGTGGATCGGCATCCTCATCTCCGCAGTTGCCGGATATCTTGTTGGCCTCGTTATCCGCATCGTAGCTAAGCTCATCATCCGCCTAAGAACCGGACGTTTCGGTAGCGAAATGAGCAAAGCAACCCTCGATTCCGCTGGTCACGGATTCAGTCTCCTCACCAACGGAACGGTTTTCGCTGCATTCGCCCTGGGTCTTCAACTCACACCCGATATCAAAGCTGCCGCTATGTTCTTTGCTTTAATCCTTCAAACCGTTGGATGCGCCTGGCTCGCAATGGCAATCATCGAATTTGCGGTCAATCGCCTCACCCCAAAAATCGCCGATGCGGACCGCGCCGAACGCCTATTCCTCCCCATCCTCCGCAATCTTGGGCGAATCGTTGTTATCATCATCGCCCTCCTCTTCTTCCTCGAACGCGTCGGTTTCAACGTTACCGGGCTCATCGCCGGATTAGGATTAGGAGGCTTGGTCGTCGCCCTCGCCGCCATGTATTGTGTCGAAAACGTCTTGGGTTCCCTCACTCTCATCTTCGAAATGCCTTTCCAAATCGGTGACTGGGTGATCTCCAACGGCATCGAAGGCACAGTCGAGGAAATCTCCCTTCGATCAACGACTCTCCGAACATTTCACGACTCCACCATCCTTGTCCCCAACAGTAAATTCATATCCAGCCCTATCGAAAATATGGGCCGTCGTCGATACCGTCGACTAAAAACCACAATCGGAATCACCTACGACGCAACTGCCGATCAAATCGAAGAGTTCGTCACTAAACTCAGAGCCTATATTCTTGAACATCCAAAAACTTGGGATGACAAAATCAATATCGCCCTCAACGATTACAGCCCAAGCAGTCTGAACATACTTTTTATTGTCTTTATCGAAGCAAACACTTTCAACGACGAACTCTTAATCCGCGAAGAGCTTCTACTCGGAATCATGAGAATTGCCCAAGAGTGCGGCGTACATTTTGCCTTCCCCACTCAAAAAATGATTATCGACACTGATAAATCAACCGCATCTATGCGGCTACTGACCGACGAATAACGCTTTCGTTATTCAAGAATGTCTTTCATGCGCTTCAAAGCGCCTTTCCAATTTGATCGAATACGTCTCCGATCTTTTGCTGTACCCGCTCGCGATTGATTCAGCGTCACGAGAGTTGTTGACTCATGCATTGAGAGATTGAATAGTTGAGGTTCGCTTTGGTCAATCAAAGTAAAAGAAAGTTTCCCAACTTCCTTCGGAAAGTCAATCGACAACGAATGACCCTCTTCAAACTCTGTGATCTCTCCACGTATCTTGGTCTGTTTGCCGTCAACTTCACCGGTGTACATCACTGCACTCCCTTTTCGCCAGTCGGCTTTTAACTGATCCACGTTCAAATAACGACTGATGATGTCGGGGCGAGTAATCGCTTCCCACACTTTGTCGCGAGGAGCGTGGATTCTAATCTTCACATCTGGATTGAATGTTGTCTCCATCACTCTTCAGACGCTTTCAACGTTTACAGGCCCAAGACTAAAGACAAAACAGTCCTATTCAAGAACGCTCTTCATGCCTTTAAGAACTTCTGTCCAATTCTCTTCCGACTCTTTCCGCTCCTGTTCACTCTCCATTCCCGTACGCGTAATGCTAACCAAAGTCGTATGGTCATGAATCGATAAATCCAAGATGCGTGGTTCTGTCAAATCAATCAATGTATAAGTCACTTTCCCGTACTTGCCCGGGAAATCCATCGTCACCGAATACCCTTCTTCGTATCCCTTAATCACGCCCCGATCTTCATAAGGTTTCCCTTCCCACTCGCCCGAATAAACAATCTCACCCCCTTCACGCCAATCGGCTTTCATTTGTGTACCAAAAAAATATTTCTCTACAATCTCGGGCCGAGTGATTGCTTCCCAAACTTTGTCGCGCGGAGCGTGTATCTTAATTTTGCTAACTGATTCAATTGA
Organism: Fimbriimonadaceae bacterium; assembly: GCA_027492935.1. Lineage (GTDB taxonomy): Bacteria > Armatimonadota > Fimbriimonadia > Fimbriimonadales > Fimbriimonadaceae > UphvI-Ar2. The sequence goes on from JAPUDU010000177.1 coordinate 3,739, forward strand.
AGTATCCATAGTGGTTATTACGAACCAGATCAATCCACCTTAAAGCTCTTTATGAGTTCTACAGGCCAGAGGGTCAACCCTTTATCGGATTAAATCAAACAACGCCTGCAAATGCTGCCCTCAGGCCACCTATCAACAAACCGACAAGAACCAAACACTAATACAATCCGTGGTCACATGCTTCATCGTTGGATCATAACCACGCATTCAACTCCGATGCCGAATCAATTTTGTGATCTTACTGATAATCCCCAACGCAATAAAGATCGGAGCCGCTTTCTCAACAATACTAAACGCCGTATTTGCGTGCTCGTCCACCACTCGTGCGATTCCACGAGTTCGAGTACTCACTTCATCTGTAACGTCTTTCACGTTCGCCGCAATCGAGTCCGCCTTAATCGTCAAATCAATAACCCGCTTGTTCAATCCGCTCAACATTTTCCGTAAGTCAAGCAAAATCCAAAACATCCCCACACTCACCACCGCAATCAAGGCCATCGCCACCGATCCCAATATGAAAAAGATCGTCGACGAAGTCACCCAACTTTCTGGCAGATTATCCACGGTTCTATTCTACTTCCCTCACCTATACAATGTCGCCGCGATAAACACGCCGCCCTCCCGCCTCCATCGTGATCGGCACCAAAAATTCACCATCTTCCGTATCCAGCACTGCACCTTCAACATTCAGTCGACGACCCCAAAGCCCTTTCACCCTCAGTATCGTCTCAACCTTCTTGTCCGCCGGATTCTCCAGGATCAGTTCAAACCAACGCAAGCGCGAATCCAACCGCAACTCTCGCATTACTCCAAAATCCGCATGGAACTCCGCCCCGATCTGCCGCAGAACAATGCTTCGACCAACGCCATCCCAAGGCCGAACAATATGAACATCCGCATCCATCATGTGATGACACCCAAACGAGTAACCATCCTGAACTCGGTTAGGCAACACATAACTTGCCGCCCCCATCAAATAATGCGCATAACCAAGCCCGCCTGCGCCCGTAAAGCTGTTGTAGCCCGCGTGTTTGCTACTCAAATCGGGGCAATAACACATACTCGCCGCACCATCACTTCTAATGAGAGCCCACGGCCCAAGCATCCCTCCAAAAGCCAAACGAACATAAGCATCCGGAAGCGCTAAATAATCCCGATCCATCAACCCAAAGAAGATCAAAGAATTCGGAATGGTCGTATGACCAAGGCACAATTCACCCCGATCAAGAACCGCCTTTAGCGAAGTCGATTCCCCCCAATCCCCATGCCTCTTATCCGATCCGTACCACCACCAGCTCGGAGCCAAGGATCTCGCCGCAAAAGCACAGCGTACTGTTCGCTCAAGATGATCATCATCGTCTTGGAATCGAGCTGCCGCCGCAACTTCCTCAAAGCCACTCGTATCCATGACCGTTTCCCCGGCAAACGGGTACTTCATTTCAACCAGTTCCGCGCTCTTGAATTCAATCCACTTCATCACGGTATCGGCTTCATCAATCAATCCCGCTTCGTTCAGATCATCAACCAGCGCATAGAACCGAGCAAATCCCAAAACCCCAACTGACCGCACATAGAGCCTCCACCCATGTCTAAATAAGGCGTCAACTGTTTGAGCGGCCAACTTCAAATAATCTTCCGGAGTCCGGCTAACTTGACCATAACTCCTCGCAATTTTAAACATCGAGTAATACAAATTAGCAACGCTAGGATAAGTCATTGGCCGACCAAAATACGCCGGAATGCCATCCACCAAAATGCTAGCCACTGCCCCATTACTCGGATTCTGAACCCGACTAAGCAAAAACCGCTCAACGTAATTATCAATTACCGTCACCTGTTCCGCCACCGGATAAACCGCATTTTTTTCCGCTAAGAACAGCGCATCCCCAAGGGAACATTCAAGTCCACTCGGCTCGGCATAATCCGCCGCATCCGTTTGCTTCAAAGGTGGCTCCGCAATCGCCGACATTTCCGCCGGAACAATCGCATGTTCCAAATCCGCTGCCGAAGCATCCAAAACCTGATGCTTCGAAATCCACTGCGCCCGCCGCTTAATCAACGTTTCAATCGGATCAACAAACATCAAATGCGCGTGGCACATTGTCCCCGTCGCATCCTGAAAACTCACGATCATCGGCCCCGCTTCACGCGGCTTAACAAAGCAAAAACCACCATTTTCATCGAGATCAACTTCCGCTGTCGCTTCCCGACTCATATAGAACTTTGTTACCGCTGTTCCCTGAACCTCAACTCCAATCCCCACATCCACCGGCGCAACCGCACTCGGCAACAGACGAATGGTTGGGCGATTACACATCGCCAACGTGTGGTGAACTCCATCAAATTTATCACTCTCCGATGCCAAAAATCGCATCTGAACCGTACGCTTATCTCCCGGCTCCAAAATCAAAGAGGTGTGCTCGTTAAACCAACTCGGCCATTCCTCCCTCTCAATTGTCGCTTTGCTGTATACATAAACCACGGGAATTCCTTCCCATTGATGCGGTGTATTCAAACTCCCACGGACGTGGTTAAAGAACTCCCAACCCGTGTCCACTCCCGGAAATATAATCAATCCCGGGCTCTGCGCTGTCATCCGCTGACCAAACAACCAACTCGCCCCTCCCCCAATAAACTTATGAATATAAACCCGACTCTGCCATAGCTTCGTTAAAGCATCATCGTTCCAACCAAACCCATCTAAATAATTGTTGAGCGCCATCGGGAACCCAAGCTCACCAACCTCAATCGTCCGACGACCAGTATTCTTGATCTCAACTTCCCAAACTACCTGCGGAATCACTTCCGGGTCTTCATAGTATTTCCCCGTTACCTCCAGCCCATCAATAAACGGAAACTCATATTCAAAAATCAGCGCATTTTCAGCTGTCAAATCGAGTTCGTTGTACGAGAGCATCTTCGCTCCCGAGTTACGCGAACTCACCCAAGGATCATCCGGATTACTCCGCACTGAAAGCAAAATCGTGCCCGGATAATAATCATCCGCCCCTTCCTCCCCAAACTGAATCGGAGGCAAAACAAACTGGAAGTCTTCCCCCTCTTCCGGTAATGCCGGGTCAGTTGCCCAAAGCTGATGGATTCGACCATCTGCCCCAAACTCCATCGTTATCAAACTTGCCGATAGCTCAGGCCGACCCAACTCAAAATCATCCATTTCGAAGAATTCAGATTACCAGTCTCTGCCTCATCGCCTTAACTGACTTTTCACATCCACACAAATAAAGAAGCCCGGCTAGTTGCCGGGCTTCTTATCGCTTGAAAGAGCGAACTTACTTATCAACGTTTGCAATTGCAACGTTCAAAGCCTTCAGGCCAGCTTCGTCAGCCTTGAAGTTCACGAACTTTGCCGAGACCTTGCGGTTCTTGTACACAATCACAGTGTTCTTCACTTCTCGATCCAAGTTGTACTTGTAATCCGTGATCGCTTGGTCAGTGGAGCTAATGTGCGCAATGCCGACTTTGGTGTCGCCATATGCTTTGGCCATATCTTCAGTTTCGCCAACGCAGTTTTCGCAGAATGCCACTCGAATCGTGAACGCCTTAAACTCGTGCTTGCTTTCCGCAATCTTCTTATCCAAGAACTTTACGGTTGCTTCCAAGTTTGCATCGGTGTCGTGGTTGTGCCATACCTGAACCATCGGTCGGTTACCGTAGGTGCAAGGAGGGCATCCGTCGGTTCCTTTCAAAGGTCCAGCAACGTGGGTCGGGTGGAATGCAGAAACTGTTTCGCCAACTTTAAGTCCGCTTTCCGGAGCTGCGGCCAATGCCGGAAGGGCTAAAACTGCAATCGCGAGAGTTCCAAAAATCGCTTTCTTCATAATCGTTTCCCAGGTTCAAACGATCAGATTCGCTCAACCTTCTCCCTATTGTAATGCGAACACACACATTTTTGTTCCTCATTGGGCAATTTTTATCGACTGTCAATCAATCCCAAAACCACCGCAACATCGCTCAATAAGTAAAAACTCCCCGTTACAATGACAACGTCCGAGTTCAAATCATCAATTGCTTCATTGATTGACCCAAACCACTTTTCAAAGCCACACATCTCCGCCAACTTCTGTGGATCTTCCGTTGCCTCCCAGTTAATCGGCACACATCGAACATCTCCGCCAAGGAGCTTCAACAAATCTCCACACACTCTTGGATCATGTCGATTCAACATCCCAAACAGAATGTCTGGCTTGATTTTTGGGTATCGACCCCGAAACGTCCTCACCAACTCCGAAACCGACTGTTCATTGTGCGCGCCATCAAACACCCATGTCCTTCCAGCGCTCCGAAACACCTCAAATCTCCCCGGCAAATAGGCATTCAGAAGCCCTTTTTTGACTCCCTCAAGTTGCGCTTCGCAATCTAACTTCCCTACTGTCGCCTCAAAAAAACACTGCGCTGCAACCCCAGCATTATGAACCTGAACATAGCCTGGTAATCGCCTTGGTCGCGGCAATTTGAACTTACCAAACCGACAGTTAAGCTCAAAATCACCACCCGCTGGATCTCCCGTAACCATCCAATCCTGACCATAAAAACTAGCTGAAGAATTGACTTCTTTCGCACGGTTTAACATCACCTCCCGCGCTCCAATCGGCAAATCTCCAATCACACAAGGTCTTCCAGACTTGATAACTCCCGACTTCTCCTCCGCAATCTCCTCTAATGTCCCTCCCAAAACCTCCATATGATCCCAACTAATTGAAACAATGGCTGAAACCGCCGGATCAATCACATTCGTGCAGTCCAGCGATCCTCCCAAACCCACCTCAACTACCCCGAAATCAACCCCTTGATCTTCCCAATACCAAAACGCCATCGCCGTAAACACTTCAAAAATAGTGCAAAGCCCAAACCCCTCAGCCACCAAAACCTCTGTCGCATTCCGTACTGTTTGTGCAGCTCTTAAAAACTCACTCTCCGAAATCGACTGGCCATTAACTGCCACTCGCTCACATACAGAATAAACATATGGGCTCACACACGAACCAGTTGTATAACCCGATTCCCTGAGCATCGCCTCTACCATAGTAACCGTGCTGCCTTTTCCATTTGTCCCCGCAATATGAATAAACGGTCGATTACCGCCCCCTGGAATGCCAAGCACTTCCAAAAGCCGCTCCATCCGATCCAGCTTCCGCCTCCATGCCGCTCCACGAATCGAATAAATCCAATCCAGTGCTTCGGTAAAGCTATTCATTTCAAGCCCGCCATTCAGGGGAAAATTTAACCCTATCAGCAACAATTCATCAAACTTTCAACCCAATTCATATCTTTTGACCCCACAATAAAATGACCAATGTAGGACAAATGCACCGGTAGCCTAACTCTTATCATGTCGCCATACATACACCAAGCATCGCAACGCGTTAGTCTGCTTCGTACTAAACACGTCCCTTTCGCTCTCCACTCACCAAATTCACCCGAACAGACTCAGGTAAATTCTCTCTTCAAGTTCAACGCGGCCTCGTAGCTCAGTGGATAGAGCGCCTCCGTCCTAAGGATAAATACTTTCAGGTTCAACACGTTCAAATATTTCAGTAGACAAGTTCAACAAATCGTAGAATGTTTCTTACTTAGGCTCAATTATTCCCACGCTTTTGGTGGGAATAATCTGCATTTTCCGTCTACGTTAATCGGGATCGGTAACGGGGATTAAGCCGCCTGGCCAACTCCCTTCCGGAACTGTGCACGTAGCCGGTGTGTTAGCCGCCCCATTCATTGTCAAGCCCGAAACGTGGCTACTGTTTGCTGACCAACCACCAACCCAAGTTGCACCCGTATTGGTGTTCAGCGTAGCCCCTGTAGCTCCTCCCGCATCGATGTGACAATTAAGCACAGGGCAACCGTTAGGCACAACCCAAATCGCCGGTGCCCGGTTGTGCCGGCACACTACGTCACGACCAAAAAAGGTGATCGGTTCCATTTCATTGCCGGCTGATTCAAGACAGTCGTTCAGCTCGTACAAAGCACCGTCCAGGAATTCACCGCCAACAACTCGGTCACCAGCTCCGCCGCCTGTGCAATTACGCACCGCATAACCCCGGACGGCATAGCTTGTCACAAACGAACCAGGCATCCGATCAGTTGTTGGAGAGTAGAACCGTCCGCCATCTACCGTATAACCTTCAACGAAGTAATCCAGGATCAAGGCGAACCAATTGACGGGGCCAGCCGGAACATTAACCGGATTGCCACTTGGATCTACAGCTTGAATATCTGCATAAGCAAGAGCCATGCTTCCACCAACAACATTAAAGGCTGTTCCTGCCGGAATCCCATCCCAGTGAAGGAACCAAGTCCGATCACCAATCGGCAAAGCATTCCATTGATTTGCAACCCAACCAGGCCACACAACTCGAACAATCGAACCGCCCGTGTGTTTGACCATTCGGATATTCGAGGTGTCTCCAATTGCTCCGATTAAGTTAGTTCCGGTTTGCCAGCGGCGAAGATTCGCGTTGGCGTGATATGCGGCTGTGTTCCCAACCTTATCCCCGCTTGCTCTTTCAATCGTATGCAAGAACTGCTGGGGGTTGCCGGGGTATGCACCAACGCCTTCTCCGTCCATGCGCGAATCCCAACCTGCTTGAATGTTCCGAACAATTCCGCCTTTACCAATCGAGATCAAACCACCGTTTCCACGGCCGCCAAAAATGGTAACGCCATCCGCATAGATCGGAGTTTGAACACACGCAACCTGAGGTGACCGCTCAGCGTCTGGCACTGTTCCATTTGGACTGAACAAAACCACATTGATCATTGACAGCGACTCAGCATATTCAACCGCAATAGTACAGGTCTTGTGCGTCCTCCCGTCGATCACCATGTTCTCAAGCACCACTGGTGCCGCTAATGCCTCTGCTGTGCCCTGTACCCGTATCTGCTCAGTTGATCCGGCAACTAGAGCGGTCTGACCCGTATGCGCCGCAATAAGCGCATCTATCTGATCGGAGATCCGTGCGCCTGGCGTGGGTAGCCAAACATGAATCCACATCCCCGCGGCAACAAGGGTAGCCCAGTTACGCTCAAGGTTAAGCCCAGTCTGTTCATTGAGCTGAACATGGAAAAAATACTTCCCACTCCGCGCTTTAAAATTTTCATCTCCCGTTAAACCGAGAGCTGTCCGAATTGTGGCAGCATCTCCACCGGTGGGAGATGTCTTGATGATCGTGCAACTAGCCAATTCCGTTCTCCGATTTCAGCGCGGCGATCATAGCCAGGTGCTCAGTCGGCGAAAGGATTCCGGGAATCCAATGTAACTCCCGAAAAAGTCCGTTCGTATTATTCCATCCACCGCCACCGTGGACGCCTAAGCACAGCGTACGAAGTGATCGGGTTCCGGGAACCGACTGCGATCCGACCGATGAATTCGTGTTAAAGACTGTGGACGCGGTATCGATTCTTAAATCGAGGTTGCCAGTTCCAAATTTCCAAGAGACAACCATCGGAACATTGGTTGGGATACTTGGCTGGTGCCAGTTTCCTCCCCATCCACCAACGGTTATA
>JAPUDU010000178.1:0-4946 GCA_027492935.1 Fimbriimonadaceae bacterium
CTGGCGGCGCCGCCGTTACCCTGGTCATCGCCGCCATGGACGCCATCAACCAATCCTCCGCAAAGATCAACGAGATCATCAGCGTGGTCGATGAGATCGCCTTCCAGACCAACCTACTGGCCCTGAACGCCGCCGTGGAAGCGGCCCGGGCCGGCGAACAAGGACGCGGTTTCGCAGTGGTCGCCGCGGAGGTACGCAACCTCGCTAAGCGCAGCGCTGATGCCGCCAAGGAGATTAAGGGACTCATCCATGAAAGCGTGGCGAGATCCCTGGATGGCAATAGAGTGGCAGCCCAGGCCGGGAACACCATACAGGAGGTGGTAGCCAACGTACAGCGGGTCACATCCCTAGTGACCGAGATTGCCAATGCCACCCGGGAGCAAAGCACGGGCTTGAACGAAATCAACAAGGCTGTTGTCTCCATGGATGAAGTGACTCAACAGAATGCGGCCCTGGTGGAAGAATCCGCCGCCGCCGCGGATTCCATGGACGCTCAGGCAAATTCTCTCAATGAGATTGTCGCTCGGTTTAAGACTGGTGCGGAAACTCGTCGCAACCTTGTCTCTCAACCCAGAACGGCGAAAGCTAATCGGAAGGCATCCAGGCAGCCAGATGCGCCACCACTTCTTGATCTCAAACTTCTGCCTACCAAGCCAGAGCTGGCTAACAAGAAGACCATATGATCGTCGAAGGGGTTCCTCCGCCCAGCCTCTCGACCGAAATGGCTTCTTGCCAGACACGAGACTAAGACAGATCCCGAGAATAGACATTTGCCAGATTCTGCAAAGTATATCGAATTGGGATACAGACGCCGTATAGTCAGGGTTATCAGAGAATTACTCTAAGGCAGAAAGGGGCTTCAGAGTGGCTTAGCCCTTAACGAGGGAGGGGCGCGTTCCTTCTCGACAAGACGACCTGGCGTTTATATCCATTGCTTTAAAACGGCTTATATGCACCAGCAAGAAGAACGATACAAAGCTGATTGAATCGCCACGAAGATCCGATAAGCCAGTAGCAACGTACCTCGTCCAGTTGCCGTGAAGCCTGAATTACCTGTCGGTTCGTATATTCAACCTAGGGATTCATTATGGAATTCAGAAGGCCCATCTGCGCTCTTCTCGCTGCGGGCTCTGGAGACATACCATCTTCAATCGAAGATCTACTTAGAGAGCATGCACTTGAAGTGGATCTTACTTGGGTGAGCGATTCTGCGGCTCTGCGCGAGGCCCTATCTGATCCCAAATGGGACATTCTATTAATCGATCCAAGCTTCCCCGAAACGAGTGGAATTCCTGCAACGGAGTTAGCGCAGCAGGTTGCACCACAACTACCATCTCTGAAGATTGCAGAAAAACACTGTTCATCACCTATCGACAAGGGACGTCTGGGATCGAAAGAATCAAGTAATGTCCTCGAATCGATCCATCTTGTTGCATCGATCAAACGACTAATCCGAGAGCAACGACTGCGTGCAAGGGCCGAGAAAACGCAAGCCGAGCTGATAACGGCAGAAGGCCGTCTAAAGGCCATCACCTCAGCGACACTGGACGGCATTGTAATGGTCGACCAGGACGGGATTGTTTCCTTTTGGAATCAGGCAGCTGAACGTATCTTCGGATATTCCGCGACGGAGGTAGTTGGTTTTAACCTGCTCTCTTTAGTTGTGCCGAGGCGGTCTCATGTTGAGGTTAAAAAGGCATTCTCGAAATTCAAGGGTTCTGGCAAAGCCTTGGGCATTGGAAGGGTTCTTCAATTAGTAGCTACTCATAAAAATGGGACTGAATTCCCGATTGAGTTCTCTCTCGCAGCCCTCATTGAGGACGGAGTCTGGCACGCAGTGGGTGTTGTCCGTGATGTAACAGAGCGAAATGAGCAAGAGAGAAAACAGTTTGAACACATTCAATTTCTGAGGACTCTGATTGACACCCTTCCGAACCCACTCTTCTATGAAAACATGGAAGGGCGGATCATTGGATGCAATAAGGCCTTTTTAGATTTCTTAAATTTGGATGCGATCGAGGTAGTCGGAAGTACCACCATGGACCTCCTGTCAAAGGCCATTGATGATGGGAAAGAGGATCTCCAACCATCCTTTTTGAGATATCCGGATGCCTGTGAGACCACCTTTCATCTGAATGAATCGACCGGTCGTGTTCGACACGCTGTGTATAGAAAGGCCCCGTATTGGGATGCAGACGGCACCCCAGCCGGCTACGTAGCCACAATTCAAGAGATCACAGAACTCAAGGAAACGGAGGAGGCCCTTCGACAGAATGAGTGGCTGTTTTCAGCCATCCACAGCCACGTAGTCGATCTAATTGCAATCATAGATGCAGAGGGCAATCGAGTATACACAAGCCCGTCATATCAATTTGTGCTTGGCTTCTCCCCACAGGAGATGGACCAGTTAACATCTTTGGACATACTCCACCCAAATGACGTTGAACGGGTCAGAGAGGCCCTAAACAGCATCGTCGAAGGCGGACCGACACTAAGTCTTGAATATCGCCTCCGACATAAAGATGGTAGATGGCTCTATTTTGAGAGCAAGGCTGCAGTCATTCCAAGCCCTGACCCTGGGGCTGTGAGAGCCCTTGTCGTTGCACGCGATATAACAGCTCGAAAAGAGGCAGAGAAAAATCGGTCAGTAATGGAAATTCAGCTTCGCCAGGCCCAAAAACTCGAAGCGATCGGTCAGCTTGCCGCTGGAATCGCCCACGAGATAAACACGCCGACCCAGTTCATCGGTGACAACACGAGTTTCTTGCGCGACTCGTCCCGGGACACCTTTTCCATAATTGATCGGTTGGCGACACACCTTGTTCATATCGCTGCAATCTCCGGTGAGGGATCCGCTGAAGCGTATGCCGCACTCGCCGAATTAGAACAATCTGATCTTGGATACCTTAGGGAAGAAGTTCCAAAGGCAATTCAACAAAGTCTCGATGGCGCTGGGCGCATTGCGAAAATCGTCAAAGCAATGAAGGATTTCTCTCATCCAGGCGGCGAAACAAAGACACTGACAAACCTACATGAGGCGATTGAAAGCACCATTGTGGTTTCTCGAAATGAGTGGAAGTATGCAGCAAACCTGGAAACCGATTTTGATCCCCATATGCCACTCGTCCCGTGTTTTCCGAGTGAACTCAATCAAGTCATTCTTAATCTCATTGTCAATGCTGCCCATGCTATTGAATCTGCAAAGGGCGATGAGAACAAGGTGACCCTTGGCCTGATTCAGATAAAAACGGTTGCCACGGAGGAAGAGGTTCAAATTCTGATTTCGGATAATGGAACGGGTATCAGCGAGGCCGTTCAAGGTCGTATGTTCGAGCCATTTTATACGACCAAGCCAGTCGGTAAAGGTACAGGTCAGGGCCTATCGATCGCGCACGCGGTGATCGTTGACAAGCACCAAGGGCGTATAGACGTTCAATCACAGGAGGGCCAAGGTACTACATTTGTCTTGCATCTACCACTCAACAACAGCGAAGCGGAATGAGAGCCCCTATGACGGTTCACCTCCACAAGAGTGACATTGCAGGCCAAGAAATATCCACCTTGATGGCAATTGCGGGCAGTTTAGAGGCTTGCACTGCTGCAGTTGATCGGTCTGGAGCGATTGTTGGAGTCACAGATACTTGGTTCAATTATTGTGGCGCAAACCCCTTCCTGGTTGGCCAGGGACTCGGTGTATCTTTCATTGAGTCGTGTAGAGATTTGTCCCAATCGACGGACGGAAGCATATCTATCGTCGCTCTTGGGCTAGTGGGAGTAATCGAGGGCAGAATCCCAAGGCTGGCTCTTGAATTCGTTGTTCCAGAAGCAGACGGTCCTCATGATTTTGGATGCACTGCAGTAACTCATCAAAGTGGAGAGACATTTCGGGCGGTCATTCATTTCCGCGATATTACCCAACGTGCCACGATGGAGCGTCGGATGCGGAGATCGGAACGACTTTTCAAGGCTACAACAGACAGTGCTATGGATCTCATCTGCTTAGTGGATGCAGATGGGAAAATGGTTTATCACAACCCAGCCCTTCAAAAGTTTCTTGGGAAAATGGATCATTGGTTTTCCGAGAAGCGGATGGTGGACCTCGTTCACGAGTCAGACCGGCCGGTCTTCCTTTCTGCCCTTTCCAAGGGAACGAAGGTCGGCCTGACCCAGGCATTCGAATATCGAATTCCTGATTTTCAAGGCGGGTGGGTCGAAATGGAAGGCCAGGCTTCCGCCGTTGAAAACCCAGGCGGGCTTGGAGACTCTGTGCTGTTGGTGTCTCGAGATATCTCACTTCGAAAGAGACTGGAGCGCGATAAGGCTATTGAGGAAGTCCAGGTTAGGCACTCTCAGAAACTGGAAGCTATCGGACAACTTGCAGCAGGGATCGCACATGAGATAAATACTCCTACTCAGTACATTGGTGACAACACGACCTTCCTCAAAGATGCGTTCGCGCAGTCGAACGGCTTGATCAATGTACTAAGGCAGCATCTGGATCGAATTTGTAGCGGGTCTGTGTCGGCTAAAGGGGAGGCACTTCTCGCCCTTCAAGCTCTCGAATCTGGCGACATGGATTACCTCGAATCTGAAATCCCTAAAGCCATTCAGCAAACTCTGGAAGGGGTAAGTCGGATTTCTCAGATTGTCGGTGCCATGAAGGATTTCTCTCACCCCGGCGGAGAGTCCGCCGCTATGGCCGATCTTCATCGAATTATCGAAAGCACTATTACTGTTTCGCGAGGCGAATGGAAGGCAGTAGCGGACCTTGAAACGTCCTTCGACCTAAATCTTCCGCTCGTCTCCTGTTACCCGGGTGAAATCAGCCAGGTCGTTCTAAATCTTGTCGTGAATGCCGCTCACGCAGTTTCTGCCTTGAATGTATCACAAGATACGGAATTCCGAGGTTTAATCCGAATCGGGACCAGACGCCTTCCTAACGAGGC
>JAPUDU010000178.1:4956-11004 GCA_027492935.1 Fimbriimonadaceae bacterium
GGGTCTCTGATAATGGAATTGGCATACCTGAAGAAATTCGGAGCAAAATCTTCGACCCATTTTTCACAACCAAGGCCGTTGGGAAGGGCTCTGGTCAGGGATTATCTATCGTCCATGCGGTCGTGACCAAAAAGCACCGAGGGCGTATCGCAGTAGAATCCACTCCTGGGAAAGGCACCTTGTTTCATCTTTTCCTCCCTTTGGACGTTGTAAGCACCGGAGGGTAAAATGATTAAGCAACACATCCTATTCGTAGATGACGAGCCCATGGTCCTTCAGGGCCTGCAGAGACTTCTGAGGCCGTTTAGGCTGGAATGGGATATGGCCTTTGTGGAAGGCGCACAGCAAGCGCTCGATCACTTAGCCACTTACCCATGCGATGTCATCGTTACAGACATGCGAATGCCTGGGATGAATGGTGTTGAGCTACTTAAAGAAGTGATGAGACGTCACCCAGCTATCGTTCGCATCGTGCTTTCAGGACACGCCGATCAAGAGCTTGTATCGCAGTGTGTCGGCTCTGCACATCAGTACATATCGAAGCCTTGCGATCCAGATCAACTGAAGGCCTTGATCCGCAATGCTTGCATCCTCTCGGGTCGACTCGTCGATGAAGAAGTTAGAAAAGTCATCGGCGCAATAGATCAACTTCCAACAATTCCAGAGCTCTATTTAAAATTAAAATCTGCTTTGCAAAGCGAAGGAGTGGAGTCACGGGCCTTGGGTGACATCATCCAATGCGACATTGGAATGACCGCGAAAATTCTCAAAGTTGTCAATTCCTCGTTCTTTGGTCTACGACGGGTCATATCTACACCTCACGATGCTGTGAACTATTTGGGCATTGATACGATCAGAACACTGGTTCTGACAAATAGTATTTTTGAGGAGCTCAAGCCTTTCAAAACCCAAAATCTAACCTTAAATGACCTGTGGCACCATAGCATGTCGGTGGCTGGCGCTGCCAAGGCCATTGCACAAATCGAAAAACTCGAATCGACTGATGTTGAGCAAGCCTCCGTAGGGGGAATCCTCCACGATGTTGGCATTCTTATACTCGCATCTAATTTCCCCTACATTTACGATAAAGTCGCTGAACTTGTGGAAGAAGAGAATATTTCGGTCGTTACGGCCGAACAAGAGTTCTTTGGTGTGACTCACGCAGAGATCGGAGCGTACCTCCTGGGTCTTTGGGGGCTGCCCTCTGAGATCCTAAATATCGTGAGCCTTCACCATCGGGTCCATTTGCAAGACGAGAAGCGTGTCACGCCTCTTATTGCTGTTCACGCCGCTGACGTACTTTGTGGGATTCATGAGCAATACCCGCTATTTAAGACAGGTCGGCTTAATCAAGAGGCTCTTGAGCGATCTGGGATGTGGGGGCGTCGCGAAACTTGGGAACCATTAGTGCGTGAAGTTGTCTCAGGAGCAGGGGGTGGATAGTGGTCTCTAGGATCCTATTGGTGGATGACGAGGAGAATATTCTTAGGGGCTATCAACGGGTGCTCCGAAGCAGCTTTGAAGTGGATCTCGCCCTAGGGGGTGCAGCGGCACTTGATTGCATGGGTACCAAGGGCCCGTATGCAGTAATAGTGGCGGATATGCGTATGCCGGGAATGAGTGGACTAGACCTGTTAGCAGAGACCCGTGCTCGATTTCCCAAGACAATCCGGATCATGCTGACTGGTGACCCAGACCAGAGAACCGCCCAGGACGCTGTTAACCACGGCCGGGTCTTTCGCTTCCTCGCGAAGCCCTGCCCCCCAGAGGAATTGGAACTGGCTATTAGAGCAGGATTGCGTCAATACGAGTTAATCATCGCCGAAAAGGAACTCCTCGAATCTACTCTCACGGGGACGATCAGTGTGCTCTCCGAGCTATTGGCTGGAGTGGATCCTGTCATGTTCAGTCGGAGCCAGGTGGTCCGTGAACAAAGCGCACAGCTTGCGCGGAAGTTAGGTTGCGACGATGTTTGGGCAATCGAGATTGCTGCGCTCCTAGCCCCGATTGGAAGGATTACCCTACCTAAACAACCGGCTAAAGGGCATCGCGACAGTGTTGCCATCGAAGCCCTTATTTCAGCTGTCCCAGAGATGGGAGCTCGCCTATTGGAACCCATCCCAAGACTAGAGGGAGTAGCCAAGATTATTCGATATCAGGCCAAAGGCTATGATGGCTCTGGTTCTCCTTTCGACTCGATTCAGGGTGAATCAATCCCAATGGGGTCCAGGATTTTGAAAGTCCTCTGGGACTATCATGAGCTTGCGCATTCCAGGAAAAGCCTTGCAGTAGCCCTAGAAGAGATGCAACTGCGATCAAAGATTTACGATCCAAATGTGCTACAGACTTTTTCGGAAATGCTCCATACCAATAAAGGGACTGCCTCCACTCGGGCCATCAAGATCAAAGATCTACGTCCGGGGATGGTCCTGGCATCGGATCTTCATACAGAAGAGGGCACCCTTGTCTTGCCAACAGGCCTAAGACTTGGAGCGGGACACATAGAGATTCTCTCTGGATTGATCGTGCTTGTCGCTCTGCAAGAATCAGCTTCTATTCAACTGCCAAAAGGAGAGGGCCATGAAGCCTAGGATTCTTCTCGTTGATGACGAGGAGAATGTCCTCCAAGCTTACCTCCGCGTACTTCGCGGACGGTTTGACCTGGATACGGCTCTTGGTGGGGAAACCGCCCTAATGTCGATGAGAGATCGCGGGCCCTATGCCGTTGTCGTCTCGGATATGCGAATGCCGGGTATGGATGGCGTGGCCTTCCTTGCAAAAGCCATGGATCAACACCCGAACACGGTCCGGATCATGCTCACAGGAAATGCAGATCAGGGAACTGCAATGGAGGCTGTTAATCAGGGCTCCATCTTCAGATTCCTCGCCAAGCCTTGCGATTCAGAGGTATTGGGTCGGGTCTTGGACCAGGCAGTGCGTCAGCATCAACTCATAGTGGCGGAGAAATCTCTTGTGGAGGAGACGCTTAAAGGCGCAATCCGCATGCTTGTAGAACTACTCTCATTCCTGGACCCGATATCTTTCGGCCGCGCACAGGCCATGGCAGAGCATGCAGAGGCCATAGGGGCTGAAATGGGAATGGAGAACCCTTGGGTACTTGGAATTGCATCCATTCTGTCCCAAATTGGAATTTTGACTCTACCCGAAGGCGTGGCTTCAAAGCTTCACACTGGGGTTTACCTCAACAGCGTCGAACGAGATCTATCAAATCGAATTCCTGAAATAGGTTTCGATCTGATTAAGAATATCCCTAGGTTGGAAGAGGTCGCAGAATCGGTGCTCTACATGAGCAAGAATTATAACGGAAGCGGCTACCCCCCTGATGGGAAGAAGGGAGAAGAGATCCCGTTAGGTGGACGAATTCTTCGCATCGTCTGGGACTTCGAAAGGTTGCTTTCGAGATTTGGGAATCCAATTGCGACGGTTAGAGATATGGAGGCACGAACGACTTGGTATGACCTTGATGTTCTCCATGCCTTCATCCGTTGTCTCGAGCGGAAAGGGGCCGAGCCCCCCCCACAAGTCACTCAGGAGATAAACTTACATGAACTGCGTATTGGTCATGTGTTGCTAACCGGAATTGAAACAGTGAACGGCCTATTGGTAATCCCTCCGGGCACGACGGTAGGATTAGCTCATCTCCAAAAACTTCGCAATTTCGCAAGGCTATCCGGAATTAGGGAACCGTTGGTTGTCACGGGCGGATAGCCTAGATGTGTTATCTCTGCAGCAGATACGACTATCTTAGCCTTGAGCGCATACCTAAAGCTCAGCCGGGCCTTTCAGCATCTTGTTTACAGCATTAACCAACTCTTCGTGACTGATTGGTTTATGAAGAATTTCACCTACGCCTAATTTTTTCATTCGTTCAGCCATCGCCTCATCATGCAGAGCCGTGAGGATCAGCACCTTTATTTGAGAAAGCACTGGATGTTCAAAACAGGTGCGCACCAGACTTGGCCCCTGAAAAGCGGGCATGGAATGATCGAGTATCAGCAGATCCGGTTTCGCTTCGAGAAGCGCCTCCAGGGTGGTCTGCATGGAGCTGGGGTCAACCAAGACAACGTCATACCCGGATTTACGAAGTGCTGCCTCCGCAAATATGCGGGCGAGTCTACTGTCATCCACAACTGCGACTCGTGCCATGACTCCTCGATCTTCGTTACAGTATCACTTCAATGAATCGAGTCTCACCCAAAACACGAAAAGTAGGCCGAGGGCTATGCGAATTCCGGCCCTTGGAGGAGCATCCAAGACGGAGCCCAGCCAATCCGGCAGAGACGTCAAGGAAGGGACACACTGAGGAGCAGATTGTCTTGGTGTTGGAGCGGGTAAAGAACAGGGCAAATATCCCTGACAACTGGCGGAATCTAGGTATCTGACCAGACTTTCTAACGGTGGAGAGCACCAACACGAGAGCCTCGGGGCTTCCGAGCACACATCGATCAGGGTAGACAACTGTTGGTGGCGCCGCCGAATTTATGTAAAAAACGTCCAATCCGGATCGCCAAGCTGGTGCTTGGCGCAGCGAAGTGCTTCATTAAGCGTTCCAAATTTCCACATGCAGATGGGTCTTCCCCAAACTCGTTCACTTACCTGATAGACGTCATATCGCACGCCGTCTGCCCATTCTGAGTGAGGTACGGTTAAGATGAATGGCTTTCCTAAAAATGGCATATGGCTTTCAGGTCGGTCTTTCTCGGACGCCTGCCAAAAATCCCCTGGAAGGTCAGGGTCAATTAGAAATCCATCGACCAATCTCTCTTTTCTCATCCCGCCCCCGAAAGACTAAAGGTGACCATACACTCTTCTTGACCAATACGATCTGCACTCCCTTCTATGCTCAAGAATCAAAAAAAAACCGAGGGACTACCCCAAAGGGAGCCAACCCTCATAGAGAGGTGTGAGACTCGGTATACCCGCTGCCTAGCTCCTGGGGTTAGCCGTAGCCTTCGTTAGGGTTCAGGTCACGAATTCGAGATATCTGCGACCAGCCTGATCCAGGCACCATCTCGGCGGGCTTGCTTGCATCACTTCGCTTCTGGTGAGGATGAGAAGGGTCGTTGTCTGTTACTGAGGTATCGACAGGACTAGCATTTATACCTTTGGAACCAACGCGAACAACGACCTGTCTGGATTACCCCGATAGTTGGAGATGTAATCAAGCGCCTTACGATGGCTGCGCTGAAGAAATATCTCATCAGACTCACCCGGGTTGGGGTCGCAATACCAGTTGTCGTATCCCGATTCGATTTTGTCTGAGTCAATAGAATAGACATCGCCCCCCAGGATAGCCGTTCGGTTTTCCATAAGCATTGCTATTGCCTGTAGTGCTTGCTCTCTCGTAAGAGCCCAATTGTTGACTCCCTGATGAATCAGAGATTGTCCAACACTCAGAATTCTATCTACCTCGGAGGACCAAATCATCGTCATATCAACTCCAGTTACTCAGGCTTGAACAGTCTATGGTTGATGGTTCCATCTGCTTCCTTGATGAATTCGAAGTTACCGCCCCTTCCTCTATATTCACCTGGAATTTTGAGCATTTGCCGAACCAATCCGTCTCCGCCTGTGATCTCGCTGACGGTGCCAGAGCTTTGGAAGTTCTTTACAGCTTCCGGGAACCCGTGAAGGTCTCCTGTTTGCATCTGTGCCTGAACTTTGTCGGAGTATTTAGTCCCAGCGAAGAAGTCAGGAGAATTCCCCCCTCCTTGCGATGTCAACTGACGTGCCCCCCACATTAGGCCCAATCAGAGTGAGCCTACAGGGTTGAAAAGGATCTCGATGGGATTCGCGGAGGGAGCCGTAGGCGACCGGAGTGAATCCCATTTGCGCGCAGCAACGGCCGGTGGGAGGCCGCCGAGGGCGCTGTGGGGTCTTCGATGATTGTAGTCATCCATCCAAGCCTCTGTGATGTCCCGAGCCTCCCTGAGGCTGAAGAACCAGTGTTCATTGAGGCATTCATCCCGGAATCGGCCATTGAAGCTCTCGCAGATTCCGTTCTGCATTGGTTTTCCTGGCTGGATG
>JAPUDU010000179.1:0-2493 GCA_027492935.1 Fimbriimonadaceae bacterium
TCGGCTGATACTTCGTACAACTACGATCAAAAATATCTCCATGAACAACGAGCATGTCCTTGCCATCCGCCGTTTCATGCAGAAAACTTGGCTCAATATAGATGTTCCCTAACTGAACCCCATGAACACGCCGCATAAAAGCATCGTGATTTCCGGGCGTGTAACGAACAATTGCCCCACGGTTTCCCTGCTCCAAAATCTCACGCAGGACCCCGGTCGCGTTCGGCCCCCACTTCCGATCTTTCCGACCAACCCAACCATCAATCAGATCGCCAACCAAATACAAATACTCGCACTCGACAGTTTCTAAAAATCTTAAAGATTTTTCTGTCTGAGAACCTACTGCCCCTATATGAATGTCCGAGACGAACACCGATCGGTACTTTTTCCGTTCTTGCATCCCCAAAAGCGATCTACGCTGACCCTATTGTACGCGATTCAAATCCAGCTCGTAAAACCTAGTCAGCCCCACCACCGTTTACTCAAGTAACATTACTCAACCACCGATTGCGATGCTCAAAGATGCACCGGCAACCAAGCCACTCCGAGAACTAACCCCAGTTGCACCTGTCTGGCCAGCAATATGGGGGGTCATCGCTCTCACTCTTACGGTTCATCTTCTTTGCATCAACGGTTACGGCTACTTCCGTGACGAACTCTACTATCTTGCCTGCGCCAATCGACTCGATTGGGGCTACGTAGACCACCCCCCTCTTTCTGTTGCAATTCTCAAATTCTTTACCACACTCCTTGGCGAACATTTGTGGGCTGTCCGAACCCCCGGAATTCTCGCTGGGCTTGGTACCGTCGCTCTCTACGGAATGGTTGCCGCCCGCCTTGGTGCCAACAAACTTGGTCAAATCATCGCTTGCTTGTTCGCAGGAATCGCCCCCGTCTGCGCCGTAGTAACCCACCTCTATTCGATGAATGGCGTAGATATCACGATATGGGCCGGTGCGGCCCTACTGTGGCTAAAAATTGCCCAAGATAAAAATCCCAAGCTCTGGTTGTGGCTTGGCCTTGTCTGCGGCATCGCCATGCTCAACAAGCTCAGCGGAGCCTGGCTCGTTGCCGGAATCGGAATTGGCACTCTATGCAGCCCTCGCCGCATCGAACTAAAAAGTATCTATCCCTGGCTTGCCTTCCTAATCGCTTTTGTTGTCTTCTTCCCTCACTTCATTTGGCAGCAGGAACACCACTGGATCACCCAAGAATTCGTCCGCAATGCCGCCGAATTCAAAATGGTCGCTCAACCACCATGGGTCATCTTGGGAGTTCAAGTCGTTGTCACAAACCCCGTCCTATCTATCCTCTGGATCATTGGCATCGGTGCCGCTATCAAAAACCCTCAATGGCGATCCTACGCCATCCCCTATTTCCTTGTCATCACACTTCTTCTCATCTCCATGCGGAGCCGTGAAAACTACCCCGCTCCGTCATACATCTTTGTCGTCCCATTCGGTGCAATCGTCTTGAGTGAGTGGCTAGCGGAATCAAAATCTCGCCTCATTTCCTATGCCACCGCGATCGTTCTTTCATCCATTTTCTGCTTATCTCTCGCTCTTCCCCTCCTACCCCCAACAATCTTCGAAAAAGTCGTCAACCGCATTGTCTCCGGAGCTCAAGTGGATGTTCCTATTTCCGAAGTCGGCAAAAAATCCCCACTCCAAGGTCACGCCGATATGTTCGGCTGGCAAAAAATGGGGCGTGTCACGCATGCAATCTGGGAAGCCCTCCCCGAAGAAGAGCGCCTTCGCACCCCCATCTTCGGCATGAATTACGGCGAAAGCTCGGCTGTTTGGTTCAACAATCGTGACAAGTATGGGTTCAAAGTTATTGGACGCCATAACGAATATTGGCTTTGGGGGCCGGGAGACTGGGATGGTCAAACCCTCATCGTTGTTGGCACCCTAACTCCTCAAATAGAAAATAGCTTTGAATCAAGCCTTCAAGTAGCCCAGCTTAATGAACCGTGGGCTGTCCCCGAAGAGTCGCACGCCCCGATAACAATCCTCCGTGGGCTTAAAAAACCGGTACCAGAATTCTGGCAAGAAATCAGGCATATCCAGTAGTGCAACCCCGCAACCATGCTGATACCCATCTCTAGTTCCACTGGAACAAAACAGTTGAGGCTCTTAACAACAGTCTCGATTTGCTTTGCCTTTCGATGGATACCCACATTCGCCAGGATAATATCGTGCCCGTTGCCGTGCAAAATCCTTTGCTCGCACAACATCTTGCTGTTCGCGCAAATCGCGTAACCGAATCCCCCGCAAGCCAATCAGCTGGTGCCGATAGCAACTCAGATGCAAATCAACAAACCGGAATTTCTTCCGGCGGAGGCGGCCCCGGGCTCATCACTGAGCTCCATCCCGATTACATTCGGGCAAAGAATCGCCTCGAAGCCGCCCAGTCAACTCTCCACCAACTGAGTGACCTCATCGACGGCGTCTCGCAAGGTGTTTCAACTTCCGGCTACGGCCCTTCTAGTGC
>JAPUDU010000179.1:2503-4531 GCA_027492935.1 Fimbriimonadaceae bacterium
AATAACCAGCGCTTGATCAAAAGTGCTGTGAGCGCGGCGAGTGAGATTGTTGCTCATGCCGAAGCCGATGGCGAGAAGCTATTCCGGGTGCAATACGCCAACCTTTACAGCCAATCCCTGCCGAACCAAAATCGGCAGGCTATTGCTGCGTACAACAAAGCATCCGAATACACCCCCATTGCAAACCGCGACCCATCCCTCATTCGCCAATCAATGAATATCGTAAATCTACACATCACCGGCCCAAATGGCATCTTGTCTGATCTTCAAAACATTGCCGATAATGGCCCCCACACAACCGAGCGAGCCAAACGCGCCCTGAGTGAGGCGAACACAACCATTAACAGTCTCCAAAACGTCGTAATCGATACTCAAGTCAAACTGGCAAAACAAGCCGCATACACCGGGAATGCCCGCTCAGATGGGCCGATCAATAAATTCTTCTAAGCAAGAAATAAAAACCAGCTAACCGAGTGAACGCTTCCACTCGTCCAGCTTCATTAATGCCTCAAGGGGCGACAACTGATTCACATCAAGCCCCTTCAACGCCTCAACCATCGCATGAGGCTCCGCTTCAAACAAAGACATCTGCATCCGCTGCAAGCTCACCGGAACCTCAACCCGCTGCTCACGTCCTTCAAGAGAATTCAATACTTCCTCCGCCCGTCGAACAACCGTCGGTGGCACCCCCGCCATCTTCGCAACGTGCAAACCGTAACTCCGATCTGTTCCTCCTGGCAAAACCTTGTGCGCCCAAATAATCTGGTCACCTTTTTCTTCAACCGCGACCCTAAAGTTCGCCACTCCTGGAGTCTGCTCCGCTATCTGATTTATCTGATGATAATGCGTCGCAAACAACGTCTTCGCCCGAGTATTCGCCAAATACTCCACCATCGACCAAGCAATCGCTAACCCGTCAAACGTCGATGTCCCCCGCCCAACCTCATCCAAAACCACTAAGCTCCGCGCCGTCGCATTATTTAAGATATTCGCACTCTCCACCATTTCAACCATAAACGTACTCTGCCCCAAGGCAAT
Organism: Fimbriimonadaceae bacterium; assembly: GCA_027492935.1. Lineage (GTDB taxonomy): Bacteria > Armatimonadota > Fimbriimonadia > Fimbriimonadales > Fimbriimonadaceae > UphvI-Ar2. The sequence goes on from JAPUDU010000179.1 coordinate 3,542, forward strand.
CTCATCCTTCGCCCCGATACGCGTAAACACCCGGTCACACAAACCCAACCGGCAACTCTGCGCTGGCACAAAGCACCCAATTTGCGCCATCACGACAACCAGAGCGGCTTGCCTCAAATAAGTCGATTTACCACTCATATTCGGTCCGGTCAAAACGATCAACCGCGTATCATCCCCCAGGTCCAAATCATTGGGAACATAGGTTCCAACCCCTGCATCCACAACCGGATGCCTCCCTGCCACAACCTCCAAAACGTCACCCTCAACCATCTCTGGCTTAACATATTTACGCGCCAATGCTACTTCCGAAAAAGTACAAAGCACGTCCAATTCCGCAATCACTCGGGCTGTCTTTAAAAGTGCTGGACCATTCGCTGCCACCAAATCCCGCAATCGGCAAAAAATATCAAATTCCAGATCATCGGCCTTTTCTTCCGCCCCCAGAACCGCCGACTCATGCTCTTTTAACTCTGCCGTAATGTACCGCTCGGCGTTCGCCAAAGTCTGCTTTCGGATGTAATGCTCAGGCACACGATCCGCCATCGCCCGCGAAACTTCCAAGTAATAACCAAATACAGAGTTGTAACCAACTTTCAACTTATCAAGCCCAGTAGATTCTCGTTCCTTGGCTTCTAGCCGCGCGATGTACCCCTTCCCATCTGTCGCCAGCCTCCGCAATTCATCAAGCTCAACATCAAACCCTGACTTAATCACCCCCCCATCGCGGGCCGTTATCGGAGCCGTATCCGCAACCCCACGCCGTAATTGCTCCGCCAAATCCTCATGCCGATCAAAGTCGTTCTTAAGTTTCTTAATGTGCCCCAACGCCACCTTACGAACCGCATCTTCAATCGCCGGCAAAGCTTCAAGCGAATCCCGCAAACCGAGCAAATCCCGTGGCGAAGCCAACCCGCTGGCACAACGGCTAACCGACCGCTCAATATCGCTCAACCGTTTCAAGCCCGCTCTCAAATCTGAGCGCACCAAAAT
>JAPUDU010000179.1:4541-10985 GCA_027492935.1 Fimbriimonadaceae bacterium
ACCGTTCCACTGCCTCCAACCGCGACCGGATTAACTCCATATCGAGGAGCGGCTGCTCAATCCATCGCCTCAAGAGCCGCGCCCCCATCGTGCTCACCGTCTCATCCAAAACACTCAATAACGTATTCCGACGACTTCCGTCCGCCAAGTTCTGAGTTAACTCCAAGCTTCGCCGCGTACTCGGATCAAGCTGCATAAACCCATCCGTCGAGTAAAAAGAAATCCCCGAAACATGCGAAAGACCAATCCCATTCGTTCGCGCGTAATCCAAAACCATCCCGGCCGCCACACTCGCACCCACGCGATCCTCAAGCCCAAATCCTCCTAACCCATTCACCGAAAACTGATCCTTCAGCAATCGATCCGCCTTCCGCGAATCAACTCCATCAAGCGAAGTCGAAGGAATGCCCAATCCTAGCGAAGCCGTATCCTCGACCCCACTCGTATACTTTTCCGAATACAAAAGTTCCGCCGGCATCAGCCGCGCTAACTCCTGCAAAATCCGCTCTGCAACGTGATCCCCTTCAATCTCCGTCGCCATAAACTCACCTGTCGAAGAATCCAGCGTCGCAATCCCCGCTTTCCCATTCACCATACAAAGAGCGGCTAAAAAGTTGTTGCTCCCGGGCGTCAACATCGATTCTTCCATCAATGTTCCCGCTGTCAAAACTCGAGTGACCTCCCGCTTCACAAGCCCTTGCGCTTTTTTGGGATCTTCGACTTGGTCGCAAAGTGCAACCTTGTGCCCCGCCCGAACCAAACCCGCCAAATACTTCTCAACCGAATGATAAGGCACCCCTGCCATCGAAATCCGGCCATTCTTGCCATCTTCCCGCCCTGTTAAAGTGATCTCTAAAGTCCGCGCCGCTGTCTCTGCATCCTCTCCATAAAATTCGTAAAAATCACCGACACGCATCGCCATCAAAACCCCAGGATGAGCTTCCTTCGCTCGGAAATATTGCTGAAGCATGGGGGTTTGTGCCTGCACTGAAAAACTCTCTGTCAGAGTATGCCAAATCATTGACCACACACTCCACCATCGAACCAGCTAAAATAACCAGGAACGGTCATGAAGAAACTCCTCATTCGATGGATCCTCCTCGTTATTTCAATAATCGCAGCCAGTTATTTAACAAACTTGGTTATCCCAAAAGGAATCATCGTTGAACCAACCGCCCAAGGAATCATGACCCTCTTCATAGGTAGCGCATTCCTCGCTATCGTCAATGCAACTTTAGGCAAACTTCTCAAACTTATCTCTCTTCCTATCAGTTGTCTTACTCTGGGCTTGTTCGCCCTTGTTATCAATGCGGCCTTGTTCTGGGCTGTTGGTAGCCTCGGAATGGGCTACACCGTCAACGGATTCTTCGCCGCATTTGTCGGCTCCATCCTCGTTTCTGCCGTAAGCGGCGTTCTCGGCGCATTTGTATCGGATGACAAGAAAGAGAAAGACTAGACGCCTCCGAAACTGGCTTCTCCCTACCGCCGACCTATTCCGATATGTCGCCCTCGCCGGTGGGGGCTTTGTCGCGCTTCTTCTCGGCACCCATATGAGTTTCCAATACGCTCTGCAAAACACCTTTGCAAGCGTTGGCGCTGCATGGGACCAAACTGCCGCCCAACTATCAAACACACCCGACGGAAGGCAATTCACCCACATCGTTGGCGGAATTCTCATGGCCGTAGGTGGCTACGGCGTATACCGCGGTGTCCGTGGATTCTTCCGTAGACTCGGTTCCGTCGCCGCAACTCCCGGTAAGAACGCCCTTGTAGTCGGCTACCTCAAACGACAACAACTCGCGCGTGGTCCCCGCATTGTGGTTCTCGGTGGTGGCACCGGAATGTCCACTCTCCTTCGAGGACTCAAACAATATAGTTCAAATATCACCGCCATCGTCACTGTCACCGATGACGGAGGCAGTTCCGGTCGCCTCACTCAAGAAATGGGCATCATCCCCCCGGGCGATATGCGCAACTGCTTAGTTGCTCTCGCCGACGCCGAAAAAAGGATGACCGACCTCTTTCAGTACCGGTTCAGTGAAGGCACTGGTGCCTTGAGTGGGCACAGCATTGGCAACCTCCTATTAGCCGGATTTGTCGAACAAGCTGGTGGCGACTTCGACGAAGCCCTCACTCTTGCCAGCGAAGTCCTTGCGATCCGTGGAAGAGTCATCCCTTCCACCACTGATAAAGTCACCCTTCGCGCCTTAATGGAAGACGGCAGCACTCTCGATGGCGAAACCACCATCGTCGATTCCGATCTTAAAATCCAGCGCATCTATCTCAATCCCTCCCACGCAAAACCTCACGTTAGCGCAATCGAAGCAATCCGCGAAGCAGATCTCATCTGCATCGGTCCGGGAAGCATATACACCAGCATCATCCCAAACCTCATCGTCCCCGGAATCGCAGAAGCAATCCTTGAATCCGACGCCATGAAGGTTTATATCTGCAACGTCATGACTCAAATCGGCGAAAGCGATCACCTCTCTGCCGCCGAACATGTCGTCGCAATCCAAGCCAACATCCCCAACCGAGTCTTCGATTACGTCCTCGTCAACACCGCTACCCCCCACCAAGACCTCGTCAAAAAATATCAAGAATCCGGACAAGATCTCGTCGTTGCCGATAACGACCGTATCAAACAAATGGGATACAAGCCAGTACCGGGCAACTTCATGTCCGAATCAGATTACGTCCGACATGACCCCATGCGCATAGCCGCAAGGCTCATCGACCTCCTCAAAAAATCATGAGTCGAAATCCAGGCATTGCCATCATCATCAGCGGACCAAGCGGAGTCGGCAAAGACACCATCATTGATCGCTGGCGCGAACTCGACTCTACTGTCGAACGGGTTGTCGCCTTCACCACTCGCCCACCAAGACCCGGCGAAGTCGATGGACACTCTTACTTCTTCGTCTCCTCCAGCGAATTTAAATCCCTAGCCGAATCCGGACACTTCCTCGAACACAAAGAAGTCCATGGCAATTTCTACGCAACCCCACTCGAAAATCTCCGCGAAATGATCCGGCAAGGCAAAAAAGCGATCCTCAAAATCGATGTCCAAGGCGCACTTCAAGTAGTCAAAGAACACCCCGAAATCTTAACCATTTTCCTCCTTCCCCCGAGCACAGAAGAACTCATACGCCGGTTAAACGAACGAGGCACTGAAGACCCCGGCAAACTCGCTGAACGCATAAAAAATGCCGAGTTTGAGCTTGCCCAAGCTCCAAAATACAAATACCAAATAGTTAACGAAAGCGTGGAAGAATGCGTCCAAGCCATTAGCGAAATCGTGGAGAAAGAATGTCAAACATCGTCTTAGGAGTATGCGGATCAATCTCGGCTTACCGCGCCTGTGACCTCGCCCGCGATCTCATGCGCGCCGGGCATACTGTTCGGGTCTGCCTCACCGACTCTGCCACTCAATTTGTAACTCCTGTCCTCTTTGAAACTCTTACCGGCAACCCCTGTCTCACCGATACATTTGAAGAACCGATCCGTGGACGTATGGCTCACATCGATTGGGCTCGTGAAGCCGATCTCATTCTCATTGCCCCCGCCACCGCAAATACTCTCAACAAAGTCGCAAACGGAACCGGTGATGACATGCTAACCACCCTGATCCTTGCCGCCCAAGTCCCTCTCGTCATCGCCCCGGCAATGAATCCCGTGATGTACACCCACCCCGAAACTCAAGCGAGCATACCAAAACTGGCCCGCCAAGGAACATTTTTCATTGAGCCAACCGAAGGCGACGTTGCTTCCGGCGAAACCGGACAAGGCAAACTTGCCCCTAACTCGACTATTCTTGAAGCCGTCCAAACAATCCTCTCAAAACGAGAGCTCCTAAAAGGCAAGACCATCCTCATCACCTCCGGGCCAACCCAAGAGCCAATTGATACGGTTCGCTTTATCACCAACCGATCCAGCGGCAAAATGGGCGACGCAATGGCTCGAGCCGCAAAGCTAATGGGAGCCAACGTTATCGTGGTCACCGGCCCAACCAACATCCCTGCCCTCGCAAACGCCACAACGATCCCCGTCACAACCGCCGAGCAAATGCTTCAAGCCTGCCGCGACAACGCTGAGCAAGCCGATTGGATCATCGGACTCGCCGCTGTCGCCGATTACAAAATCACCCACCCCAGCGACACTAAACTTCGCCGAAGTGAAGAAAACGTCAACCTCACCCTCTCCCCTAATCCCGACATAATCGGCAGTCTCGCCAAAGAAAATCCCACGAAAAAAGTCGTTGCATTCGCCGCCGAACCAACCGAAGACCCCACTTACGCCACTGAAAAAATGCGACGAAAGGGTGTCTCCGCTATCGCCCTCAACGACATTTCAAACCCGGAAATCGGCTTCCACAGCGACGAAAACGAGATAACACTCATCCTCAAATCCGGCGATATTCACAAATCCGGTCGCAAAACTAAGCTCGCCTGCGCCATGTGGATGCTAAACATCCTCGTTGAAAATCCCTAATTGCGCTTCAAAGAGATATCTGTTCCCGCTTTGCCACTATCAAATAGCTCAAGAACATGGCATTTCATCGATTTCCAACTACCTGTCTTCGCATCGATTTCCCAGGCTCCTTCGCCAAGCTTCGGGCGTTCATTGCCGCCACCAAAAATCGTGAAATCAACGGTTGCAACTCCATCAGTAACCGACTTCAGCGAATAAGCTAATCGAGCGCCATGAAAGTCCACTGGCTCATATTCATAAGCCCATTGCCCACCGATTGAAACCGGTGCCTCCGGCGCGATAAACGCCCGAACGACAGAAAACATCCAAACATCATTCTCCGTCGTAGGGAATCCATCTTTCAACTTCTTCACCACTCCCAACGGACTAAAAACGACTGTCGTCTTTTGGGCCCGTGCGTCTCTGATTTCTTCGCCCGCTAACCGGAGCAAAGTGCCTTTGTTTTCGGTCGCCGTCTCATAGCTGTCACGTTCAACCTTCAGCACAACCTGCTCCAGATTCGCCTCTATTTCCATCGGATTCTTCTTGTCCAACGTCTTCACATTTAAAGTAAAAGCTGTCTTATCCCCCTTCTTGGGCATCCACTTCAAAGAATATGTGTCCTCTAGGCGCACACTGTTTGTTAAAGTCGCCGCGAAGAAAGCAACACTCAAAACCGTCATAATCATTGAGTTAGACGAACAATAAATCCACCTGGGTACGACATGAGCACAAAGACAACAAAAAACTTGCTTTCTTCTTTGATTCTCTTCTCTGCAATACTTCCCTTTTTTTCACCTGAACTCATTCACCCAAACCCTCAAGACAAATTTTCTATCGATAAAATGCCGGGCGTTTTTTCCGTCGAAAAAGCCTATTTCTATGTCAAGCCAACTCGCGAAATTTTCTCCGGAGTTATTGCCGACCCGCAAAGTAGTTCCAATTCTAAATACATCGCCTTTGCCGGTGATCCTAATGTGAATCAAAATGTGCCATACATTAGCTCGGATGATGTGTCCGATTACAACCTCGGCCCTAATCAAGGAATCTATCTCTACAATGTTTCAAACAAGTCGAATCAGCTCATATTCAAATACTCTCCTGACCGGTACAAGCTTGAGGAATTAAAATGGATACACCTCTCTGAACTTTTGTTTTTTTCAATGCTTGAAAACCAAACCACACGCAATTATATTTTCAATGCACGCACAAACAAAATTCAGGAAATACCAACATGTAGCTACAATTCATTAGACACCGTACCGTATTATATAGAAAATTCCAATTCGCTAGTATACGAAATAAGTTTGGAAGAAGATGCATCAAATAGCTACATCACCGTGTTGTATCCCCAGACTACAGAATGGAAACTCATAAAAATACCAAACAATGAATACAACATCATTAGTGACGGTAAACGGCTTCTTTTGTCAGGTTACAATCAAAGTTTGAAGAAAGACACATGGCAAGAATTCAATTTATCAAATGGCGAAATCATAGAACATGCACATCCTCCCGACTTTGACCTCTTTGAAGTCCAAGATACATATCTACTCGACCAACATCTAAACGAATTAAGGGTCGGCGAAATGGAATTCCACGAACCGACTGACGAAATTGAAGTAAGTCTTAAGATTGAAAATTCTGTGGTCGTCGGACACAATAGTTTCTTCTTCAATAAATCACCTGACGAAACATTAGTTTTCTTCGTAAATCGGTCGGGTCTCCATGTTGCGGAAATCATACGTTTCAAACAAAGCGACTATGCAAATTTTGAAAAAGAATATTTTAAACAAAAAACCATCGCACAAGCTAAAGAAGTTGGTCTCGCGATAATCATTTATGCGTCGGATTACGATGATGTATTACCTCGGTCTAGCGATTGGAAAGAAACCGTATTGCCATACATTAAGTCGGGGAAAAATTTTGAGGATTTCTCATATCTACTCAACGATATATACATGCCAGATTTTG
>JAPUDU010000180.1 GCA_027492935.1 Fimbriimonadaceae bacterium
AACCGTTGGGCGCAGGCGATGAGCTCTTCGGTGTTCATGAGGGGCTCGTCGCCTTGGACATTCAGGTAGAAATCGTGAGGGATTTTGGTGGCGACTTCAGCGATTCGATCTGTACCACTTGGATGGTCGTTGCGGGTTAGAACTACGGGGGCGTTGAATGCTTTGGCAGCATCAATGATTTCTTGATCGGGGGTGGCGATAACAATGTTTGGGGTGATATTGGCTTTGACAGCGGCTTCATAAACCCATTGCACCATGGGCTTGCCGAGGAGGTCGCAAAGAGGCTTACCGGGGAATCGGGTGGAACCCATTCGGCTTGGGATTACTATTAGGCAGGTCATGGATTTATCTTCATAGTGTGACATTCTCCTCCGTTCTTTGCTGGCAAATCAAGGTTTGAAGTAGGCGTCGAAAGTAGATAAAGTTTTGCTCTGCTCGTCTTGGATAATTTATTGCTTTGAAAGACTACAATTGATTTGCTGATGCGTTTGTTTCTTTTTGGTCAGGTGAGGTTAGAGGAGAGCGATGGCACAGCGATCCGTTTTCGCTCGCGGCATGAGGCGGAACTTTTGGCGATGCTGACGGAGACGGAAAATAGTTTTGTTTTAAGATCCGAGTTGATTGAACGGCTTTGGCCAGATGCATTTGGGGAATCTGGGCGGGCGAATTTGCGCAATGCGTTGAGCGGGGTTAGGAAAGCGGTTGGAAAGAGTGGGATTATTGTTGATGGTGATAGGGTTGGATTGGCAGATTGGGTTTTAGAGTTTTCTGATTTGAGATGGGATTTGGCGGGTGACTACCGGGGAGATTTTATGCCTGGGTTCCAGAGTGACTGGGTTTTGGATTTGAGATTGAAATTCCGGGAAAAGTGGGTTGACCAGAGCGTGCGGAATGCACAGGAACTGGTTGAGGCGGGCGATATTGAGGGTGGTCTCAGATTGGCAGAAGAAGGGTTTTTGGTTGATGGGCTTCATCAGGAATGTTCAGAGCTGTATGCGCGGCTTTTGGAGCAAGTTGGTAAGCGCCAGGCGTCGGTAAAGGTTGTTGATCAGCACCGAGGGAAAGTGTTGCAGTCGTTGGGTTTGGATTCAGATATCGGGGTTGAGCGGGGCCGGTCGGGGAACGGCTTAGCTGAGATGGCAGAGTGGTTAATCGAGCGGAACCCGGCGGATGCGCTTGAGTTCTTTGTTGCGTCAGGGCAATATTGGCCATCTTGTGATGTGAGCGTTGGACTAACTTTGCATGAACGGGTTTTGGCTTTGAATGAAAAGGAGACGAGGACGAGACGGGAAGTTGTAGCAAATCAGATGCACTTGGAGTGGGCGGCGGGGGTTTTAGGGACTAAGTACAAGACCGCAGAGAGGCATATGGATCAGGCGTTTAAGATGTCAGAGTTTGGTCTTGGTTATCGCTTTGGAGTCGTTGGAATGTACGGTCGGTTATCGGCAGGTGACTTTAAGGGAGCATTGCGGGTTGCAAACACGGTGCGAAAGTCGATTGAGCAGTCAGGGGATTCAATCTTATTGGGAAGGGCGGCAGTCAATGTGGGGATTATTTATCAACATTCGGGGCGGGTTGGACAGGCGAAAACGATTACGGCAGGTGGTTGCGAGGATTTGATTGAGAATGGGAGTGGAGAGGATTCGGCGGGGGCTTGTTTAGTGATGTCGCACTACTATGCGGTTGAGGGACGACTTAATAAAGCATCGGAGTTGCTGGCGCAGGCACGGCGCTATTTTGTTTCTTCTGGAGCAGAGCGAGGGGAATCGTGGGTGGATTATGGCGAGGCAGAGATGTTTTGCGGAATTGGGGAGTTGGGTCGGGCAATGGCGATTGTGAATCGAATTAATGAACGGAGACCAGCAGCATTGGGGCATAGCTTGGTGGCGGCGGCGCGGGACTTGAGCGGCCGTATTCACTATGAACTGGGCGAATTTGATGAGGCAGCGTTTAACTTGATGGGGTCACGGATATGGCGCGAAGAGTTAGGGGTTAAAGCTTCGATCTATGAGAGAAGGGAGCTTGCGCCTGCTTGGGTAGCGATTCGGGAGCGGCTGAGTCGGTCGGATTTGTTGAGAGCTTATGAGCGAGCCCGGAATCCTCGACCGGGCTCGCCGAATTAGAGAGTTACTTTTTACGCCGCTTGGAGACAAGGGCGGCTAGGGCGGTTATGGCAAAGATTGATGCTGGCTCGGGGACGGCTTGGTAAACCGTGCCCGATTCACTTGATACAGTCCACCCAGTTACGGGGTTGTCGTTGGCGTCGAGGACTTCGATACCGACAAGGTTAAGAGTTGATGAGAAGTCTGAGATACCGCTGGTTGATGAACCATCGGCGACTTCAAATGTGTTGTGGACGAATTGGGTGCTGAATTGGACGCTGATGTTTTGCGGGGTGATTCCGTTGATCTCGTAAGTTTGGGTTACCCAGGTGGTGTTAATGTTGCCTTGCCCGGTTTCGAAAAATGAATCGCCGGGGTTGCCATCGACATTGAATGCCAGGTCAGCGAGGGTTCCGAAGCCGGATTGAAAACCATCGAGATGGAATATGTATCGCGCCTTGTATCCGAATTGTAAGGTGCCGCCGTAGTGCAGGGTGTCGTTAAAGCCGGCGAAACCTAGACTGACGAGAACATCGGGCGATCCGCTAGGATTGTATGAACTCCCATCCCAGTAGACGGAATTGTTGGCGTTGTAGTACGAGTTTGTCACTGTGCCATCGGTGTAGCAATGCAATTGGCCGAAGTTTGAACTGGCAATGGTGGTGCCTTGAAAATTCATGGTTTGAGACTGGCCGGTGCCGTTTAGGCCTGTCCATGATTGATTAAGAGTTGCAAACGAGGTTGATCCATCGTTGTGCGAATCGAATGCAATTGTTCCGATTCCGGTACCCGGTAGGCTTGCATTTGCTACTCCGACGATTGACGTAGACCATACGTCGTAAGCCTGTGCGTTTGCTGAAGTGATGGTCAGAGCAACGATGGCGGTGCAGATGAGTGTCTTTTTGTTTTGTTTCACGATATGAATTCCTCTCCCTCGCCGTTTGGTGAAAATCCAGCGGGCGAGTTGAAGAGAGTGTAGAGAGGAGGGCGTAAAAAATTCGTAAAATGGCTTATCTGGGTTGGGATTGGTTGAACAAAAAAAGCCGGAGTTCATAGAACTCCGGCTTTTTAAGGGGCAAGACTAAGATTTTAGTCTTCGTCGTCGATGCTGTGAGACGCTTGATCCTTGACGGATTGTTTGCGCTTGACGGTTCCATATGCACCAGCATCAACGCTGCCAGCAGTTACAGGCGCAGCGACGATTTGTGCGGCCCGGAGCTTGGATTCTCGTTGAGCTTCGGCAACCAGTCCTTCACTTTCGCCTTTGCGCTTGATGATTGCTTGGTTCCAGAGCCACAGAATAGGTGATGCGTTGAAGATGGAACTGTAAGTACCAACTGCAAGTCCGAGGAAGATAACAAGCACCATGAACTTGAGGTCAGGAGTTGGAGTTCCGAAGAACAACAGCAATACAAGCGGCAACATAGCCGTTGCAGATGTGTTGATTGACCGGGCGATCGTTTGGGTGACTGACTTGTCACAGATATGCTCGAATGTATCGGCACCGCGTGATCGTTTGAGGTTTTCTCGGATACGGTCAAAGATGATGATCGTATCGTGAACCGAGAAGCCGATAACCGTCAGCATTGCAGTGATGAACATAGAGCTCACTTCCCAGCCAAGGGCTAATCCAACAACTGCAGCCGAACCGATAACGAAGACCACGTCGTGCAAGAGAGCAAGAACGGCACTGAGTCCGAATCGCATCCCATTCTTTAGACCGCCAAGTGCGAATCCGAATCGGAGGGCGATGTAAAGAACGATGAGAGCCGAGGAGTAGAGAATGCCTTTTAGTGCATTGGTTGTGGTTTCGGCGCGAACGCTTGGACCAACTTCGCTTAGTCCCGATTTATCATCGGCTGTGAGACCGGCAGCGGTAGCAATTTTCTGAATTGCTTGGGGATCATTTGCACCTACGACCGGATTCTTTGTAGGAATGGTTAGATAGGCTTCTCTTGAATTTCCAACGGTTGCGAATTTGACGTTTGCACCGTTAACACCATTCTTTTCAAGGCTTTCGAGAATTTGGCTAGCGGTTACGTTGTTATCAACGGAATAGCTCGCTTCAAAACCACCTTGGAATTCTACGTTGGGCTTGATTCCGTTCATTCCGAGGGCGATTAAGCCGGGGACGATAAGAATTGCAGAGATTACAAAGTAGAGTTTGTACTTTCCAATAACTTTGAGAGATTTCCTTGCTGAACATTTTTTTGATAGTTTTCTCACCTGCATTGGCTTCAAGTTTTTCACCGAAGAGGCTTCGGTTGAGGGCGTACCACTTGATGTTGGTTCCGATTCCTACTGAGGTTAGTCCAACCAGGAGTGATCGGGTTACTGTGACAGCGGTGAAGAAGCTGACCAAGACACCAATAACGAGGGCGGTCGCAAAGCCTTTGACGGCAGCGGTGCCAAGCATGAAGAGTACGGTTGATGTGATGACCGTACAAGCGTTTGAGTCGAGGATAGCGGAGAGTGCTCGCTTAAAGCCGAGTTCGATAGCGGTCGAGAGCTTTTTGCCTTCCCGCAGTTCTTCTTTAACCCGCTCAAAAACAAGGATGTTTGCGTCAACGGCCATACCAACACTGAGAATGAAAGCAGCTACGGATGCAAGACTGAATGTTGCACCGGCGTACTTCATCACTGTGATAGTGAAAAGGCAGTAAAGGGTCATGGCGACGGCGGCTACAATTCCGGGGAATCCGTAGTATCCGATTAAGTAGATGATTGTGATTCCGATGCTGATTGCACCAGCGGTTACCATTTGAGTGAAAGCTTTTTCACCAATGGTTGGAGAAACTTTTTCTGAGGCTTCAACAGTCAAGCTGACCGGAATAGAACCGGACTTGACCATAGATGTGAGTTCTTTGACGTACTTGGCGTCAAATTCGCCATCAATGTAAGCGCCATCGGAGAGGATCGCGCCATCAACCTTGGGGCTGATTTGGAGGACTCGACCGTCCATAACAAATGCGATATTTTCGCCTTCGTTCAAGTACTTGCGTGACCATGCGGACATGATCTGTGAGCCCTTTGAGCTGAACTTAAATTGGGGTCGGGCCTTGCCAGAACCGAGGGTTTCGCCGTAGGCGTCGGAGATATCGTCACCTTCGATGAGGATTTCCCAGCCATCAATCATTGCTTTGTAAGCAGGATCTCCGGGATTGAGCTCAGTGGTTGGATTTGAAACACGCGTGAAGGTTGTGTACGGTCCACCGTTTTCGTCAGTCAGTCTTTGAGCGATAGAATACATTTTGTTCTGTCGCTTTTCGGTTTTGACATTCTTTGCGTGATAAAGCTGTACTTTTGCGGTTGATTGGAGGAGGGCTTTTGCTTGCTCAAGATCGGTTGCACCGGGCATTTCGATCACGAATCCGGTGTCGCCCTTGGTGGTGACGGTGGCTTCGTTAAGACCAAGACCTTGTGAGATGCGTCGTTCAAGATTATCTTGAACCTGGTTCTGGAGTCGAGAGAGGCTCTTTTTCTGTTCAGGGGTAATTGTGGCTGGGTCGATCGACATTGTGAGGCGGATACCACCGGCAACGTCAAGCCCTTTTTTGAGGGGCTTATTAATATAGCCAAAAATTGAAGCCGCAGTTAATACGACAACGAGAACGAGAAACCAGATGTTTCGTGAATGCAAGTTGAATACCTCTGGCCCGAGGGCCAATCGCGAATTATACCTATGGGATTGGGTTCAAAGCGGGGGCTAGGTGGGTCGTGTTTAGTGGATAAAACCTAGGGAGTGATCCGTTTGAAATTTGTCGCATAGTTTGCGGGGAGATCAAACTCTGTTGCGAGGATTTTTGCGTTGAGATCCTCCTTAATGAGGAATCCTTTTATGCGGCTGACGCGCCCATCGGTGGTTTTTGTGATTTCGAATTGTTTGATGATAAAAGTCTTGGGGTCAAACCATTGGGTGATTTGAACTTGAGATTTTTGGGAAGGGCTGATTGTCTTTGCATCGTAGCGGGTGAGGGCTTTGCCTTCGATGGTTTCGGTTTTCGGTGCTGTGACTTCGGGAGCTGGATTGGTTGCAAAGCGGGGCCCAAGATCATCGAGGGTAAGAGACATCTCGCCAGCGGCGGGGGTTAAAGGTGGAACATCGGGGGGAAGAAGGAACCCTTTTTCTGGCTGGAAGAGTTCATAGGTTTTGTCATAAAGGAACGCTGTCCATTTGACGGTTTTGTTGTAAGCGGATTCAGCAACATCTTGACCCTCGGCATAAAGCTTGGTTCGGCGGCCATCGGGCGAAATTGTAAGGGTGACTTCCTGTCGGATTCCGATTCCTTCTTGAGGAAGACTGACCATGACATAGGTTCCTCGGAAGCCTGTTAACTTGCCGAATGCTTCAACTTTTTGTTTTTCCAGTTGGGCAAAGGAAGGGGCTTGGGTTAGAAGGATGGCGGCTAAGACGGTAGTCATGGCGGTGGGCTTAGATTTTTAGACGTGCGTGTTTGGTGGGAGTTGCGAAAGCGTTTTGAAAATTAAAGTTCCCCTCCCTTAGTCCCTGATAAAAGAGGGGAACCAGACTTCGCTTACTTTTCGATCAGGTTGAGGATGGCTTGGCTGGGGACGCAGATTTTTCGAACCATTTGGAGATCGGAGTTGCGAGTTTCTCCGGCGTATACGGAGTTTGTCATGCTGACAATTCCGACCACTTGACCAGTGGGATCGAATACGGGGCCACCGCTTGATCCGACGGCATAATCGGCGGTGATTTCTAGCCAAGGTGTGTTTCTATCCATTGAGTAACGGCTGACGGAGCCTTTGGACATGTAATAGAAGTTGTTGCGTGGGTGAGAGAGAACGAACACGGTGTCACCGGGGCTGGCGACTTTTTTAACTGGGAGATAGGGGAGATTTTTGCCTTCTATGCGCACGAGGGCAACATCGGCGGTTTTGTTAGCGGCGAGGACTTCGGTGACGGCATAGACTTTTTTGTCTGGTGTCATGACGGCGAAAGCGGATGCGGAGGCGTTTTCGATGACGTGGTAGTTCGTGATAACGAGTCCGTCGGGGCTGACAATGAATCCTGATGCGGGGTTCGGGTGGAATTTGGCGCAGTTGCCGCAGAGTCCGAAGCTGCTAAAGATGACGGTAGCTTTTTGGGTTGCGGCGTAAAGCTCGGCGTCGTTTTTGGCCAGCGGTGAGGGCTTGGGAAGTGTGACCTTAGCAGAGGTGCGGGAGAGTTGGGCTTGAAGGTCTTTGTTGTTTTGGGCAACTGTGCCTTCAGCGACTTTTTCGCCATATGTATTAAGAGCGGCCATCAGGGCTTGGTCGTTGATGATGACTTCTTGGGATTGGGCGATAGCGAATGCAGCAAGGAGCGTGGTCATGGGAGTTGTTACTTATTGTGACGTTTTTAAAGTTTCCTTGCGCTGTGTTTTCTAATTAGAGATAAATAGCCTTGCCTCCCCACCTTCGCGAAGGTGGGGAGGCAAGGCGGTTGCGAAAGGATTAGTCTTTTGCCCAGAACATGGGGCCAGCTTGCTCGGTGATCATTGCTTGCTTAAGAACGTCAACCGCTTTGGCGAGGCCTTCCATGCTTGTCATGAGACCATCTTCATGTTCGATGCTGAGGACGTGATCGTAACCGACAGTTCGGAGGGTGGAGACAAAATCTTTCCACCATTCGATGCTGTGACCGTATCCGACGGAGCGGAACACCCAGGATCGGTTGAGGATGTCTCCGTATGATTTGGTATCCAGGTTGCCGTTGACTTTGGCGGTTTCGGGTTCGACACGCGTGTCTTTAGCGTGGACATGGAAAAGCGCACCTTCGAGGCCGAGTTGGCGGACGGCAGCGATGGGATCGACACCTTGCCACCAGAGGTGAGATGGGTCGAAGTTCGCACCGATATTTTTACCGTTGGGGCCAGTTGAGTTACGGAGGCGGAGAAGAGTTTCGTTGTTGTAGACGATAAAACCGGGGTGCATTTCGATGCAGAAGTTAACGTTGTGTTCGGCGAGGTAGTTGGCTTGTTCTGTCCAATAAGGGATGGCAACTGTGTTCCATTGGTATTCGAGAATATCGCGGAATTCGTCGGGCCAAGCGCAGGTCACCCAGTTGGGGTTGACGGCGTTGGGGCCGTCGCCGGGGCAGCCGCTGAAGCCGTTGAGGCAGGTGAGGTCGAGAGCGTTGGCGAGTTTGACACCTTTGCGGAATGCGTTGTGGTGGTTTTCGGCGAAGTTTTTATCGGGGTGGATAGGGTTGCCGTGTACTGAGATCGCGCTGAGGATGATGTTGCGGCGACTGAGCTCGGCATGGAGGTTATCTCGAGCTTCTTTGCTTTCTAGAAGATTGTCGATGTCGAGGTGGGGGTTGCCAGGGTAAGCACCGGCTCCGAGTTCGATTGCACCTATGCCGAGACTTTGGCAGATGTCAAGAACTTCGGTGAGGGGTTTGTCGCCGAAGAGGGCGGAGAAGAGGCCGATTTTCATTTTTGAACCTAAAAATGTTTTTACCTAAGTTCTGTAGGGCATAAAAAAATCCCTTTGCTTTTTGGGGCAAAGGGATTTTTTGTTGTTCTGAACTTAATTGCCGATTTGCGCTTTTTCTTTAGCGATTGCTTCTTCGATTTCCTTGCGGAATTCTTTCATTTGCTCTTCTTTGGCGTATTCGGAACCATCAAATGCTTTTAATGCTCGTTCGAGAACGGCAAGAGCTTTTTTGTGATCCTTGGTTACGCTGTAAGCAGGAGCAATGTAGTAGAGGATGATTGGATCATCTTTTTTAGCTTTTGCGACCAGTTGATCGGCGGTGAATACCGCGAGTTCCTTGTTACCTTTTTCGCCGGTAGCTTGTTCGATTGTGAAGAACGCGAGGTTAGCTTGATCGCTGAATTCGCCGCTGGCTAGTTTTTCGATCGCTTCTTTGGCCGCAGGGATGTTATCTGTAGCTAAGAGAGTGATCTTGGTGATTTTCGCGTCGCCGGAGATATCGGTTTCGGATTTTGCGAGTTCATCAAGAATCTTAAGGCTTTCTTCTTTTTTGCCTTGAGCGTAGAGTTCTTTCGCTTCGTTGACCTTGGCGTAGAGCTTGTTCATCTCAATGGCTTTTTTGACCTCTACTTCGCGGGTGTCGCGTGCGGCCTTGATGTCGAACTTCTTATCAATAACTTCCTGAAGGGGTTTTTCGATATCCATTGGGTGACCGACCCATGCAATTTTGCCTTCTTGGTTGACGATAAATGCGGTTGGAATGCCATCGCTGAGACTGGCTTCCATCCACTTGGAAGTCATGTGCATTTCTGTGGTATCGACGGCAACGGGGTACGTCATTTTGTCTTTCATCTTTTCGACGAAAGCCTTGATGCGTTCATCTTGGCCCTCTTCTTCATCCCAGATGTTGACGCCAATGAATTCAGCTTTCCCTTTTTGTTTGACGCTAAGGTCGTTTAAGTGGGGGATTGTTTCGATGCATGGGCCGCACCAAGTTGCCCAGAATTCGACGACGTAGACCTTGCCCGTTTCGAACTTTTTGATTTCGGTGCCTTGGTAGTATTTGGCGACTTTGAGTTCGGGGGCTTTGTCGCCAGGCAGAAGATACTTTTGCTCTTGAGCAACTGCTGTGGTGGCAAGAGCAATGGTCAGAGCGGCAAAGATGGGGAGTCTCATGGATTATTACCTGTTACGATACCTTGACGTGTGATAATTGGTGTGGAGTTGCTTTGATGATGGTTGGGTTGATTGTTTTGGGTCTGTTGCAGTCGATTTCTTTACCAAATCCGGTGGTGAATGGCCATTCGCATAATGATTATTTGCGCGCCCGCCCACTTATGGAAGCGCTTGAGGCGGGGATGTGCTCAATTGAAGCGGATGTGTTTTTGATTGATGGGGAGTTGCGCGTTGGGCATGAACTTGAAACCGCAAAGAAGGGGCCAACTTTGTATCAGTCTTATATTGCGCCGCTGGTTGAACGTGAGAAAGTAGGTGGTCGGCTGGGGAAAGATTGGCCGGAGGTGACTTTGCTTGTTGATGTGAAGGCGGATGGGGTGGCAGTTTGCGAGAAGTTGGAGGAGATGGTGGCTCAGTTTCCAGGGACTTTTTCGACGGATGACTCTGTGTCTGCGGTTCGGGTTGTGGTGAGCGGGGATCGTCCGGTGGATATGATTTTAGGTTCGGATGAGGGGTGGTTAGCGTTGGATGGACGACGGGATGATCTGGGGAAGGGGATTTCGGTTCGGCGGATGCCCTTGGTGAGTATTGATTGGGGTTGGGTAGGTTACAACAAGAACGTTGATTTGCCAGCAGTCAATTTTGAGAAAGCGAAGGGGTTTGCGGATGCGGTGCGGAGTGAGGGACGGAAGAGTCGGTTTTGGGGCGTTCCGGATCGGGCAGATTTTTGGGGATTGATGGGGAAGCTAGGGGTGGATTGGTTGAATACGGATCGTCCGGCGGCTTTGCGGGAGTGGACGCTAAAAAAAGATATGTGATTTAGGGTTTTCGAGGATCTGCTTAGCTTATTAAAATCTCGGGCTACCGTTTTAGAAAGAATATTGGCCCGGCTGGAGGGATTCGAACCCCCGACACCTGGTTCCGAAGACCCACAACATACCTATTTTACACTCTTCTTTTAGGGGCTTTATGAGGGGCTTGAGTGAATGGGAAAAGGTCGCTTTTTGACCAATTTTAGGTTCAAATTAGAAAAATCTCTATCGAAGGATGACCACAACATTCGCTAAATTCTATGTGAGGAAAAAGCACGTAATGTATCGTAATAAGTCCCAATATTTGTCCCAAGTCCCAACATTTATCCCAACTATTCTTGACCACACTTTTTTGAGACTTGACGAAACCAGGTGCTAAATGGCTATGTCTCAAAACTGGTCCCAAGTCCCATTATATAAGAGGAAAAGGTAAAG
>JAPUDU010000181.1 GCA_027492935.1 Fimbriimonadaceae bacterium
TGCGCTGGATATTCGATGAAGGTCGTTGTAAAGGTTATTCGACACCCATTTAAAGCCCGTCTGTTTCAAGAACTTGCAGGGGTTGCGATCTGTGAGCGGGCAGACTTTGCGCTGCTCATCACTCCCCACAAGCTTAGCGGCAAGATGCGCGCGGTGCAACAACGTCTCAGTAACGTCAGGGTTGAAGTCATCGACGGCAAAATGCTGGCCGCGTTGATTCGGGCGCAGGAAAGCAAGATTGGAAAAAACTCGACTGTGGACGATGCGTACTTTGAAGCTCTCGAAATGTATTCTGAGCGCGTCCTCGACTTTCATAGAGACAACCCAGTATGAGCGGATACGAACCAGCCGTTCACATTGCCATCGAGCTACAGAAACTCGGCGTCAGCAATGCGGGCGTCGTAGAACTACTCTCAAAATATCCTCACGATCTCATTCTTAAACAACTCGAATATCTCCCGCTTCGCAAAGCCCGTCGCCCCGAAGCCTTCATCATCCAAGCTGTCCGCAATAACTACAGTCCCCCTAAAGAGCTCTACCATGCCCAAAATACGCCTGCTTCTCCCAGCGCAGCCGAATCGCTGGACGAAGGTTCCCAACCACCTCCTTGACCGCCTCATGCCCAAGCTGCGGGATACCGAGCTCCGGGTTCTTCTTGCTACGGTGAGACTGACATCTGGCTGGCACCGTGATGGCGGAACCGCTTACCTGCCGTACGCCCGGATTAAATCTATGACCGGGCGTGAGAACGAAGCCATCGCCAATGCACTCCGATCACTCTCACGGCAAAACCTTATCCACATCGCCAAACCACCTGGTCTGAAAACAAGCCGTAAACCGGCACAAACCAATTCGGAAAGCGAAGAGCATATAAAGACAATCTAAGTAAAGAAACAAGCGCAGACTCTCAACATATCCACAGACAAACCCCGGGCAAGGATGCCCGGGGTTTCACATACCAAAATCACAGAAAGCAGACAAAAGACAGGGCGGGAGGGCGGGAACTAGAGAGCCGCCCGGGATTTAGCTCCCGTCCGCCGCCCAACGACATACGGTAAGGAGGAGGTAGCGGAGAGAGGTTTCTTCCGGGGTGTTGCCGATAGGTGCCGCCGCCACAAATCCCACCTTGCCTCCGCTGGACGGCTTATATGCAAACCCTCCGCAGGCAGTATCTGTTGCATCGGTCAGGCGGTAGGCAGAAGCCGTCACTGTAGCGACCGTGAGGTTCGTATTGCGGTGGATCCGATCCCCCAGAATGACGGTGCTGAGCGGGAAGCCAACCGGCGACGTCTCCACAATATTGGGGATTCCGCCTGCGCCGTATCGCTGAGTCACGCCAGCAAACCAACTGCCGATTGCGCTTAGGTCGTGGTGGTTAATGTCGCCGGTAGCGAGTTTGGCGGGAGCCCGGCCCGCAAGCACCACACTTCCCCCGGAGTTCAAAAAGGATCCAATGGTACTGATCTGGGAAGGTCCAACACTTGCACTCTCCAGGATGACGAGGACATCCACCCCGGAAAGGCTAGGAATGCCAGTGGTGACCGTTACTGGCGTCGTTGTGATCCCCTGAATGAAGTCGCGCATCTGCGGCACACCTGCGATGGCTGAATCCGCTACGACGGCAATTTTCTTTGCCGCCTTCGTTACGTTCACGGTGACCGTTCGTTCATGGCGGTCTCCGTTCTCATCCTGCAATGTGAGCTTGTAGGTCGTGTCGTGCGAGGGAGTATCCACTAGTGAGCCATCTACGGTAGCCGGGCCAACGACAAAGTTCGTGCGGTCTGCATCGACATGTTCCATCCCACTCGAACTCCAACTGATAGTGACCTGCTGTCCGTAGGCAACTTGCACTTTGTTTGCGCTCAAAGACATCGTTGCTCCTGATGTACCGAGCAAACCACCGCCACCGCAGGCAGTAAGGACGAAAATTCCTGCCGATGCAACCAGGCAGGTTGTGAGTAAACGTCTATTCATTGAATTTTCCTTCGCACGATTTGCGCGATTCAGAACTGGAGCATATCACAAAACCACCCTAATATAGGGTGGTTAGTTTAACGCAGTCTGATTAGTGCCCAAAAATAAAAGTTCAGTCGCCTCGCTTAACACTCGTGAATACGACGCACTTATAGCTGTGTTGATTGAAGCGCGAAAAGAGTACGGCATCGGGCAAGAAAGTTTGTCAAAGAAACTTGGGCAAGGGCGGAATTATGTTCAGAAAATCGAATACAAAGAGCGGCGGATTGACGTCGTTGAGTTTCTTTTCATTGCAAGAGCTTTAGAATTTGATCCAACTGACTTGTTCAAGCGATTCAGTCAAAAGATTCATGTCTAGGTCGACTTCTCCTTTTAGTCCTCTCCGACCCTGACTGTTGAACTGGAAATGTAATCTAGTGATGAATGAACGATGAGCGACTAAGTGAAGAGAGAATGAAGAGCTTGGATAGATTTCCTGGAAACAGGAAGGGTTGAGTTATTCCGTGAACTAACTTGAACGGCAGTATGCCAACCAGCATAGCTCTGGTTTACAGTCGGGTTTACAATCACTCTCAGGTGATTTTTTTGTAAACTGTCTTTACCAGCCCGGAACGTTTTTAAGAGAGTCAATTCTTTGAGGAAGAAATTTGATTTTCGAATCGGTGCTTAGATCTGATTCTTTATCGGTATAGTACAGGCCTGGAGGTACTTTATCTCCGTTAGCCTGTTCTAACTGTAATGCGACTTTTAGTAACTGTTTTTCGCTATCCTGGGTGGAAAAAGCCGAAAGAAACTGGGGTACGTTCGGTGCATCAATGACTACTAAGACATCCTTTCGAGGGCGGTACATAATAATTGCTTTAGTTTCCGTTGAATACGGAGTGGTCACCAATAGGAATATAACACCCATGGATGAGCAAGCCCACTCGTCCGGATAAAATTTGACCTGACCTTTTGGAACACCTTTAATGCTTGGGGAAAGACAAAGATATGCTTCCTCAAAACGATTTAACTTGTATAGCAACCGTGCCCTGTGAGTATCATCAAAAGAGAGCCCTCCGCCGTCAACACCTTCTGGAAATGGGACTGGCATAGTGTTATCTAATACTTTCAGCGCATCATTATACCTTCCTTCTAATTCATATATATATCCTTCTCGAGCATAT
The DNA here is from genome assembly GCA_027492935.1 of Fimbriimonadaceae bacterium. GTDB lineage: Bacteria > Armatimonadota > Fimbriimonadia > Fimbriimonadales > Fimbriimonadaceae > UphvI-Ar2. The sequence goes on from JAPUDU010000181.1 coordinate 3,141, forward strand.
AAAATCCTATTACTTTTAACGTAGTCACTGCGACTGTATACGTATTGAATAATTTGCTTGGCAAGATTGATATCACCCGATTCCAGCACGTGACCCACTAAAATGTCAGCTAAGTGTCCATTAAACACTCTAATCTGACGATTCAATATTTCATAACTATCTAAGTCTTTGGCCTTAATTGTGAAAACTGTTGAAAGCTCTGCGTACCCTGCATTTGGGTAAATCATATATGCATAAAATTGCTTACCTGCAGGCAACTCAATAAGGTCTAGCCAGATAATGCACTCCACACCACGAGAAAGGCGCAGTTCTTCGGCAGTTTGGGAATTCAGAGGAGAACCTGCGGTTTGCTCCTGAATTTCAATAGAAGAAAGACGAAATTTCTTTTGGATTGCCTCCACCTCATAACGTATCATCTTATTAGTTCCGACTGCATAAGAAGTAGAGGGTGGTTGTAAGTAAAGCAGGATAGTTGGCTTCGTTTTTTGTTCTTTGGCTCGATTTTGATCTAGTTGGCTTGATAGGCTTGACTCATTTGCACTTCTAGATAAGTTGGGTTGAGAAAAAACACTTGCGATTGGTATGGCGAGGCAACAGAATGCGACTAGTATCGAAGTTTTGAGTAATTTGGATGGTCGCTCTTTTCCTTTATCATCAAGTGCAGGTGACCAAGATTTTCCGATGTCTGAGTTGCCAATGCGATTATTCGCTTGTTCTATCACCGCATTGATATCCAAGCCGCTTGTAAGTCTAAATCGATGCCGAAAGACAAACCAGATTGCAAAAATGTCTGCATTGCTTACACCAGGATCTTCGGAAAACCTCAACCTCAAATACCTAAACAGTTTTCTTTGATTTGCTTTGGACCAAGTTGCGGCATGGCGTCCATTAATCTTAAACAACTTGGATGCCTGGCTCTTTGTTAGACCCAGAAACTTGGTGGAAACTCCGATGGACTCAATAACTTTCTTGTTGCCGATATAGAGATTCAGGAGCGAGGGCTTTTCTGATTCCCTGAGTTTGATCCGTGGCATGATTTGACTTCCTGCTTGAAAATTGCCGTTTTCGGACGTATGGAAACCTGTTTCTACCTCTGGTTTCCGTCCTGTTTCCCCATTTTAGCACCCGTACAGTGCCGGTAGATGCGGCGCAAATCAAAGTGCCCCATCTGCACTGGATTTAAAAAGGAACGCCGTGCGACCGGACGTTCCCGATTGAATCAGGTGCTTTGCATAAGGAATAACTAAATGCGCGACAACCGAATTCAATCCATCTTTAGCAGATTCAGACTAATTGGTCAAGTATTTGCACATCGAATTGCGACTAAGACAATCGTTGACGAGCCAAGGCTGGCCAGCGACGATTTGCACCGCCTTATACATCAGCCTCCAGTAATTACGGATTTGGAGTTGATGTCACTTGACCACCTCTCATACGGATCATATAAGGCACTCAAGGAAGTCTGCTGTCACGCTCTGGTCATACCTGAATTAATGGGCAGGGAGGGTGACAGCCTCAGGAGTGCAATTGCAAAACTGAGCGACACTCTTTATGACGATTCGATAGAGTTCGGTTACGATTTGCGCCGCGCACTCGAAGTAATTGTCTGCGAAATGCGCCGGGAGGACAAATAGTATGACTGTCTCGAACCGTCTCGATCATTGGATGGGTGTCAGAAAAGGAGGCGAGGGTGACCACATCCTCGCCAACTACCGAGACTATTTCGTTTCGTTGACGCCAAAGGATCAGGCTCGCCATTCTATCGTCCTTGGTTCCACCGGTTCAGGAAAATCCACATTCCTTTTAAATCTGATTGCGCAAAATATTCTGCTTCGTCACGCTTTCATAGTCTTTGATCTTAGAGGAGATTTCGTCTCCGCAATTCTAGAATTGTGCGCTGGTCATGTGGAACCCGAGAGGATCGCGCTATTCGATCTCCGAGAAAAAGAAAAACCTTTGGGATTTGATCCTTTTAAAGGGGCAGGAGAAACATATTTTCGAGCACTTGGGTTTCTAGCCGCTATTGAGGCAGAGTCGTCAAATTGGGGACCTCAGTTAGCAGAATACTTCAGAAATGCCGCTTTGCTCTTCGCTAGCACAGGGCAAAAATTACCGAGTCTTGAACGGTTGTTCTATGATGCAGACTTTCGTAATGAGATTCTGAGCAACTGTTCTGATGAACAGATAGTACAGTTTTGGCTCAGATACGGCTCACTTTCACGCTAGAAACAATCTGCCCTGGCGACACCGGTGCTCAACAAAGTAAGTCTACTATTCGCACCAAAATCGGTGAGGCGTACACTTGCAAACCTTCACCCACTTGATTTGGGAAAGCACCTGAACACTCCGGGCAGCGTAACCCTTATTTCCCTGGCGGTCGATGAACTGCATGGCGCGGGAAAGATGATGGGGAAAATTATGCTCTCTTCGATTTGTCGAGAGATTTTTGGACGTGCAACCATTCCCGAAAATGACCGTCTGCCAATTCACCTCATTATTGATGAGTTCGAGAATTTTCAGCTCGACGAGATTGAGCAAATTCTCGCCGAAGGCAGACGTTTCCGGCTCCATGTTACGTTAGCCAACCAAGTATTAGCCCAAATCGGAACAAGGATGCGTTCGATGATCCTAAACAATGTCGGAGTTAAAGTTGTTTTCCGAACCGGGCGTGAGGATTCAACACTCTTAAGCAAAGACCTTACAGGCGACGGCAAATTGCTTGACCTCTGCCGCTTACCTGTCGGGGAATGCTATGTCTGGAAACAAGGCGACGAACCTATCCTTGTTGAGACAAACGCTCCACTAATCAAAAATGTGGGAGCGCAAAGCGAGGATGCGAAGAAACTGGTTGCAGCAATACAGGCAAGGATTCCCGAATTCTCTGAGCAATCAGCCGTTCCGCTAACCGAGAAAGCAGAGAAGCCTCCGATCAAACGAAGGAACTCAAAGAAAACGAATTTGGAGGAATGGCTGTGAGACGCACGCCTCGGGATGTTCAGTTGATAAAAGATGTTGCGCTCTCTCATCTTTTGAGCAGGGATCAAATTGTTTCCCTCTACTTCGGTTCCATAACTCGGGCTAATTTTAGGCTGCGTCAGCTTTGCGCTGAAAGGTTTCTAAAACGTCTCACAACGCCATTCTACGGCCAATCGTTGTACATGGCAGGCTCGGCTGCCTCTGACGTGGTTGGAGAGCGAATTGCACCATTGCTGAGCAATCGGTTAGAGTCTCCGCGATTTGTCCGACATGCACTTTCGGTTACGGAAACAAGGCTCGCCCTGACGGCGAGGGGTGCCACTGGTTGGAGATTCGAACAGCAAATCTGGCGAACAGTTGGTAATCACGCGATTCGACCGGATGGACTTGCTTTGACCTCTTCAACTCCGATATTCACGGAAATTGATCTCGGTCATGTCGCACCACAAAAATTTAAGGAAAAGCTTTTCGGCTATTCCGAACTTACTAAGGGCGATTGTTGTCGCGACCTCTACGGGTTCGCTACCTTTCGCCTTCTCGTCGTCACCACTGGCTCACGCCGGTCACGACAACTTCGCTCGCTCCTACCCGATTCAGCAAGATTTGAATACTTGGTTCAGACATTTGATGAACTTGGAATTCAGCAGATAGGAGCATGGAGCTAATTACAAAAGGACAAAAAAATGAATGAACTACACAGCCTCCCCGAATCATTGAGAAGCCAGATCAAATCTGTAGCTGAGAGTCTAATCCCGAAAGGAAACGCTTCTTCGCTTCCACTAGTCGAGCAGGTTCTCATAGAGATTGCGGCGAAAAATCCGGAACTCTTTGCCGTCTTGGTTTTGGCAAAAAGTGGCATCTCTGCCCTAGAATTCGTTGAAACTGTGCAGGAAACACAGGATATGGTAGTCACTGAGTTTTTCCCGGGTTATGGAACCTATCAGAGGCTCAAGCCATGCACCACGACGACGACAAAAACTCGCCTCGTGAGATTGGTAAAGAAGTAATGCTGTATGCGAGCCATTAAGGATGGTAACCCCAATTTCAACTGCTCGACTAATTTTCACTCATGTCGTGAAGATAAAGGAGAAAAAATTAGGAATTGTTAGCAATTATCGAGACCGTATTTTTGCTAACAGTTTGTAGGATAGAGAATGGCAGAACGACCAGCAATTGCGACCGACGCGGACGGAGCAAGGGAATACCTTGGGTGTTCTCAGGCGATGTTTGATGAGCTTCGTGCGCGTCGAATTATCCGCCCTCTGAGAAAGAATTGGTATAGCTATGACGACCTGGACCTCGCCGTAAGTCTAGTTCGCAAAGAGCGTGACTTACGGCTACAACAAGACGATGGGAGAACAACCGAAAGCATACACACTCAAGCACCGACCAGGAACTTGGGTAGCAAAAGGGGTCGATCCGATTACCCTAAAACGAAAGAACTTCTACGCGAAATCAGCTAAAGAGGCTTCGCGTCTTGCCGCGCGGTCGATCCGCAATCAGAGCGAATTCTTGCTCTTTAACTTTTACAAAGACACATACTTGCCAACGGTGAAGCATCGAAGCGAAAACTGGCTAAACCAGATAGCTTGGGCTATGGATGGATACGTTCTCCCTGAGTTTGGAGAATGTGACATTCGAGATTTGAAACGCCCAGAACTTCAACAGTTTTTCAACCGGATTGGTATTGGTTTGCGGTCCTCGTCAGCTACAAAAATCAAAATTGTCTTGTCCGGAATTTTCAGATTAGCTATGGCAGATGAGGTAATTGCCAGCAACCCGGTTGCCTTTGTGCGGTTGCCCGAACCAGACCGAGTGGTGAAAACAGCTCTGACATTGGAGGAGTTGAGCAAACTGATAGGCTCCAGCCATCCCCTTGTAAAGCCGTTCGTGATCTTAGCTGGATGTTGCGGATTGCGGTTAGGTGAAGGGGTCGGGGTGACAATGAATGCGATCAGCAAAGCGAGAGTGCTCTCTGTATGTCAGCAAATTCAACAGCACAAAGGCGGGTGCATCATTTCTGAAAAGCTCAAGACTGAACACAGCTTCCGTGAAATCCCCTTGCCGAAAGCTATGTTGGAGAGCTTGCTGAATTGCGGTCAGACAAGCGATATTTGGATTTGCTCGGATTCTCTTGGAGGTTACGTAAAGCCGAAAAACATCACCCGAGAGTTACGAATTGCGTGTGAACGGGCAGGTGTTCCGTTCGTGACGCCTCATGAATTGAGGCATACCTTTATATCGCTCATGGACAACGAGGTAGAAGCACCAAGGACGGTGGTCATGTCGCTAGTCGGACACAGTCCAAAGTCCACCACGGACGGATATTCTCACGTAAAAATTGAACAAAAATTACGCTGGATGGAGCGATTTTGGGATCGAGTGTCTACGGAATGTAACCCAGAAAAGTGGGTTACAACTGCCTACAATGTAGGTTCAAATGTACTTATGTATTTCTATGGTGCCCAGGAAAGGACTCGAACCTTCACTTCCTTGCGAAAACTAGTACCTGAAACTAGCGCGTCTACCAATTCCGCCACCTGGGCACAGATGGACTCAAAATATACCCGCTGAGATTAGGTTGGTTGGCGGGTGAGGGCACGTTGGGTCTTTACCCTTTGGATGGCAGGATTGTAATTGAATCCAATCCTGCCATGAGATTAAGTTACGAGCGTTTTTTGCGGCGTGCGGCAATTCCGGCGGCGGCAATACTCAATCCGAGAATAGTCGCTGGTTCGGGGACAACTTCGATTGAATATGCGACTCGGTTGGACTGGATATTGGGGTCTTGAGAAGATTGGAGGAAATACGATGCGGGGTTGTTCAGGCCGCTGTAATCGTGCCAGTAGAGTCCGGGCTGATCGGTGGGGTCAACAAACATCGTTAGCATTGGGCCGTTGTATGTGGCTCCGGCGAGGTTTGTTCCGCCCATTCCTAACCATTGATAGAATTCAGGAGCGAAATCGACTTGCTCAATGATTGTCCCGAAGCTGTTGCTACCCTCCAAGTAGAGGTGGAATCCTTGGGCGATCCAGCCGTTAGGGGCATCTTCGAGAATTTGGATTGTTCCGCCGAAAACAACGTTGCCGGCTCCGGGTGCGACCACCTTGTGAGGGTCATCTAAAGTGACGTTGGCGAAGTAAGTGATCTGGGCTTGCGATAGGGCAGTGAAGGCAAGGAATAGAGACGCAAATGCGCTCTTGGCGATGAGTTGTTGTTTGTGCATAATTGTTCCTCTCAAGTTCAAAAGCAAATCTTTTGAGCTTTGGCTAATGAGCATTGCCCTTAACCTTGATTTGTAGTTTGTGGGAACTTGCGTCACAAGAACGTCACAGTAGATTGGGTTACGGTTCGCCGCGTTGTAATCCAATTGTTTCTGATGAGGGCAATGGCTGGTCTTTGGTGGCACTGACAATGACAGCGCAGATCGTCGTGCCGTTTACGGCGATTTCAACACGGGCATGGCGTTCTTCGCTGATAGGGATGTCGGCGCAGATGCTGATGCCTTTTTCAGTTTTGAACTCTATGTTTGGAGTTACCCATTCTTCGAATCCCAACAGTTTTAGAAGGTTCTTAGGGGAAGGGTCGGTGATCGGGGATTTACGGATCGCGACTTCAACGCTGGCGAACCATTCATCGGCGGCAACTTCGGCGGTATAGCGACCGCTTTCTTCTAAGGAAACGGGGTTATCGGGGATGGACTCGGCCGGGGAGGGGAGAATGAAATTGAATGGTACGCCTAAGAGTGAATATTTGCCAGATGTGCCGACAAGGAGTTTTGGTTGGTAGATTTTGTCGTCGATCTGGAGAGATGCGTTGCGGACAGATTTGATCGCGTTTGATGCGGTTACGCCACCTTTGACGGTAAGCCAAGTGATTTCGTAGGCTTTGGTGTCGCTTGAGAATGCGGCAGAGACTTGGTACATATTTGTCGGTTTTTGTGCCGCATCGAGGGCTATGAGTGTGCCGATATTGATCACCATCGATTTGTCGTTGATGGTGGTTCGCTCAGTTTTGAATAGTTGTCCGGCCATATCTTTGCGGGTGCGGCTGGCGCGGTCGTGGAGGTCGCAGACTTGATCGGCGGTTGGGCGGGGCTCGATTTTGTCGAGGTCGGTGACGACGACGGAGATGACTTCAGTTGTGGAGGTGATTTCGTTCGTGGTGGTTTTGACTTGCCCGAAATAGACACGGTAGATCGGGCTGACTTCTGGCTGTTGCTCTAATTTGATCGGGGCGAGGAGGACAAGCCCTTCGAGATTTTGTGGTTCGGATAAAGATTCTTGAAGGGGAGGATTTGTGTTAGTTACAGGGGTTTCTTGCAACGCAAAGGAAGAAATATCTGATGTTGCCGAGGCGGTGAAGGTTGCGGCAAGGAGGAAGGCAACAGAGAGCATTGATAAGATAGACGCTTGAGGGGACAGATATTTGCGGTGGTATAAGGAATTTGGGTTGGCTGGGCTTGTTGCTCAATAGCCCAGCTGGTTGATGATTAGGCTTTTCGCTTGCATCGCAAGAGTGCTTGCGACGCCGAGTCCGATGAGGCACATGGATGCGGGCTCAGGAATGGTTTAGATGGCGGTTGTTGCCATGCAGGTTGGGTTTGATGTTTAACAAAACGATGTGGAACATGCAGGGATGAGCCCACGGGAACTCAGGACTTCTAGTGAGAAAAATGCGAGCGCTCGGCAATGGGATTCTTTGTGAAAGCGCGACTTATATTTGTTTTTATATGACTGGGGAATTATTCTTGGGTTGTTTTAATCTTCAAGTATCCTGCTTGTTCGATGATTGAGAAGGT
>JAPUDU010000182.1 GCA_027492935.1 Fimbriimonadaceae bacterium
ATTTTGTCAATTTTTGTTACACCAATCAGAAAACGACTTAGAGGCTAGTTAGTAGATTGGTCAGTGCAAAGAGCTTGTATGATTTTATGTCATGAAAGACTGGGGCGGCCGAACCACTTCTGTCAAACATTCGATCACCTAACAAAAAGGTCGCTTTAGGAAACGGTTTCAGGTTCAAATTAGTGGCTGCCGCTGTAAGATTCGAACTTACGACCCGCTGATTAACAGTCAGCTGCTCTACCACTGAGCTAAGCGGCAACTTGGATTAAGAAAGATACCCTACGATAATCGGGTGGGTGGTGAGTTTACGTTAGAGGGTGGGGCAAAATTCTCAAAAGAGGCTGGGCTTTTAAGCCGCAGGATTTTTGGGAGGATAGCGATGTGGGCTTAGCTATCTTTGTTGATGGGCTTTTGATTTGTTGAGAGGGGAGGCGGAGGACGATGAATCTTAGGCCGATGACGGGGCGAGGCTTTGAGATTGGAGGTTGAGGAGGGCTTTTGGGAGTCAATATATGGTCGATTTGGAATCGGGGCAATATTTGTAGGTGCGTTCGAGGAGCATAGGAAGTTTTAGGAAGAGATTGGACGTATAGCTTTATTCCAACAGCCGACCTACGTGAACTCGCAAAGCTTATCGCTAATTAAAGTTGCCCGCTTGCGATTGGGGAAGGTTTGAAATGCAATCTAGTTCAAGAGGTATCAATAGAGAGTCCGAATTGAATATTCTTTAGGCGTGGTGATTTCCTGTACTGTCGCATGAGCAATTACCGGCCATTTTCAATGAAATTGAATTTAGATATGTCCTCAGGCACCTTGAGTAATTTGCGAGATCGTTAGGCTAGTAAATACGTTCAGTGACAAAGTAACCTGGTCGTGCCAAGGAAAGTCATAAATTACAAGGATAACCACTGCAAGATGATTCTGGCTCTTTTCACAGCATTTCTATCGTCATCTCAGTCAGAACTTAGGCTCGCTGAAGCATGGCATATGGACGTGTCGCGGACGACAGTAATTCGGGCTGAGAATGGTCAAGTTTGGGTGAATGACAAGTCGTTAGATGTTAAAACGGGCTTGGGGCAGCGATCAGCGAAGCTAGACTTTGATGTGTCATGGGGTGGTAGCGATGTCTACCTTCGACCTGATTACGTTCGAGCCGATATTGGAAAAAAAATATTTCTGCAAGGCTCTGATTTTTCTTTAGCTGTCTCAGGGAAAAAGTACCCAGAGGCAAAGGGTTTTGGTGTTACGAACATTGAGCGGTTGGATGGTAACCGCCAAGTTCTGGAACTCGCTCCAGCAACAAACCCAACTCAACCGATGTTGCTTTTCCCTCCCTACAGGCTTTCAGGAACTGTAGCCAATGATTATTTCTTGGCTAGAAGCGGTTCTTCCTTTAGTGAGTATGCTTCTGCATTGGAAAGTGTTGTTTTACTTAAGCCTTTACAAGTGTCTTCCCTTAAATTCTATCGCTATTTTGATTTATCTCATCCTAACCGGTCTATTGGCCTCTATCATAATAATTATAACCTTTGGAGGGCAGAGACTTATAATTCTACTGTAACAGGGCAACAAATCGCATGCGGAGACATCTTCACCGGTAAGGTATTTTGGAAACTTCCAGTGAGTTATATTTGGGCGGGTAGGGTAGGAGATATCATCGTTGCTTATGATTTAAAAACAAAGTCCTGGTATCAAATCGATGAATTGAATGGCTCACCAGTTTTGTTTAAATCTTCTTTCCTGGATAATGTCGCGCCCTTGACTGATTTCGTCGCGACGGTAAACGGGTACCTGGTCTTCATTAAGGTGTCAAAGGATCGCACGTATCAGCGGATCACCAGTTTGACATTAGCTCGATGAAAAATGAGTTATTTCTATGGATGTTAGGGCCGTCGTGCAACGGAAGAAATATTATTCAAGACTCGGATTGCTCTTTGAAAGGACAATTACAATTAATTTGGTGAAGCTTTAGGTTGATGCGATTGGCTGTGTGTAGCAAATTTGCGAGCTATCTTGAATTGGTGTCCTGAGGCTTTCCTCGTGAGAGAGGAAATCTGATACTATATGTTTTAGCTGAGATTGCTCAGTCTATTGGAGAAGAAATGAAAATTACGAATCGGCTTTTTAGCCTCAGTGCGGCTGTGATTTTGGGCTCTACGGTTTCTTTTGCTCAGGTATCGCTGCAAAATGCGACGGCAACTTATAGTCAGACTTTTAACGGGCCTTGGAATGCGTCTGAGATGATTGATGGGGACTTATCAGTCGATAACGGCTGGGCCGTTTTTGATGGCAATACGACGAGTGCGCAAACCTCTGTTTTTGAGACGGTGAGTGATCTTTCAACGCCTGGTTTGCAAATTACAATGACGCAAAATTACAGCGGGTTCCCGGGTCATTTTGTTGGTCGGTTCCGGTGGTCGGCAACAACTGATTCTCGCGGTGACTTTGCGGATGGTTTGCAAACTGGCGGCGATGTCACAGCTAACTGGTCGGTATTGACTCCGTTCAGTGTCTCAGCCCCGGCTGGATTTTCATCTAGCATTTTGGGTGATGGGAGCGTTTTAATGAGTTTGACAAGCGGCGCCCCTCCGACTGCATCTTATGTTTTGAACTTTGGAACAGCTTTGAGCAGCGTTACTGGTTTGCGCCTTGAAGTGATGGAGGATCCATCTTTGCCTACAAATGGTCCGGGCTTGTATTCCAATGGCAACTTTGTGTTGACAGAAGTTAACGTTGAAGCGGTTCCGGAGCCTGCAACGATGCTCGTATTAGGATCTGGGATTGCTATGATGTTGCGTCGTCGAAAACGAGCAAACTGAGACTCAGTTCACTCAAAAAATTAGTTTGAAAAAAGAGAACGAGTTGATCTCGTTCTCTTTTTTGTGGTTTTGCTCCTTACCAGGGCAATGTTTCGCCGTCGTGAGTATATGTTCCGGTTGGTCCATCTGCGGCGAGGGTTGCGAGTTGAACGGAGGTTTTTGCTCCATCAACGATTTCCATCGGAGCTTCTTGTCCGCCCATATCAGTCTTTACCCAGCCTGGGTGAATTGTGTTGACTTTGATGGGTGTATCTTTGAGAGCGTAGGCAAGATGGACTGTGTAGGCGTTGACGGCTGACTTACTCGTGTTGTAAGCGGGCGCCCCTTTGAAGTCGTAGATTGGTGAATCTGGGGTGGCGTGAAAGTTCAACGAGCCCAGGATGCTACTTACGTTTACAATTCGCCCCCCTGGTGCCTTTTGTATGAGGGGAAGGAAAGCTTGGGTTGTTTCGATCAGCCCGAACACATTTGTTTCGTATGTGTCGCGGTAGGTTTGGGCGGTAGTTTGCTCAATTGACGTTTCGGGGGCATCGAGGTTAACCCCGGCGTTGTTGATGAGAACATCAAGGTGGCCGAACTTTGACTCAACGGATTTCACTGCGGAAGCGATGGAGTCTGAGTTTGAAACATCGATTGGGAGGAATTCAGCAGTGATTCCTTCGTTGGCGAGTTGGGTTATTGCCGCTTGCCCTTTGTCGGCGGATCGAGCTCCGAGGAGAACGTGGAAACCTTGGGAAGCGAGTTGGCGAACAGTTTCTAGGCCAATTCCTTTGTTGGCTCCGGTTACGAGGGCAATTTTAGTGCTCATGTTGAATATAATACGAGACGTATCGTTTTGTATTATTGCAAAGGGACTATTTTCATTTAGTTTAATGTTGAACAAATAGGGCTGGTAAGATTTGAGCATGGCAAATTGGAATGGCGTTTTCCCGGCTATGACGACGCAATTTAAGAAAGGCGGCGCGTTAGATTTGGAGGCGACAGCGAAGCATATTGAGGTTGTTTTAGATAGCGGGGTTCAGGGTTTGGTAATGCTTGGTAGTTTGGGCGAAAACAATACGTTGAGCCGTGAAGAGAAGATTTCGGTTTTAAAGTGCGCTCTCGAAGTTTCGAATGGTCGCGTGCCGGTGGTGAGCGGTGTTAGTGAGCTTTCAACCGATTTTGCTTGTGATTTTGTCCGGGCGGCTCAGGGAGCGGGGGTTGATGGGTTTATGGTTTTGCCGGCGATGGTTTATCACTCAGATGAAAGGGAGACTTTGGCTCATTTCACTGCAGTCGCCAATGCGAGTGAACACCCGATTATTATTTACAACAATCCGATTGCATACAAGGTGGACATTACGCCGGTGATGCTTGAAGAAATGGCGAAAGAAGAGAAGTTTGTGGCGATAAAGGAATCTTCGGGCGATACACGTCGGATTACGGATGTGTTTAACCAAGTTGGCGATCGGTACACGGTTTTTGCCGGTGTGGACGACCTGATTATGGAGTGTGTGATGCTGGGAGCAACTGGTTGGATCGCAGGAATTGGCTTGGCAGTTCCGGAAGAGAATCAATTCATTTGGAATTTGATGATGTCGGGCAAATGGGAAGAAGCGCGCGAGGTTTATCGCTGGTATACGCCACTGATGCACCTTGATGTGGGAAGCAAATTTGTGCAATGCATTAAGCTCGCGATTCAGGAAGCGGGTTTGGGCACGGAATGGGTTCGGGCACCGCGGCTTGAGTTGGTGGGTGAAGAGCGCGATCAGGTGATGAAAATTATCGAAGCGGGCTTGAATAATCGTCCACAATTAGCTTGATTATGCAAAGGTTTCGGGCGATAGATTCTCATACTGGAGGAGAGCCAACTCGGGTGGTTTTTGGAGAGTCTCTTGGGTTGCGCGGGAATTCGATTGCGGAGATTCGTGCGGATTTTGCGGCTCGATTTGACGATCTGCGTTCGGCTTTTGTTTGTGAACCGCGAGGTAGCGACATTTTGGTAGGTGCGTTGCTTGTCCCGGGTTTTGAAGAACAGTGGGGAGTCGTGTTCTTTAACAATGTAGGGATGCTGAACATGTGCGGTCACGGCACGATTGGGGTGGCTGAGACTTTATTGCACATGGGGGAATGGGAGATCGGTGAGCATGTTTTGGAGACTTCGGTCGGCAAAGTAGGCGTTACGATCAATGCTGACCGTTCGGTGGAATTTGCGAATGTGCCGAGCTATGTGAGTGTGCGGGGGGTCGAACTGACTCTGAGTGATCGCAAGGTGACGGGAGATGTTGCTTGGGGAGGTAACTGGTTTTATCTTTGCGATGATCATGGGATGGAAATTGGGTTGGGGAACCTTGATAAATTAACTCAATTGGGCGAAGAGATTCGGCGGAAATTATTAGCGGAGGGCATTCGGGGGAGCAATGGCGGGGAGATTGACCACGTAGAATTGGTTGTGAAGCAAGAGATTGGGGCAAAGAATTTTGTGCTTTGTCCGGGGTTAGCTTACGATCGGAGCCCGTGTGGGACGGGAACGAGCGCGAAGTTGGCTTGCTTGTATGAGGCGGGAAAGATTCAGCCGGGCGAAATATGGCGGCAGGAGAGTGTTACGGGGAGCGTTTTTGAGGGGTGGGTCGAGATTATTAATGGTCAGTGCGTGCCACATGTTCGGGGGCGGGCTTTTATTACGGCAGAGACGGAATTGATTTTGGATGCTGAGGATCCGCTGCGGTTTGGGTTTACGGGGGTTCGATTATGAGCGGGTCGGCAGTGATTATTGGGGGCGGGATTGTTGGTCTTTGTTCGGCTTTTTATCTATCGGAATGGGGTTGGAAGGTTACGGTTTTGGAAAGGGGCTCTTTGGATGATGCGGGGGCGAGTCATGGGAATTGTGGGCTCATTGTTCCGAGCCATTTTGTGCCGCTAGCTTCGCCGGGGACTTTAAAGTTGGGGATGAAACTGATGTGGAATCCGAGTGGACCGCTGGGGATGAAGTGGAGCGGTGAGCTGTTGCGGTGGAACTTGCGGTTCATGAAATCAGCTACGGCCGAGCATGCTGACCGGGTGAGTCCATTGATTTATGATTTGAATATGCAAAGCCGGCGGCTTTATCAGGTGATGGGGAAGGACTTGTGTTGGGAAGATTCGCCGAAACTTCGCGGGATGTTGATGGTGGCGTCGAAACAATCAACCGCGGATGAATTGCACCATATGGTCGATAGCGCACGAGCGTTCGGAGTGAAGGCGGAAAAGCTCGATGAGATGGGGGTGGCAAAGCATGCCAAAGGAGTTGAGCTGCGAAGTCCGGGGGGATGCTTTTTTGACTGTGATGCAGATTTGAACCCGGTGGTTGTCATGCGTCGGTTAAGTGGTTTTTTGCGGGCACAAGGAGTGGAAATCGTTGAAAATTGTGAGGTGACCGAGATTCGTCGGGATGGGCATCACATTACTCGGGTTTTGGCGGGGGAACGTGAATTTAAGGCCGATGAATTTGTGGTTGCGGCTGGGGTTTGGAGTGGGAAGATGGTTGAGGATTTGAGGATTAGTTTGCCAATGGTTCCGGGCAAAGGACAGCATTTGGATGTGGAGAATGCTCCAGTAGAACCGGGATTACCATTTCTATTGGAGGATGCGCGAGTGGCGGTTACACCGTTGGGTGATGGGGTTGTTCGTTTTGGTGGGACGATGGAATTGGGGGCTTGGTCGCCGAAGATTAATCATCGGCGATTGAATGGTATGAAGATGTGGGCAGGGTGACGCCCTTGTTTGCCGGATGGTTTGCCAGCCATAGGTCGGGCGGGGGGATATTCGAACCTGTTTTTGGCGACAGGTCATGCTATGATGGGTATGAGCTTGGGGCCAATATCGGGGTTGGCGGTAGCGGAAAGTTTGAGTGGGGCGAAGCTGACAGTGCCGATTCATGCATTGTCTCCGGACAGGTTTAAGAAATGATTGCATTGCTTGGTTCACAGTTGATTGGTTCGCGCACTTCGCGTGAGGGCGAAGATGTTTTGCATGGGGTTGACCCTGCTACAGGAAAGGTTCTTCAACCTGCGTTTAATGTGGCGACGCACGATGAAGTTGACCGTGCGGTTAAAAAGGCGGAGGATGTTGCGGCGCAGTTTTCCCGAATGAGTGGGGTTATTCGGGCACGGTTTTTGCGGCGAATTGCGGATGAGATTGAGGCTTTGGGAGCTGATCTGATTGAACGCGCAGTTGCGGAAACTTCGCTGCCGGAGGTGCGGATTACGGGTGAACGAGGGCGGACTTGTGCGCAGTTGAGAATGTTTGCGGATGAAGTTGAGGAAGGCAGTTGGGTTGATGCGCGCATTGATTTGGCGCAACCGGACCGGTCTCCTTTACCGAAGCCTGATATTCGGCGGATGCTTGTTGGTTTAGGGCCGGTGGGTGTGTTTGGCGCAAGTAATTTTCCACTTGCTTTTTCAGTGGGCGGGGGAGATACGGCAAGCGCATTGGCGGCGGGCTGTCCGGTGGTTTGCAAATCTCACCCGAGCCATCCCGGAACGAGTGAGTTAGTTGGTCGAGCGATTATTAAGGCGGCAGTGGGAGAAGGGATGCCGGACGGAGTGTTCTCGCTTGTTCAAGGTGGGGTTGAAGTTGGGGAGTGGCTGGTTCAGCATCGCGGGATTAAGGCGGTTGGTTTTACGGGAAGTTTGCGAGGTGGTCGGGCGCTTTATGATATGGCGAGCCGACGGGCCGAACCAATTCCGGTCTTTGCTGAAATGGGGAGCGTTAACCCAGTTTTTGTTTTGCCGGGGGCTTTGGCGGGACATGTTGATGCGGTTGCTACGGGCTATGCTACATCACTGATGATGGGTGTTGGCCAGTTCTGCACCAATCCGGGGATATTGGTTGGTATTGCCGGTGATGATTTTGACCAAATGGTTGGATCAATCGCTGACCATGTGCGAGGAGCTGATCCTGGGGTTATGTTGAACCGGGGCATTTGTGACAATTATTCGATGCTGATTACTGAGCGTGGACGCCACGATGCGGTGAAGATTGAGGGGATGGGCAATGGTTCTTCTTCTGGATTGGCGAGTGGAGTGGTTTTTTCCACTAGCGCGGCGGAATTTTTGGTTGATCAGAGTTTGCAGGCGGAAGTGTTTGGCCCGGCGGCGTTGATTGTTCGATGCTTGAACCAGGAAGAGATGTTGGCGGTTGTTGGGGTTTTAGAAGGCCAATTGACTGGCACGATCTTGATGGGTGAGGGGGATGACGACCTCGGTAGACAGATTCATGGCCGTTTGGTTAATCGAGTTGGACGAGTGATTTTTAATGGTTACCCGACTGGAGTAGAGGTTTGCGATGCAATGCAGCACGGTGGACCGTATCCGGCGACTTCTGATTCACGGTTTACGAGTGTTGGTCGTTCTGCGCTTCTGCGTTGGGCGCGTCCGGTGGCTTGGCAGGGTGCTCCTCAGGGGATTTTGCCGGAGGAGTTGCGGGATGGGAATCCGCGAGGG
Organism: Fimbriimonadaceae bacterium; assembly: GCA_027492935.1. Classification (GTDB taxonomy): domain Bacteria; phylum Armatimonadota; class Fimbriimonadia; order Fimbriimonadales; family Fimbriimonadaceae; genus UphvI-Ar2. The sequence goes on from JAPUDU010000182.1 coordinate 8,282, forward strand.
ATTTGGCGGCGAGTGGATTCGGTGATGGGGCGGGAATAGTATTCTTCTTACATAGCAATTCGACGTACGATAATTCCTGAGCAAATCTAGCAGGGCAGATTTTGATCATGCATCTGAAAATAATTGGTACATACCGTCTCGATTTGGAATCAGTAGCCAGAGAAACTTGTAGTCAAACTTTATTCTCTGTGTAGCACCACAGATGCATCGTGGTCGACACAACAAAGGGAAGCGGACTACTGGGTGCTTTCTACGGACGAATTTCAGTCGTTTAGAGAAAGTTGGCGAGAAATTCAGATTCCTTTTTTCACTGAATTGCACACTATTATTGATGAATTTGAGCGCATAGCTAATGAAGTTAGCGATTGATTTTGGCAAGCATTTCGTCAACGTGGGGTTGGAATTCTGCCCAAGTGAGTCGTTCCATGTTGGAACCAGGGGCAACGATGGTTTTATGGGGCTCGATATGGTAGCCCCAACGTTTGTGAGGAGTTGGCCCAAAGGCGATGAGGGCAGGGGTTCCGCAAGCGACGCTGTAGTGGCTTAGTCCACCATCTGGTGTAATAAGGAGGTCAAGAGATTTGAGTACACCGGCCATTTCGTTGAGGCGAAACTTTGCAACGAGGTCAACAAGTGGTTCTTTTTTGAATGGGCTGCAATAGATTTCATCCCCAGGTCCGCCAAGCATTGCGACTTTGTGGCCCTGAGCGACGAGGTGGTGGACGGTTTTGCGAAGTGTCTCTGTTGGGATGAGCTTTTGGGGCCACGTTCCGCCAGGGACTATGCCGATGGTGGCACCTTGGAGAGCTTCTTGAGCCTTAGCGATTGATTCGGGGCTTGCGGGGAGGGTCGCAGTTTTGTCGGTGCTGAGTCCGACGAGCTGAGCGAATTTATCCATGCGCTCGAATTCGGCGAGGTCGGGTGAGTAGGGGAGTTTATGGGTGAGGAGGAAGCCTCGGCCTTCGGTGCATTCACCGACTCGTTCTGAGATTTTTGCGAGTTTGCAGAGGAGAGCGGAGCGGAATGATGGGCGGAGGATGAAAGCGGTCTGGAACTCTTGGCTTTTGAGTTCTTTTGCTTTGGAGAGTATTTCGCCTAGAGATTTAGGTGCTTGCGGGTCGGTGAAAATGATTTGGCCTTCTAATTCTTGAAAGAGGAAACGGTATGGCTCTCCGACGTTGCTGTGGAGGTCGTAGTTAGCGGCGAGGGTGCGGTGGAGCGGAATGCTCAGGATTGTGTCGCCGAGGCGTGCGGGGTGGGTGATGAGGAGGGCCTTGGGTTTGGACATGGGGGGCTGAATTCCGACGCTGACTCATTAATCTACCTAATTCTGTATATCGTTATTCTGCGCTTGAGATGGTTCATCTTTAACTTTTACTTGGCTTATCGTGATTCGGACATTTTGGCTTTGGTCTAACACGGTGGGAAGAGCATCGGGAGGAAGTTTGATAATATGTTGAATAGCCGCTCCCATTGCATATGGCATTGCCGGATAGAGGTGATATATGGAATGGCTGGCTATTGGGGCCGTATTAAAGCTATCTTCAAGATTCAGAACTGGCCCGGCTTGGCCATACAACTCGTGTGGTTGTTTAGATTGAGATTGCATTGGTGGATCGAAGTAATCAAGCTTTCCGGCAACGATATCGGTTTTGGAGTAGACATTGATCCATTTGAGCCTTTGGCGGACATGCTTTTGGAGAAGAGGTTGAAGAGATGCGGTTAGAAGATCTCGGAGATTTCCTTTGGTTGGATCTTCTGTCTTAAAGATGTAAGTGACTTTATCAAGAGGGCAGCCTAGGGTGACAAGTGATCTGATTTGAGGGGCATCTTCAAATGCAGGAGCCCTATCGAGTTCGCATTGATTGACAGCATCGTAAGCGACGATTGATCCAAGGCTATGCGCGTAAATTGCAATGTCATATCCCTGATCTAATAAGAGGTCAATCATTGTTTTTGCACGGGATTGGACTTCTGTTCTGATAGGGTTGAAGGGGCTTGGTCCTGCTCCTTGAATGTAAGACACAACGTCTCCGGCAAAGTCGAGGATGAAGTATTGCGCAAAGGCACTGCCAGCGAGAAATGTGAGGCCACTTAGGATGAGATCAAGATTGAGAATTTGGTAGTTGAAGAATGGATTATAACTGGCTAAGTTGGTTCCCAAAGTTTGGTAGTTGACCCAAAACATCACCAGATAGACGATAAGTACAACCCACGCGGTCACCTTAAAGCGTACTGAAACTTGCTCACGAGAGCGGGTTAGTAATCTGATGACGATATAAAACGCAACCAATAATCCGATGAACCTGCCGAAGCAGAGAGGAACCCAAAATAGTTTGTAAGTCTCTTCAGGCCAATTTAAAGGCAATAGGTTGAGAAGGCTGGCAAACAAAATCATTGGTGTGGCAACAGCCAGTTTATAAAGCCAATTAGGTTTATAAGGCTTCGATACTTGGTCGGTAGGAGGATCGTTCAGTTTCGTAGGATTTTCATGTTTGTAAGCTTTTTTATAACTGCGTTTATTATCTGCGGCGATAAAGTATCCAAGGGCAGCTAGATATGAAGCATTAAATCCCATGATTTGAACGAGATTTGATTGAAGTTGACTTGATGTTTTATTCCAATTTAGG
>JAPUDU010000183.1 GCA_027492935.1 Fimbriimonadaceae bacterium
ATTCGCATTCGTTCTTTCACCCACAATGAGGAAGCTGTTGTCTTGCTTAAACGGAACAAAATCGTAGAGGCTCGAAACGCCTTGAAGCTTGATCGCATCGTATTGATCTGGCCCTTTGTAAGCAAAATCAAATCCTGGGAATACTCTCTGAACTTCTAACCAATGCCCGGCAGTGTGAGGTCGTCCCTTAACGCGTTCGGCTACCTGCCGAATGTGTTCGGGAGTTGTTCCACAACACCCACCCGCAAGTGCGACGCCGTTTTCTGTAACGAATTTCTCGTGCGCATCCGCCAGTTCCGATGGAGTGAGCTTGTAAACCGCTTGCCCTTTTTCCATCATCGGCAATCCAGCGTTGGGTTGAATTGAAATTGGGCGAGTGGAGTTCTCACCAAGATACTTAACAAACGGTGCCATTTCCGCTGGGCCTGTGGCACAGTTCATCCCCACTGCCACCACCTCTGGGAAGCATTCAATCATGTTGAGCGCGGCTGCTATATCCGAACCAACAAGCATGGTTCCGGTTTGTTCCATCGTGACTTGGACAATGAGTGGCACCTTACGGCCTGAGAGTGCCATTGCATCCTTAGCCGCCACGATCCCCGCTTTAACCATTAAAAGGTCTTGTAGGGTTTCCAACAAAATAATGTCCACGCCTCCATCTATCAGCCCTTTCGCTGATTCTGTATAAGTCGCAAGCAATTCTTCCCACGTTGCCTGCCCTAAGCTAATTAACTTTGTGCCCGGTCCAATTCCACCTGCAACAAATTTCGGGGCATTAGGGGTCGAGCATTTTGTTGCCGCTGACCGTGCAATTTGCGCCGCCGCAAGGCTGGTTTCATAAACCAATTCAGAAATCCCATACTCAGCCAGGACAATTGATGTTGAACCAAAGCTATTCGTTTCTACGATATCACTGCCTGCAGAAAAGTACTGACAGTGAACATCTTCGACAATATCTGGTCGCAAGAAGTTAAGAACCTCATTGCATCCCTCCAAAAATTCTCCATTTAGTCGCTTCGCCGCGGCTCTCACTTTTTCGGGCAAATGGCTATCGGTTGTGAGAGTAAATGCCTCTGGCCCTAAGTCGGCTTTCTGATATTCCGTCCCGGTTGCGCCATCAAAAATGACAACGCCTTGGGCTAGCCGATCCAAAAATGCACTCTTCACCTCTTTATTATTGCGCCCAATTTAATTTTCTAATAAGCCTGCTCAAACAGTCCCAGGTTCATTTGAACCTGCTGACAACTTCAGGCACATTCGTCCGTCACAAAGGTAAGAATCATGGTTCTCAATCGGATTTTCGCTTTACTCATGATGATTTTGGTCATCGCAGGTGTATCTAGTGCACAGGCACAACCTGTAATCAAACCAGGTGACACCATTCAGCTCATCTGCGCTGAAGAGTCGTCAATCAATCACGATTACAAAGTCACAAGCGATGGGCTTATCCTAGTCGACTTTCTGGGGGCGGTGAAGATTGGTGGGCTGACAGAAACCCAAGCCGCCGACAAAGTTGCCAAGCAACTGCTTGATGAAAAGATTCTAAAAAAGGCAACGATCAGCCTTAAATTGATTAACCCCGAGATCAAAACCGTCAAGTTTGGCGGCACAGTTGCCTACGAAGCAGAAACTCCCTGGAAGGCTGACATGAAGCTTTCCGATGTAGTCAAGCTTGCCGAATTGAAACCTGAAGCTGACCTCGCCAAGATTCAAATCAAATCCGAAAACGGAACGATTAAGATTGCCGACATGACTAAGAACGAAGATCCAGTTCTTGCACCGGGCGATGTTATTACTTTCTTTGCTAAGACCGGAACCACTCCGGTTCCAAATCCGAACAATCCAAATAATCCCACCAACCCTACCAATCCGAATGTTCCGGTAAATCCAGGCCCAACCGCGCAGGTAACTCTGATTGGCAAAGTTACGTTGCCCGGTAACTATGATTTAACCGCAAATATGACCGTGCGAGAGTTGATTGTGAAGTGCGGCGGATTCACCGACGGTGCTGACCTCAACGCGATCACATTAGAACGCGCCGGGGCAAAAAGAACTCTCCGCCTGCCAGCCGATAACGACTTTGTTTTACAGGCGGGTGACATCATCACAATCGACCAACGCTCCAAACCCAAAATGTTTGTCGTCGTTGAAGGATCGGTTCGTCGACCAGGCCGGATAGAGATTAGTGAAGGCACAAAGATTTCCGAAGTGATCCAACTTGCTGGTGGCTTTATGCAAGGCGCACGACAGGACAAGATCAAAATCTTCTCTACGGGTAACGAAAAACCCCGCGAAATTAATTTCGAAGATATCCTCCTTGGCTATCGCGGCGATATCGAACTTCAACCGGGTCAAACAATAGAAATCCCTGGCCCGCGCCCATCTGGCACCGTTGCTTTTGGGCCAAGAGAACGAACTGCGGCGGGTGCAATCGCACTTCTGCTGATCTTTGGGTCATGATCTAGTTAGGAATGGCTTGGGATCGTAGTAAAGGCAGGCCGGAACCAATCCGTGCCCTTAACAAGATAGCAGAACTCGAAAATGATGAACCCCTCGTCTCATTGGCCGAGTACGCGCCGTCGGTCATCATTAAGCGACCGAGCGTAATTCCATACCTTCGCCAGCAAGTTGCTGAGATGTTGGAGCAAGCCGCCCAATCTCTGCCCGCAGGATACAAGATTGGAGTCGTTGATGCATGGCGCCCATTCGATCGCCAAGTCAAAATTTGGAACTGGATGTGGAGTTCAATGGAAAAAGCTCGGCCCGATCTCAACTATGCGGGCAAACGCCGAATTGTTTGTCGCTTCGTTGCCCCGGTCGATCAAAAAGCACCTCCCGGGCACACGACCGGAGCCGCCGTAGATGTTTGGCTCTTAGATGAAGACGGCAACGAAATAGATGTCAACAGCCCATTTGAACGGCTTGCCGGAGCACCGACTTACGTTTATGGATTAACTGAAGCGGCTCAAGATAACCGTAGCATTTTGGTTATGGCAATGCTCAAAGCCGGATTCAGTAACTGCCGTGACGAGTGGTGGCACTACAGTTTTGGCGACGCCGGATGGGCGGTGCGAATGGATAAAACCGCATGCATCTACGGCCGCGTCGACCTCGATCCTGAACTTTATAAAGATCAGGACGAGGAATGGAATATCCGGCTTCTAAGCCGTGTTAATCCTTTCCTTGAGGCGGGCGCGCCAGGTCAAGGGCGGCCCAAACCCAATCGGTAGGCGGATTCGGCCCATTTGGACGGAATGATCCCGGTGCAACCATCAGCGTATCAATCTCACATTGAATAGGGCGATCCGCTTGCGCACGCACCCACATCTGAGTTTGACCATCAGGCAAATCAAGACTGCCACACCGATACCAAGCAAATCCAGCACCGTAAAAGCTGACCGGATTCGGTTCAATTTTCATTTCGACACCACCAACTGAAATCCGCAGAGCATCGCGCGCAACATCGTCCATGCGTGCGGCAATCCAAACTGAGTGATTGCTCCCCACCTTATTTCGCACGGTGTACTGCGCAATATATGGAGTCAAGCTCTTAACCTTGGGATTCAGCACCAAAACCTTTCCGCTCGACGCACCAGAAACTTCATCCACATCGCTGAAGTTTGTTTCTTGAGGTTCTTCTGCTTCAATCCAGTTGTAAGGAGCAGACTTGACGGTGAGCTTCTTAAACTGTTCCCTAATCGCCAAAAACGAACCAAGTGGGAATCGATCAAATGAGCTGTTCGATTTTTGCAAGGTCACGTACTCCGTACCGGAGATGTCGACGAGGTTCCCAAATGTATCAATGAGATAACTACAGGCCACCTTGGTTACTTCAAAACTTTGAATGGGCACTGGAATATCAGCCGATCCTTCAACGATCACCGGGGTAGTTGGCACCGTCATTTCGATCTCATTTTTCTTCTGTTTGATCTCCATATTCGAGCCATCAAGCGCTGTCATGACCGGCAAAACTTCGCTTGCTAATCGCATTTTCAGGCGTTGCTTTTCCGCGATTGACCAGAAGACATAAGTTGTCTGTCCGCCATTCACATAACGATAACCTTCTAGCGTTGGCCCAATGTCAAGGCGTTCCCCTGAACCTGGAGTTGGCAACCAAACATGACCGCCCGGCAACCGACTGGTCACCGCTGGATTTGTCGCTGCTTCCGGGAAGAAAACCGGCAGTACTCCATTTTGCGCAATGCTACTTTGATCCCGATAGATTTCGCCCGCCGCCGCAACATCAGCCAATTCTTCGGCGGTTTTGGCTTCAAAGAACCATCCCCGCGTTCCAAGCATTTCGCTTTGACGAATCGCCCGCGCGGCATCGAACCGATCTTCCCCGGTCGGTAACTTGATTGAAGTTGCCAGCGCTGCCATGGGCATCGCTCGGCGCAAAGCACTGCTCATCGGCCTCGATGCTTGCTCCATGAGATCAATCGTTGAACTGGGTGATAGCCGGTAGGTGATCGCGTCAAGTGAGCCATTCCCGTCTTCGTAAAGACCGCCCCAACCGTTCCACTCTTGCATAACCGGCTTCTTAGTCGCTTCTTTAATTGAATCGACTAACCGATTCAGCCTGCGCGCTGCACTACTGCGAACAACCGTACGGATATCGTTCCAAATCTGATCTCGTCGCTGAGATGGAGCGATCCGATCCATTTTTGTATTCCAAACATATTCAATCCCACGACCGCCTTGCCAGAGCGGCACGCAGGCCGCAAAATCCGCCAATGACTGATTCTGGTTAATGCCCATAAACCAAGAAGAGCCAACCATGTCAGGTGTTCCATACCGTTGCCGCAAATATGTTTCTAGCTCAAGTCTAAACAGTTCACTTGTCGGAACCAAAGTGTCATCAACCTGGAAGCTGGTAAGCATGCGCCCGGCGGGATTCACCAATCCCTGATAACCCGTGCCTAATTGAGCATTCTTCAAAATCACAAGCAAGCTATCGCGATATTGGTCAAACCCTTCCCAATAATCGACCATGCGCTGATCGCGAACTTCCGGATACAGAACGAGCACGTGAGCAAAATCTGAGCGCAAATCAAATTCAAAATGTAACTTGCCGTTCTCAATCGGCTTAGTTCCCTGCCAAACAATTCCCCCATTCTTTTCATTGGCTAACAGACCATAAGCTCGGGTTCCACCTGGAATATCAACGTTAATATCAATCTTGCCGGAAAGTCCTGATACTCGGTAGCTCTTGGGCTCAACTGCAATGACTGAAGCCGCTGGAGCCAAAGAAGAAATACCAATGAGATAGCGCATCCCCCGTGATTCCAACTCGGGTATCACACGGCGCCAAGTGCTCAGATCGAGAGGCAGCTCAACTAAAACGTCTTTGATGCCCGCTTTTGCCGCAGCATCAATTGCCTCGACTGTCGGTTCGACATGAACACCTACCGGGATGTAAGGTGCCCCATCCACCTGAAATGCTCGCTCCGGAGTTACCTTCCAGTTAACTTCCTGTGCCGGATTGGCATCCTGATTCATCCCCAAACACGCTGCTAAAAGCAAAGAGACCACGGAGATAGGGTACCTCCGTGGTCTCTAATATCCAAGGAAAATTGGAATTATCGTTTGCGTTTCTTTCCGCCCGGGCCGAGTTCCATCCCAACATGGGGCTCAAGGAAGTCTGCACGGAACTTGATGTGGCGTTTCATTTCGCCACCCGACTTGGTTGCCCAGTTCACTCGTTCCAATGTCCATTGCCATCCAATATCGGTTGTGGAGAACAAGAATTCAATACCTTCCTTAACGATGTCGCCCATGATCGCTTTAAGGTCATTTCGATTGCCAAGAATTCGCTCTGCTGCCGCCATTGAGGGCAACAAATGAACAGTCAAAACGACCGCTTCTTCTTCTGCGGCTTTAAGCTTGGCTTTCTTAGTGTCTTCAACCGTATCCTGAACCTGTGTAACTTCTTTGGCAACTGCGCTGGCCATAGGATCATATTGATCGCCGGTCCATGTATAAGATTTTCCGTCGTAGACAGCGTCTGCCATGCGACCGGATTCAACCAAAGCGGTCGCCAACAAAGCGGCATCCGTCGGCTTCAAATCTTTATATGTCTTTCGAATTGTATCGAAGGTACTTTCTGGTTTAGTGAGGTTGCAAGTGATCAAACGGTCTCATCCCTTTAACCTAACCTAGTTTGGTCAGGTCTATAATGTTTATGATTCTACCTATGCGAACACTCACTACTGCTCGACCCTGGGCGACTTGGGCCCTTTCATCGCTCCTTGCTCTTACTACCGTGGGCCTGCTGGCAGGTTGTAATCCACCCGCAAAAACTCCTGAGGAAACCGATAAGCCTTCAACGACTGGCACTACCGGCGAAAAACCTACCGGCAAGCTGAAAGTCGGCATCGTTTTTGATAGCGGCGGATTGGGCGACAAATCGTTCAACGATTCCGCATGGCGCGGCATCCAAAAAGCGGAAACCGATCTCGGCATCACCGTTAGCAAAGTGGAATCGAAAGAAGAAAAAGATTACGAAACCAACCTCGCCGCTATGGCCGATGATGGCAACGACCTCGTCATCGCAGTTGGTCTCAACCAAGGCAAAGCTCTCGAAAAAGTAGCCGGCGATTATCCGAATGTAAAGTTCGCGATTGTTGATGGATTCGTTGACGCCCCTAATGTTCGCATGCTCCACTTTAACGAAGAAGAAGGCTCCTATCTCGTTGGTTACATCGCGGGCAAGATGACCAAGACCGGAAAAGTCGGATTCATCGGAGGTCAAGAGCTTGATCTTATTAAGAAGTTCCAATACGGTTATGCGGCAGGTGTCAACGCGGCTAATCCAAGCGCAGTTGTTCTTCCAGCTAAGTACACCGGAAGCTGGGATAACATCGATGATGCCAAGATCGCGGCAAACGTTCTTTACGATTCTGGCGCGGATATCGTTTACCACGCCGCTGGTCGCGCCGGCTTAGGTGTCATTCGCGCCGCCAAGGATCGTAAATTATTCGCTATTGGAGTTGATAGCGATCAAGACGGCGAAGCCCCCGGCAATGTTCTTACTTCCATGATTAAAAACGTTGATGAAGCGGTATACGCCACGATCAAAGATTGCGTTGATGGCAAGTTCTCCAGCGGAGAAATCAAATACGACATCGCCCATAAAGGGGTTGGCATCAGTAAGCTGGAATTCACGCGTGAGGTCATCGGCCCAGACGTTCTGGCTGAAATCGAAGCGATCAAACAAAAGATTGCTGAAGGCGAACTCAAAGTTCCCGCAACCGAAGCGGAATACAAAGCCACAAAGTGAATAAAGAAAAACTCCCTCTCTGCTTTTGCGGAGAGGGAGTCGCGTTTATTTTTATGGTAAGAAAATATCACTAACACGTCAAATTCAATTTCTCTGTACTTCTTTTCAAACTTAAGGTAACACCTATAAGAACCACCTGCTGCCGCTCGAAAATTCTATTTAGGTTCAATTAACTTACGTACTTGTCGCAAAAAACGTGCATCAAGAATCAAGAGGGCGATTCCTTGTATGCAGACTGCCCATCCGGCCGCCCGCCAATCAACTGTATCGGAGGTCAATCCGAAAAACACGCCGAAGACTACATAGAACGCGTTCGAAACCTGATTTGCCGAAAGCAACCGAGCAAAAGCATAGATTGATCTTGGCGGCGGAGCTTTTTTGCCAATTATCGCAATCAGAATATTCACGCCCGCCCATCCCGAACTCACTAACCCAAACATGAGCGCCGTTCGGGTTTGTATGAGTAACGGCAAGGCTAGTCCTCCCAGGAACGCCGCGATTGACCACAACTCAAACCGGTTCAAATGTTCAATCATCAAAGGCCGGAGCGGCTGAACATCTGGCGGCCAATCCTGATTACTCGGGCGCATCGGCTCCAACAAACTCGGCGTAATTGTTAAACGGATCAGGCATTTCGTAAAGATCACGACGCCCTAAAACTGCGCTACTCCAATCAAACATGTAAGGCATTCCCCACCCACGCTTAACGGCCCGGTCAACTAAGTGGCTCCGCCCGTAAGCACGAGTGTTCTTTGGTGCGTCCGTCATGGAATCAACAATATCTAGTTCATCGATCTGGCGCGCCGGGGTGCCATCTGGCAATGCGTAGAACAAAGACTGCTCAGGATTGATATTGTGATATTCCAAATCCAAGCTATGGAGGACATCGTCACCCCATTCCGCTCCACCATCGGCAACAAAAGCATCCATCATCTGCTTTTTGGCGACCCAGTCAAGCCGGTCGCCTAATGACATCGGATCGCGCTTTAACTGATCGAGTACGTAACTCCACTCTTGTAAAACCCAGTCCACATCGGGCGATGAACCGGCGTACCGACCCGCCAACTCTCTTAATCTGTATTGGATATCGAGCGCGCTTGTTTCGGTTCCGTCCTCAAACATCACTCGCCATTTGTAACTGTCATCGCGAGAAATATCCCGCAAAGCAATCAAAGGTTGAACAAGCTCAGGTTCGCCGATTAGCTCCCCATCCTCCAGCAACTGCAAAACAAGATTGGTTGTCCCAATTTTTAACTTGTATGCATACGCACTTTGATTTGCTTCACCGAAGAGCAAGTGCATGCGGTTCATCCCTTCGTGAGCGTAAAAGTGTTCCCACTTTGGATTAATCAATGCGCGGTTAAAGCGTACTCGGCTTGCTACTGTCCGTAAGATATGGTCTGCCCGCTGTGAGAGTTGGAAGTTGACCTCATCATCAGGATAAACGTGATACACCTGCGAAACCCATATGTAGTCAATCGGGTTCTGGCTCATTTCCTTATAACTGGGTTCGCCTCCTTCAATTAGAACGTGACCACCAACCCGCCCAACGCCAGAAAACAACTGACGTGTTACCAAAAAGGCGTAAAGAGCATTCACATCTTCTGAATAAAAACCCTCTGACATCCTCACCAAATAGTTCTCGTGGCACCCAAATGTATGCCCGCCAAAGTGGTCAATGGAGTTGTTGTAAATCCGAACCGTATCCTCTAACCCTAACTCTTTGATCGCTCGAACAATAATTCTTTGACCCGCCCTGTCGTTCAGAACCACATCTTCCAAATTCCGGCACTCTGCCGTCGCATACTCAAGGTGCGACCCAACAGCATCAATGTATAGCCGAGATCCATTAATCATGAATCCGCCGCTCGCCATCGGCTCAAAAACTTCATCGCGTGCATGAAGGTCAATCGCGCCCAATTTGAGTTCCAAAAAGATATAGTTTTTAATATCCTCAACCATCCGTTCAGGTTTGATATTCGGATCATCCACTAAACAACCAAATTCGGTTTCTATCCCAAAAATTCGATCTCCAGGCTTGCGATCCATTTCCCCATTCTACGACTCAAACCGACCTCAATCGCACATTGGCCCTTTATTTGCCGCAAAATCTGGTGTCTTCCCGTCAGGTTAAATAAGAAAGCACATTTATGCACGATCTCAGCGACCGTAAACGCAAAATCATCCGCGCTATTATTCTTGAATATGTGGCGGGAGCCGAACCAGTATCGAGCGAACTCATCGCCACAAAATACGATCTGGGCGTTCGCAGTGCCACTATCCGCAATGAGCTCGCCGAGATGACTGATCTCGGCTATTTGGATCAACCTCACACATCAGCGGGACGAATCCCCAGCGATCAAGGCTATCGTTACTTTGTTGATAACTTACTGCTGCATGAAACACCAGAAGTCGGAGACAAAAAAACCCTTAAACAAGCTGCCCGCGACGAAGACACGCTCCGCGATCTTGTTGGGGAAACAACCAAAGCACTCAGCCGAATGACCAAGCTCATGACGGCCGCAATCACCGTTCGAGACGCCCAAGTTCGGGTGAGAAATGCTGTCATCACTGCCCTTGGTCCAGATCGAGCACTTTTCATTCTTGTACTCGAAAATGGCCACACAGAAAATCGCATCATCGACTGTCCCCCTGGCCTCACGCTAGATCAAATTGGTATGGTCAATGAAACGCTTGACCGATCGTTCGCAAATTCCAGCTTGGCGGAAATCAGCAAATCCAAAGCACCAACCCTAGCACCGCCAACCGCCAACGCAATTCTTCAGTCTGCTTTTCTAGCTCTTAAGTCAACCGCTCGCGATCTCACGCGTGGCTATCTCATTGTTGAAGGCGAAGAATATGTCCTGAGCCAACCCGAGTTCCAGCGTGAGCCGAATGCCCTCCGGCAAATTGTCGATAGCCTCGCTGACGAAGACGCCCTCAGGCAGGAAGTTGCAGCTACAACGAACAACCCAAACACAATCACAATTGGAAGAGAGAATCAAGTTGAACCTCACTACCCTTTGACATTCATTAGACAAACATTTAAAGTCGGTGAACAAGAAGCCGGGGTTATTTCGATAATCGGCCCAACCCGAATGAATTACGCTCGCAACATGAGCTTGTTAGATTACACGGCGGACTCAATTTCTGACGTCCTGACAAAACTATTTCGCCCCAGCTAGTTAAAGCCGAGGCGAATCAAGTCCCACGCACGCTTCCAGGCGTTAGTTCACGTTAAACAAGCTTGAATTCAAACCTGTGTTCACTTCAATATCGTTGTAGTAGGTTGTGCCCGCAAGCACGTTTTGTGAGTTATAAACCTCAAGGACGGTCGGGATCCAAACTGTGCCGAACTTCTTCGGATTCTTATATTTGAATACCGCAAGCAACGGCTTATTGCCATTCTGGCTATACCATTCCCGCTTGGTTACAAACTTCTGATCGGGATCGATCCAAACACGGTTTCGTGAGTCGTCACCAAGCTTAGAGTTGTATTTAATATCGAAAACGGCTTCGTTTGTGGCGCGATCCATACGAACAAATGTTGCGACCATCAAGTCATCAAACAGTGCCGGGGTAATCAAACCAAAATCAAAAACGGTTTGACGCTTACCCGGAGACTTCGC
>JAPUDU010000184.1 GCA_027492935.1 Fimbriimonadaceae bacterium
AAAGTAAATGCTCCATCCAGCATGCTAAAGAAGGAAGCCGCAATCTGCGAAATAATTCCGAGCATTGCCCCCGCCATAATCGCCGTCTTCGCATTACGAGAAACCGCCGCATTATAGAATGCCCCCATCCATAACACAAACGACAAAATACTAAACAGTCCACTCGGATCACCGCCAGGTAAAGCACCTGTCCAAAACTGAGCGAAACCCGCCCCGAGCGCCAGCACTGCCGCCATAACGAGCCGACGAGTATCGGGATCAAAGCTCAAAAACGACTGCCGCAACTGATCAGCAAAAGTACGTTTCCGTGTCTGTTGAGGAGCACTCCGCATTGCCAGCCGAATGTAATCAAGCGGTGCACCCGTAGCCTCAGAAACCGCAATGAGCGCGTCATCATCCAGTTCGCCGCCCGCCTGCTCCCGTAACCGTGAGGCAAGCACAATCATCTGCTGGATGTCTTCTTCAGTTAGCTGACTATCCGACCCTCGCGAAACTTCCTGTCGCAAATCAGGTTCCAACTCTAAGTCGTCGCTACTCACGCTCTGCCCAATTCTACTGCTTTAACCAAGCTACGTTGCATATTCAGGGCTCAGAAAAGAAGAGTTCAATCCTTGTAAGGATCAAACACTTCCTTACCTGCCATCGCAACCCCAACCGGAGTCAACCGATGCAAAACGCGAACCGTCCCCTCATGATCCGCCAAAACCTCATCAAGTCGCTTGTAGCATTGCGGTGCCTCATCAACATCCGCTCCACGAAGTTCGACCTTCGCTTTTCGAACCCAGCTATCCATGTTCTCCCGGCTAACCTCACCGGCAACACCACTCTTTTTGTTACCTTTCGCCTTGGTTCGGCTCATCACTCGACCCGCGCCGTGAACCGTCGAATAAAGCGTTTGTACTGAACGTTCACTATCCACGCCCTCCAAGATCACCGAGGGCTCCGCCATCGTCGCACCAACAAATCCCCGTTGACCCGGAAACGCTGGAGTCGCACCTTTCCGCACAACCCAAAGATCATCGCCTTCATGCTTCTCCCGCCACGCAAAGTTATGGTGGTTATGAATCTCATCCAGCACCTTCGCCCCCAGAATCTTTGCCACCCGCTGGCAAACCCAATCCCGACCAGCATAGGCGTAGCGACCCGCCATCTCCATACAAGCAATGTATTCCTGACCTAACTCAGAACCTTGATGCAACCACGTAATCTGATGTTTCTCATTCCCGATCCGCTTTGCTTGATCCATGTAGTAACTGGCAATCCCATGACCAAGTCCTCGCGATCCAAAATGCACTCCCACCCAAACCCGATCCAACTCATCAATCATCACATTGACGTAGTGGTTCCCGCTCCCAACGGTTCCCAATTGAGCCCGAGCTTTTTCTTTCAAAGACTTCAAAACCGAATTCTCCGACCAAAGCGGATCATCAAACAACTCATGATCAACATCCTCTTCGTTCGTCCGACCAACACCAAAGCTAATCTTATGGAAAACATCATCCATAATCGTCCGAACCTTTTGCCGAACATTCTCTGCCCGAGCATCGGTCAAAATCGCCTTATTCCCGCATGCAATGTCGTAACCAACGCCCGACGGCGAGATCATTTCGTGATAAGCCACAACGCCACCAATCGGCACACCATAGCCAAGATGATGGTCACCCATTAGCGCAACTTTATAAGCCCCCGTTTCGCGGGCATTCTTAATCTGAGCAAAGGCACCTAAGTCCACTTCACCAAAAACCGGAATATCTTCAATAATTTTCATTCTCATTTCTCCTTTCATTTGTCAAAAAAAGACTCGGCGGATTTTGCATCCCGCCGAGTCTCGTTTCTAAGCTAATTTTTAGCTAGTTACTGCAACCCGTCGGTGGGGGTGGTGGACCATCCGCTTGTCTTGGAATGTAGATCGACGCCGGGAATGTCGCCGTCAAACCATTGACAATCGTTGGGAGTGGCAACAAACATGAATTACCCGTTACGGCGTAATCGATGGTCTGATACTTAATCGCCGCAAAGTAAGCTGCCGGAACTGTTGCCGGCTTCAGTCTCAAGAACCGAGCACTGTTCAACACTGTACCGGTAAACCGACCCGTACTGTCCGAAAGAGCCGCTCCAACAACGTTCCCAGCATTATCCACGAACTCAAGTTGAATTCCAGCAACACCAGTAGAAGTGTTATTACCGAGTAATCGTCCAGAAACCTTGGTCGAAGTATTCGGTGCAACCCGAACGTCTTGATTCAGCGTCTTGGGCTGGCCGATAACCGTCGCAGTACCTCGGACATTCACATAGCCCGGTGGTTGACTAACCACATTCAAAGTACCCGTTCCAGAAATCGTAACTGCCGAGCCGGCACCAGATCCCGTAACTGCCCAACCACTGGCCGTAAGTTGAGTACGAGTACCAAACTGGTCGTAGTTCACATATTGAACAACTAAGCTATCACCAACCGCCAAATTCAATGGGTCAACCTTGTTGCCATTCTTCAAAAACTCAAGGTACTGACCCGCTGCAGGTGCAGTTCCCGTACTACCGCCACCGCCTGTAGTCGAAGCACCACCGCCTCCACCACCACAACCAAGCACTACCGCAATAGCAACAAAAGCCGCCAACCATTTAATAACTGTGTTTGAATTCTTCACGCTAATTCCTATTTCTCCGATCCAATATCCGTCCGAAACGTATTGGGGATCAACTCTGCCAAGGAATACGATTCTCGAATTCCTGCATCATTGACGAGCCAAACACGCACCCGTTCCGGTTCATCCGTAAACTCTGCCAAAGTCTGTCGGCACATCCCGCAAGGAGTACCACCATCTCGTGTCGAAACTGCAACTTCAACGATTCTCCGGCATCCCGAAGAAACCATCTGGCCAATCGCGACTCGCTCAGCACACATGCAAAGCCCAAAGCTGACATTCTCGACGTTACAACCGATGTAAACCTGACCGTCCGCTCCAAGCACTGCCGCGCCCACTGAATAGACGCTGTACGGCGCATAAGCGTTCGCTCGCACCGTCTGTGCTGCTTCTATTAACGCTGTCGGAGGTTCCACGTTGCCTTATTGTAGCCGAGCAATCGTTGCTCCCTGTCCCCCATCATCCGCATTCGCTTCTTCAAACGACATAACCTGCGAATGACGACGCAACATATCATGAGTCAATTTGCGCAAAACCCCTGTTCCCTTGCCGTGCACAATCCGCACCTCATCAACTCCCGCCACAATTGCATCGTCCAAAAATCGATCAAGCGTTTCTTCTGCTTCTTCTGCCCTCATTTGCCGCAAATGCAATTCCCGGCGCATCTTCTGCGCTTTCTCCAATCGCATCCGTGTCGCTACTTTCGATCCCGCCGACCGCTTCTTAACCACTTGCTTAATCGGAGCCTCAAGCGGAATCAAGTCCTTCACATCAATATCCAGTCGCAACGCCCCCGCTTGAACAGACACCTTCCCCGAACGCGGGTCATCCAACAAAATGCCCGTCATATTCAAGCTCCGAACCTTCACCTTGACCCCCTTCCTCAAGGAAATCCCCAAATCTTCCTCTTTTTCCGTCGGCCGCACCTCCCGGCTCAACTCCGCCCCTGCCTCATTCAAAGTCCGTAATCGATTTCGCGCTTCATCAATCGCTCCCTGTGATCGATCCTTCTTCACAAGCTCAAAAACCTGCTCCGCTTCAATTCGAATTTGCCGCAGTAACTCGTTCAGTTCATTACTCGCCCGCTCACCAACCCTTCGCCGAGCCGCTTCCGCTTGTTCAATCTTCCGCTCCGCTTCTTCTTCAACTTTCTTCAATCGAGCCGCTAACTTATCCGCCTCACTCTGAGCGCGTTGCGCCCGCCGTTGCGCATGCTCTAGCTGTTCAAGCATCTTCCCAATATCGCGTTCTTGCTCCGAAAATCCTTGTTCCGCTGCATCAATAATCTCTTTCGGAACCCCATAACGCGACGCAATCTTAAGCGCATGACTACTCCCTGGAGTCCCCGCCAAAAACCGATAAGTCGGGGCCAGAGACTTCAAATCAAACTCCATGCTCGCATTCACCAACTTCGGATGGTCACTCGCAAACATCTTGAGTTCCCCGTAGTGAGTACTTGCCATTACCACCGCCCCTCGATCCAAAAACGCATTGAGCAACGCCGAAGCCAACGCCGCCCCTTCGTCCGGGTCAGTTCCCGCACCAACTTCATCAATCAAAACAAGCGCTCCGGTTCTTAACTGCCCAAGCGCATAAGCAATATTTTTAATATGCCCACTAAATGTAGAAAGACTCTGCTCCAGCGACTGCTCATCCCCAATATCTGCCCAAATCTGAGTTACAACCCCGACTTCTGCTGCCTGGGCCGGAACCATCATTCCACTCTGCGCCATCGCCGCAAACAGCCCGACGGTTTTCATCGCAATCGTTTTGCCCCCTGTATTCGGCCCCGTAATCAAAACGCTCGGCTCGCCCAGACCCAATGTCAGCGAAAGTGGAACTGCCTTCTCGCGCTCCAACAAAGGGTGCCGCCCCTTAGAAATCTTAATCCCTTCCCCCGCAACCAGCTCGACCAAACACCCATCCTGGCCAACGCCCAATCGCACCATCCCAAAAACCAGATCAAATCTCGCACCCGTATCAAGCGCAATCCCTATCTCCTGACTATGCATGCCGACTTCCGCCGAAATCTCCTTCAAAATCCGCTTGATCTCAGTCTGCTCCGCAACCTCTGCCTGCCTCAACTGATTCCCTAACTCAACGACGGCCTCAGGTTCGACATAAACCGTCGACCCACTTGCACTCGAATCGTGAACAATCCCTCGAATCTTCCCTTTGTGCTCCGCCTTCAACGGAATAACGTAACGACCATTCCTTTGAGTAAAAACCGTGTCACTCAAAAATTCCCGACTTGGCCCCGTCGTATAGCTCTGAATCTTCTCAAGAATCCGCTTATTCGCTTTTGCCTTATTCGACCGTGCAATTGCCAATGCAGGACTTGCTTCATCCAGCATCTCCCCATCAAGATCAAAGCAACGATCCAGCTTCGCCCCAATCCACCCGAGGTCAGGAACAATTTCTGCCTGCATCCGTAACACCGGAATCTCGCCCCCGTAACCTAAAATCGCTTTCCGCGCCACATCCACAACGCGAACACTCTGACCAATCTTCGCCAGAGTTGTCCCTTCTAAAACCGCTCCCTTACTCGCCAGTTTCGCTGGCTCGCCCACATCATAAAGCCCCCGCAATCCCGGCAAACCCGTGTCATACATCCGCAAAGCGTCCGCCGTTAACGCTTGTTTACTCGCCACATCGGCCCGCACATGTGATGGCAACAGTTCCGACGCAAGCATGCCTCCCAATGCCGATTCGCATTGAGAAATGAGTTGCTCTCGAACCCGATCCCATTCCAATACGCGGAGCGCATGCGTCATATCTCTATTGTGACACTCCCGAAAAACACCTATCCCCATTAGTCAATCTCTCAACCCAAGACATCCCGATAACCATCAGACGAGGCAAACTAACTTCAAATAATCACCACCTTAAGCAACCCATCATCAAGCCAACAAAACCCATCAATCCCGATGATCGTCAAAATAAAATCATGATTGCTACACTTGCCCTCCTTATGGCCGCGCAAACGACATCTATCTACCCGACCGATGACGTTTGGATTTACAACTTTGCCCCCGACCAAACAAGTGATCCATTCCTCCGATGCTGGGGCTATGAAGGCAAATCAGTCGCCGATCCCGAAGTTGGCGATGGAGCTGGCTCTTGGTCAGTCATGAAGTTCGACCTCAGCAAATTGCCCGAAGGCAACCCAACATCCGCTGAGCTCACTCTCTACTTCGTCCCCAATCCCAATATTGACGAAGAACTCGGCAAAAAATTCCCCATCGAAGTCCGCAAAGTCTCATCGAAATTTGAAGAAGAAAATTTCAAACTCGACGATGCAATCAACATCCTTCCTAAGGGTGTCAAAGAGTCACTTCTCGCCTCAAGCCCAGTTGTCATGTACTCAAACGCCACTGGCCCCACCAAAATCACAATCAAATTAATGGCCGAAGATGGCAAGTTCCTTTCCTATCTCAAAGAAGCTCGTGCCTCTCAAACCAAAGAACTCGCTTTCGCTCTCACAAGCGGTCTCACCCCGAGCGAGGCCGGTGAAAGCCTAATCTACAAGTGGTACAGCACAAACAGCGAACAAGCGACAAAACCAACCCTTTCGCTCAAGTTTGATTAAAGCTTCGCAAAATAGAAAAGCCCCTCCATTGACTGGAGGGGCTTTTCTATTTCTAGTTCACAGAAGATTAGCTCTTCGGCTGATCTTCATCGCTTGGCGTGTCATTTTCTGGCAAGTCATCAGCATCAACCAAATCTTCAAGTTCTGCCGGTGCATCTTCAAACTCTGTTGGTACTTCATTACTTGCAGGCCCATCAAAGTCAGCCGGAGTCTCAACCCCAACCGGAGCAGATCGTCCAGAGACACGTTGTACTAACCGCCCCAACCGATCCGAGAACTCATCAAAGATCAAGTACGAGCAAGGAATAACCAGCAACGTCAGAACCGTTGAAAGCAACGTCCCGCCGATAATCGTAATTCCAATCGTTTCACGGAACTCAGAACCACGACCAATCGCCAAAGCAACCGGCAACATCCCAGCAATCAAGGCAATTGTGGTCATCATAATCGGCCGAATCCGGGTTCCGCCCGATTCAACCAACGCCTCAAACCGATCAACACCGCGTGCCCGCAACGTATTCGCGTAGTCAACCAGCAAGATCGCGTTCTTACCGACCAAACCAACCAGGGCAATAATCCCGATGAATCCAACAATGTTGAGTGCCTTATCCGTCAAAACCAACGCCAACAACGCACCGACCATCGCCTGAGGTTGCGCTAACTGAACAATGAATGGATACAGCAAGTTGTTAAATAGCGAAGCCAAGATCATGTAAACCAAGACCAAGCCTAGTCCCAACGCACCGAGCAAATAAACCATTTCCCGCGATTGGGCATCCGCCTGACCAAGAGCACGAACCGAAACACCCTCCGGCAACAGTTTCTCCTTGGCAATCCAAGCATCGATCTGACCTTGAACAGAACCTGCCGCATAACCTGGGAGAAGTTCAGCATTAACCTGAATCACTTCCTCACGGTCACGTCGTTCAATCTTGTCAACGCTCTTACCTCGTTCGATTGACGCTACTTCATCAAGGAAAATGGGATTTCCTTCCTTAAACGTAATCGGAACCGTACTCAGCAGTTCAGGGTTGTTTCGGTCTTCAAGATCAAGCATCACGCGGATGTCATATTCCTGACCATCAACACGGAACTTCGCCGTATCGTCCCCTTCGTAAAGTGCGCGCAATGTAGCCCCCAAATCCTGGACACTAACATTCGCCGCCGCCATTCTCGGGCGATCAGGCACAGCTCGGAGCTCCGGCTTACCTGGCTTACTGCTCATCTCTGGAGAAATAACCCCTTCAATCGCACCCGCTGCCAAACCGTCACGAATCTTCGTTGCCGTTTGTTGCAAAAGCACGCGGTCATTGGATTTCAAAGCAAGCTGAATCGCTGCCCCAAATCCAAAACCACCCGCCGCTGTAATGTTTACCTTCGCCCCAGGAACCCGACCAACTTCTTGAATCAAATCCGAAACAACTGTGTTCGACGTAATATTCATCGGACGCAAGTGGCCCTCGTGCTTTTTCCAAGGCATCATCTTGTCAAGCAAAGCTTCTTTTTCGTGGAGAGTAGCTGCAATCTGTGCGTACTGCGTACCACTCGCTCCCGCACCAAAACCACCGCCGCTTTGTTGACCAAGACGAGTAACCGTGAACTCAACCTCAGGGTGATCCATGACGATCTTTTCAATCTTAGAAACTGTTTCTTGTGTCTTTTCAAGCGAAGTTCCAGCCGGCAACTCAATATTAAGCTGAACTTGACCACCATCGCTTGATGGTGCAAACTCAAACTTAAAGACCGCCTCTTTCTTCCAATTTCCAAAGGCTTGCCCAATCAACGGTGCCGCAATAAAGAGGCCGCTGAAAACCGCCACGCCGATAAAGATCGAGAAGCGCGGCTTCCGAGTAACGATCAAGTTACCAACAAAGATCAGTAACCCGATACCAATCACTATGGGCAGCATTCCCATTCCACTCTTCATTGCCGTAGCTCGGTCAGGAGCAAAACCACCACCAATAAAGGTGAAAGTCGCAACCAACAGCGCAAAGCCGCCACCGAAGAAGTACCACTTGTTGTTCAAACTGACTCGCAAGACCTTGCGGTAACCATTTGCAAATCGTTCAAAGCTGTGCTCAAACCATTTCGCAAATCGACCTTCCGGCTCTTCCCAGTTCTCACCCTGGCGATACCATCGTGAAGCCAGCATCGGCGTAACCGTGAACGAAACGAACAACGAGAACATAACTGCAATCGCGTAACCGATTCCCAACGGTCTAAAGAACTGACCAACAATCCCACCCATAAAACCAACAGGGAGGAAGACAACAACGTCAGCCATCGTAATCGCAATCGCCGCAAGGCCAATTTCAGCCCGACCATTGATCGCCGCATCTACCGGATTCTCACCCATTTTAAGGTGACGGTAAACGTTCTCAATAACAACAATTGAGTCGTCAACCAAAACCCCAATCGCCAAGCTCAAAGCCAGCATGGACATGTTATTGATCGTAAAACCAAAAATCCACAAGGCAATCAAAGTTCCAAACAAACAGACTGGAATCGCGATACTAACGATCAACGTTCCGCGAATGTTATGCAAGAACAGCCAGATAACAACGCCAACCAAGAAAATTCCAAAGAAGATCGCAATATTCAAGTCAAGCAAGCTTTCATCAATTGTTGTGGACGTATCTTGTGTGACCGTAAAGTCAACCCCATACTGTTTGCCCAGTTGATCAAGCAAGCTAACGCTCTGACCATCAGCACCTTTGTAAAGTTCATTCGGACGTGCAATCGCTTTACTAATCTCAACTGCGTTACCTTGTTGAGATTTCTGAATAATCATAACAACAGACTCTTCGCCGTCAACCCGGCTCGTTTGTCGTCGTTCCTTATTCGCGTCTTTAACTGTCGCAATATCACCTAAACGAACTTGCTTATTCGTACCCGGTTGTTGTGGGTCAGAAATCGTCAGATAAAGATCAGAAAGAGCTTCAACCGAATCGAATTCACCCAAAACCCGAACCGTAAACTCTTCGTCACCGCTCATCAAGCGCCCGGCCGGAACGTTCAATGCCCCAGTAATAACCGCCCGCTGAACGTCAGCAACTCCAATTCCAAAACGCAAAAGTGCATCGCGCTTCAACTGAACTTGGATTTCTCGTTCCTCACCCCCAATCGCTGTTACCGCCGCAACACCCTTGGTTCGTGCTAAACGATCCTTCAAAACGTTGTCCGCCAAGTCCCGCAATTGGCGGTTACTCAAACCTTTACTCTTTAGCGCAAGAGTAATAACAGGTTCGCTTCCCGTGTCCAGCTTATCAACAACCGGTCGTAACGATTCTTGTGGTAACTCACCTAAAATGGAGTCCACCTTAGATCGAACGTCGTTAACCCCAACGTCCATGTTGCTACCAATTTCAAAGTTGACAACAACAATCGAAACGCCTTCCTGGCTAGAAGAAGTCACCTCGCGAACGTTGGCAATCCCAGTAACCGCATCTTCGACCTTTTTACTAATCAAAGAGTTGATTTCATCCGGACCAGCACCAGGGTATGCCGTTGAGACCGTAACGACCCCAAAGTTAACGTCCGGGTTTAACTCAACCCGCATGCTGTTATAAGCGACCATCCCCATCATGACCGCCGCAACCATCAACATAAAGATGAAGATTGGTCGTGTAATCGCTGTTTTAGTTAAACCCATCCGTTAATTGCCCTTATCTGCCCTTTATTCGCCCGTCTTTGTCTCAGAACCTTCTTCAGTTGTTTCAGGTGCCGCTTTGCCATCGTCAACCTTAACAAGTGCTCCATCAAACAACGTTGATTGGCCCTTGTTCACAACCTGATCGCCTGAATTCAAGCCATCAATAATGGCCATCTCGCCATCCATCCGAACTAAAGTAACTTTCTTCTTCTTCGCGACTGTCTTTGATTGACCGTCAACTGTTTCCGTGGTCACGACATAAACACTGGTCGTGTCACCGTCACGAATCAAGACATTGTTCGCAATCACAAACACATTCTCAATCGTTCCTAGGTTCAAAACGCCTTGAACAAACATCCCTGGCTTAATTTTTCCGGCTGATTCCTCAATCGAAACCCGAACCGTATAAAGTCGACCGAGGTTGCTTGCCAACGGACTAACCGTAACAACTTTCCCCGTCAAAACGATATCTCCTAGTGCCTGAACTGTAGATTCAACGCGCATGCCCGGAACAATCTCCGAGATTTCTTTTTCCGGTACTTCCGCTTCAAAGAAAATGCCGCCTGTACCAATCAGCCGAGCAACCGCAACTCCCGGAGAAACGAGAGTCCCAGCTTGCAGAGGCTTACCGCTGACCTTTCCGCTCATAGGAGCGCGAATCGTTAAATCGTCAACTGCAATCTGCGCCAATCGAACCGCGTCTTGCGAAGCATTCAGCTGAGCCCGTGCTGAATCAACTCGATCCTTTGCCGACGGGTCAAGCTTTTGACTCGCTTTATCTAGTTTCAGT
>JAPUDU010000185.1 GCA_027492935.1 Fimbriimonadaceae bacterium
AAAGAAGTCGACTCGTTTGTGCTCACCAAACTCACCTCCACCGGTGTGATCGGCTCCAGGAAGGTAGACGAAATCAACATCTTTTTTGGCTTTTTGAAGAGCATCGAGAAGCCGGAATGTGGATTCGGGGGGAACGTTTGAATCGACTTCGCCGACCATCAGCATCAATTTGCCTTGGAGCTTGGCAGCATTGGTGATGTTGGATTGTTCGGCGTAATGGGGGCCAACTGGGTAACCCATCCATTGCTCGTTCCACCAGTATTTATCCATTCGGTTATCGTGGCAACCGCATGAACTGACTCCGACTTTGTAGAATTCGGGGTGGAAGAGGAGAGCACCAGTGGAGCTTTGCCCGCCAGCTGATGTTCCGAAGACGCCGACTCTTTCCGTGTCCATTTGCGGGAATTTTTCGGCGGCGGCTTTCATCCATGCGATCCGGTCGGGGAGACCAGCATCAGCGACATTTTTCCAACAGACATCGTGGAATTTTTTGCCACGATTGGCGGTGCCCATGCCATCTATTTGCACAACAATGAACCCGAGTTCGGCCAGCCGTTGCTGGTAGAAGACGGGGCGGAAAGTTTTAGGGACGAATGAGTCGTGGGGGCCAGCGTAGATATCTTCGATGATGGGATAAGTTTTGCTAGGATCGAAGTGGGTGGGGAAATGAATTAGACCGTAAATGTCGGTTTGACCATCTCGGCCTTTGGCGACGAATTCGGTCGGGCCTTTTATGCCGGCTTCTCGGATCGGGGCGGCACTGGACTTTTCGATTTCAGCGATCAACTTGCCATTGATATCTCTGAGCTCGTAAGTAGGAGCGCTTGTGACGGTGCTGTAAGTGTCAATGAACAGTTGGTTACCGGGGGCAAATTTAACTACGTGGGCACCAGTTTGTGGAGTGAGATGAACGAGGTTTGATCCATCACGGTTGATTTTGTAGTAGTGCATAAAATAGGGGTCACCAGATTCACGTCCATTCGCGGAGAAAATGATGGTTTTATCGTTGATCTCTTCCATTGAACGGACAACGAAATTGCCCTTTGTGATTTGACGCGAGACGCCGGGACTTGTGTATTCGTAGATGTGTGCCCAGCCATCACGCTCGGATCGGAAGATTAGGGAACCGGTGGTGGGTTGGATATCCCAGAAAAACTGGCTGGAGTGAATGAATGTGGGGGATTTTTCATCAATCCATGTCGTTACTTTTGCGGTTGCGGGATCGACTTCGATGATCTGTTTTTGTTGGAAACCGCGGATATCCACTTCAATGAT
This sequence comes from Fimbriimonadaceae bacterium, assembly GCA_027492935.1. GTDB lineage: Bacteria > Armatimonadota > Fimbriimonadia > Fimbriimonadales > Fimbriimonadaceae > UphvI-Ar2. The sequence continues at coordinate 1,276 of JAPUDU010000185.1, forward strand.
TGCCGTGGGATTTTGCTGACCTTTTGGTTTCCAGAATTGAAGACCGGGAGGGCTGGCCCACGGATGTCCGCCGCAGATAATCGGGTCAAAAGCGACCTTTAAGGTTTTGCCGGTTTCGACATTATAGAAGTAAGTTTCACTGGTGTCGAGTTTGTCACCGGGTTGGTCGTAGAGACGAGTGCGGAGCTCAGCGCGGGAACCGTCTTTCGTTGAATCGAGGACGCTTACGGTTCGACGATCGCCGGGGATTTGGGTTTGGAGGGCAATAAATTTTGAGTCGGGTGACCAAGTGATTCGGTTGAGCAAGGTGACATCGCTGGCATCTTTCCATGCGGGGGTGCCGCCGGTAGCAGTGATTTGCAGTTTGCCTTCTTGAATGCGGGCACGGTATTTCTGATCGGGTGATTGTCGACCTTGATCTTGACGGGGTTGTGGTGTCGGTTGTGGGGGCGTGACTTTGGTGAGTTTGTTGGTTTCGGTGTTCCAACTATAGTTGACGTTACGGTAAGTCAAGGTTACGATGCCTTTAGCAACTTGAGTAACGGTGATAGGCAAACGATCTGGGCTAACGTTCGTTGCGTCGGTAGCCGATTCAAGTTCAGTAGCCAACTTTGCGTGGTCGAAGAGGTCGGATTTTTTGCGGTCGTTAACGGTGAATTTTGTGAAGCGGTACGAACCGGGTGCGATGTCCCGGCGGTAGAAAAATGAGAGGCTGTCGATCCAGGTGAAAGATAGATTCCAGTTTTGTAGTTGCCGTGTCTGAGGGCCTCCCAGTTGATTGTATTGTTGATAGAGAGCTTTGAGCTCTTCGGTAGTTGGCTTAAAAGGGGTTAGGTTTCCGAAGGATTGGCTTACGAGGAGAGCAGGAAGAAGACAAAGGACACGCCGCATTTTCCGATAATACTCGTTTCGTTTGATGTTAAACGACTTTTTGTATGAGGCATATTATGAGATATGCGCAAGGTATGGATTGGAATTGCGATAGGGTTTGGTTTGGTTGGTTGTGCGGCACCCCAACTTGCGGATGAGATGCCGGTCACGGATGCCGTGGTCGTTGATACATCGATTGGCTTTAGGAATAGTGAGGCGCTGCGAGAGCATTTTTCGAAGCACGGCAAGGAATTTGAGGGGGTGACTCGAAATGAGTATTTGTATTTGGCGCAGGAACTTCGGGATACAGAGGGGGATGGGAAGATCGTTTTGGTGGCGTTCCGACCTGATGGAGTGATTTCGAAGTATGACCGGCGAGATGGAGAGTTTATTGCATACAACCGGAACAAAGTGATTCGGACTTTTTTCAAACCGAACGATGGGGAACGGTACTTTAATCGGCAGAAGAATCGTTAGGATTTATTCATTCGGGGCAGACGAGGGCCGTTTGCGGGCCGAGGAGGGCTTGGCCTTGGGCCGAATGAATGAATTTCTTACTTTGTTAGCCAGCCTTTTTCGGCAGCTTCATTTGTGATTTGAGTGATGAGGTCATAGAGAGAGGGGGCGCCATCGGCAACATGGGAGTTTTTGTCGAGGACTTGGGATTGAGTCAGTTGGAATTCGGCCCATGTTCCGCCTTGATTGCCTCGGTTCATGATAAAGGCCATGAGGCGGTCGACTGAATGGGCGAACTTTGATTCCGGGGTTTCTTGGGCTTCAAATTCTTGCCAGAGAGCCAGGAGCTCTTGGGCTTGGTCGATGGGGAGAAGACTGAGAATGCGTTTGGTGGCGTTGAGTTCGTTCGCGGAGAGGTTGGGGTCAGTTGATTTCGCGTAGTGGAAAACGTCTCCGCAGTCGATTTCGGGGAGATCGTGGATGGCGAGCATTTTTATGACTTTGAGAAGGTCGATTTCGGCTTTGCTGTGCTCGGCCAGGATGATGGCGGAGAGGATCACTTGCCAGGAGTGTTCGGCAGAGTTTTCTTTGCGGGGTAGGCCGATGGGGGACGTTTTTCGCTCGACGGATTTGAGCTTGTCGGTTTCGGTCAGAAAAGCGATTTGTTGTTCGAGCATTGCCTTAGTTTGGCAAAGATTATTGTTTGGGCTTAGCCGGATGAACGCCCAGCAGATTGGATTTGATCGGCAGGGCAGCAGCAGGCTTTGAAGTGACCAGTTCGTGCCATGCGGCGAGTGAGACCTTCTTGCGAATCAGCCGGGAGGTCACCCTCTATACAGCGGATGATACAGGACATGCAGTCTCCTACCAGGCATGAGTAACCGATGGGGATTTTGTGGCGGATGAGGGTATCTAACACGGTTTCATCTGGCTCAGGTTGTAATTCTTGGGCTTCAAAGATCACTTAAATAAGTTTAGCGTTGAAACAATCCCATCAAATCATTACATCGCCATTAGTTAGCGAAATGGCGTTCAAGAACTGACAGAAATACCTGGCGAAGGGAGTTTTTTTCACAACGAGACTGTGTTAACATTAACTCGTTAAGCCTTTGGCTTTGGAGAGAAGATTATGAGAACAACTTTGGCCCTTCTATCGGGCGTCATGACGGTGGCTGCACAGGCGACCTTTTTCCAACCTGATTCAGCTACTGCTATGAGCGAGTTCAGCGGCTCTTACGACATTGGTAATGCGATCGACGGATCTGGTTTGCCTACTGGTTTTGGCCCTGCAGATTCCCACGCAACGTATGTTCAAAACAACCACTGGACAACGCAGGCTAATGCGATCAATGCGGGTACCGCGAAGGCAACGTTCAACTTTAGCAGCGATGTGACCGTTGGTACGTTCTATCTTTGGAATCACCGTTCGGATGGGGTGGCGAGTAATGGTTTGTATGCGGTTTCGCTGTTTAACTTGGTTCTGAAGGATCAAAGCGGAACGGTTCTTTATTCAGTGCTTAACCAATCGGCGGTCGCCAATGTTGCTACAGCGCAAAGTTTTTCGTTTAACCCAGTGAATGGAGTTCGAAGTGCTGAGTTCACGATTTTGGCGAATGGTCAACCAACGAATAATAGCTATACAGGCGTTGCGGAAGTTGGGTTTGATACCGAAGGTGTTCCGGAGCCAGCAACCTTGTTGGTAGTCGCTGGTCTTGGACTTGTAGCGGCACGACGAAAACGCAAGTAGTTTTTGAGATCCAAAGACGGCTTAGATTTGCTAAGCCGTCTTTATTTTAAATATGTCTGCATGCTATCTAGCAGTGTGCGATCTGTCCAGTCGAGGGTGATGGGGGTGAGGGAGACAAAGTGGTTGGCGACCGCGTAGACGTCGGTGCCTGGTTCGTCGGGGCTTACGATTACAACGCCACCTTGCCAGTAGTAGGGGCGGCCCCACGGATCGTCGCGACGTTCGACGCGGTCTTCGTAGACGCGTTTGCCCATACCGACGACTTGTATGCCTTCAATTTCTTCGTAAGCGATGGCGGGGATATTGAGGTTGAGGAATGTTCCCGGTTTGGTAGGAAGGGCGATGATTTTGGCTATGTTTTCTTTGAGCCATCGTTCGCCGGTTTCGTAATGGAGAGGGGCATCTTGTACGAAACTTGCCATGCTGATTGCAAGACTGGGGATGCCGTTGATGCAACCTTCCATTGCTCCGGCGACGGTGCCGGAATAAGTGATGTCGAATCCGAGGTTCGGGCCGTTATTGATGCCGCTAAGAACGAGGTCGCAAGTGTGGTCAGAGAAAACTTCGGTAAGGCCGACATTAACACAATCGACAGGAAGGCCGTTAACCATGTAGCCAGGGCAACCTTCGACGGTGGCTTCTTTTATTCGGAGGGGTTCGTGGAGAGTCATTCCGTGCCCGCAGGCACTTTTTTCACGGTCGGGGGCAACAACTACGACTTCGGCGTTGGGTAGAGACTTTGCGACCCTAGTGAGAGCCTTGATGCCATCGGCGTGGATTCCGTCGTCGTTGGTGATCAAGATTCGCATGGGTGGATTATGACGTCGGATTGACCGAATAGAATGGGAAGGTGAATAAGGAGAACGTGCGGTGGTGGGCGGCGGGAGTTTTTGCTGCTTTGGCGGTTCTCCAAGCGGTTAAGTGGGGGGCCATGGGGTTGGCGATTCAGGCACCTCTGGTTCTGGTGCTGATACTGGGGCTGGTTGTGGCGGGGTTTCGGGAGCATTTACCGTTTAGAAACCATGCATTGTTCGTGTGTGCTTATGGTTCGGCGTTTTTACTTTTGTGGGCGGCGGGAAATCCGGGCGTAGAACTGGTTCCGGGGCGGACATGGCTGGTTACTTTGGGTGGAGTGTTAGCTTTAGCGGGGGTAGTTGTGTGGAATTTGAGAGGGCGTCAGGGGTTTTGGTGGGTGTTTGCCTTTGTCGTGGCGACGGGATTTGGGCTATTTATCGCTTTTGCGAGCGGGCCAGAGGGACAAACACCTTGGCTCCAGCGGTTCTATATGATGTTGTTTAAATTGCCAGAAGAGGAGTGGCGAGTCGCAGCGACTTGGATGTATTGGACAAGGAAGTGTCTGCACTTTACAGGCTACGGGATGGCGGCGGTTGCGACGGCAACTTTGGCGAGGAAAAATGGGGCGAGTTTGAAAAGATGCTTTGCTATGGGAATCGCTTGGCCGTTACCGATTGCAATGTTTGATGAATATCAGCAGACCTTGACACCGACACGGGGCGGGAAATGGCAGGATGTTTTGCTTGACTTTAGTGGGATGGTTTGTTGCTTGGCGGTATTTATCTGGATTCAGAAAAGTAAGGAGAAAGAATGAGACGAGGAGTTTGGATTTTGCCGGAATCGATGGGGCCGGAGTTGGAAGCGATTTGGGAAGAGCCACCTGCTGGTTTGAAGTATTTAGGGGAAGTGGGCGAAGTGTTCCGGTTGGCTCCGATTGGAGCAAGCTTTGAGGCGGAAGTCGTTGGACTCGGTTTGGAATCTAAGATTCCGAGTGGTCCGCTCGTTGTTGCGGGTTTTGGTTGGGAACCGCCAAATCGGAGTGTTCATTTTGAGATGTCTCTGCTTTCGGTGGATGACTCGGGTCTTATTCATGCGACTGACTTGTTGTCGGATGATGAATGCCGGATTTTGGCGAATGAGTTTGCCCGGTTAGAAACCAAGAAGCTGTTCCCAAGGTGGGGTGAGCAATCGACACATGGATTGGTTTGGGAGGATGGCTCGATTGATTTGGGTTGTTGGTTGCCAGCAGAGGTGTTTGGTCGGCAATGGGATTCTGGTTTGCCAGAAGGTGATGGGGAGTTAATCTTGCGAACGTTTATTGATGATTCTTTGAACTTGCTTGATGGTTTGGAGATTAATCAACGGAGGTTTGACGAGGGGAAACCGAAAGCGAATTTGTTGTGGCCGCATAGTTTCGGGTTTCGACCGGATTTGCCGAATCTGCCTTTGCGGCGAGGAGAGATAGCAAGATTATTGAGTGACGATGTTCGGCTAGAGGGGATAGCCAAACTGGTCGGTTATAAACATGGAGAGCGGCTCGGGTTTCGGAGAGGGGTTCACTTGTCGGATCTGGTTTTAAGGGGCATGAACATTCAGGATGGGATTGAGGTTCTGGTGGATCGTGGTGTGGGCGGGATGTTGAATTTGGATCGAGGTGAAGAGGCTCGGTATGCGATTGAGAAGTTGGATGAGTCTGTTTGGGAGCGAGTGGCTTTGGGGGTGCGTGATGGATTGCCGTGGAGCGGAGCAATTCTTTGCCCCAGATTCGTTGGCACGGGTATGGGTTTGCTGTTTGGATCAGGAGTTACGGCGAATATGGTTCCATTTGATTCGCGGGCTTTGGATGATAATCGACTTCGGAATTTACGTTTTTCGGAAGTCATGGCAAAGTTGCTCGGGGGCTAGTTAGGGCATACTTGGAGTTATGTCGTGGCGCGGGTTTGGCGGGTGCATTTTGGGGCTTAGTTTGTCGGGGGTTTGCTTTGGGCAGTTGACTCCGGTCGAACTTCAAGGGTTAGAGGATTCGCTTTATCTTGGTAATTTTTCTTTAAAGGATTTGCAGACGAATCGGACGCCGTTTCGGGAAATGAAACTCAGTGATTGGGTTAGAGATGGGATGGGCGATCCGGTTAAGTCGGTTGACAGTTTGATGAAGGCTCACCGGATGGGTTTGACCGGGGATTGGGCCAAAGTTTTTGAGGAGTTAGTTAATCCGGCGACGGGATATTTGATTCCCGAGAAGTTGACCGATGTGCCGATCCCGGGAGCAACGACTGTTCCCGAGCCGCTACTGGGAGCGTTGACGCCATTGGCTCAAAAAATGGCTGAGGCGGACGCAACGATCCGTACGGAACTAGCAAAGTTAACTCCGGCTGAGCAGCGATTGTTGGTTGAATCGTTACCAACTTTGGCGATTGATGAACCGAAGGTGAAACTTAGTTTTGTCAAAGATAAGACAGCAACAGTTGAACAAGTATTGAAATTGTTGCAAAAGATCGATATCAGTAAGTTTTTGCGTGCAGGTATAGAGGTTGAGGTGGCCGCTTACAATGCTTCAGTTAAGTTGAAGGCATTGAAGTTGGACATGGTTGGGAAACAGCGGTATTTGATTAACGGTTTGCCGATTGTCGTGGGGGGAATCGGTGGTGATTTGCACGACGAGATGGATGCGCGAATCACGATAGACTTAGGAGGAGACGATGTCTATCGGGGACGGCATGGGGCGGGAGTTGGCTACTCCAGTGTGTTAATTGATTTGGGTGGGAACGATGATTATCGGGTTCCGGATTTGAGCGTTGGATCAGCAGTTTTGGGGATCGGGGTAGCGCTTGATTTAGGAGGGGATGATCGATTTGAGGGTAACGCTTTGAACTTTGGGAGCGGTATTGGAGGCTTTGGTATCTTGATCAAGTCAGGTGGGGATGACATATACAAAATGGCTGGCGGGGGGCAAGGTTTTGCTATGTTTGGCGTGGGAATCTTGAGCGATACGGGAGGCGACGATTTGTATAAGATTGGCATCATGGGGCAGGGAGCAGGGCGTACTCAAGGACTCGGCTGGTTGATTGATCGTAGTGGAAACGACATCTACCAAGCGGGAGGGCTGGTGCTGAATCAACCGCTTTTTGATGATGTGTTTTATTCGAATGCTCAAGGATTTGGTCAGGGTTTTCGGGATGATGCCGGGGGAGTTCCGGGGGGAGTTGGGATGCTTACGGATGGAGAAGGGTCGGATAATTACATTGCCGAAACCTATAGCCAGGCGGCAAGTTATTGGTTTTCAGTTGGTTCACTTTTTGATGCCAGTGGGAATGATAGTTACCGCGCTCATCACTATTCGCAATCGAGCGCGATGCATTTGACATCGGCGTATCTGTTTGATTTATCGGGGGCGGATGCTTATGTTACGCAGTACGGCGCAGCACAGGCGATTGGGCATGATTACGGCCTTGCGTTCTTTCTGGATCGAGCAGGGAATGATGTTTATGCGAGCAGAGATGCGCGCCCAGGAACGGGTGTGAGCAATGGAGTTGGCATCTTTATTGAGTCGGCAGGGATTGATCGTTATGCGACGGCGCCAGGGTTTGCCTCGTCGGCGCGGTCGATGATGTCGCTCGGGCTGTTTGTGGAACTTGATGGGGCAGATTTGTATCCGGATGGGTTGGCGGATGGATCAGCGGTGGTTGAACCATCCGTTGTAATTCGCAATGACTTTGGAGGTGGATTGCAGATTGCGGGATCGACACCAAAAGATCCACCGAAACCGGGATCGAAACCGAAGCCAAGTGATGCTGAACTCATTCGACTTTATGACGTCGCTTGCGGATGGCGAGTTGGTTCTTCGTCGGGCGGGGTTGATGAGGCGATCAATGAGCTGATTGCAATTGGGATGCCGGCGTTTGATTGGATGGTCAAGGCGCATTTGCCAACGATTAATCGGTTAGAGGTTCGGGCTTGGGGCCGAATAACGAACGGTATCGGAATCGATGCGATTGCCGCGTTAGGGCGGAAAGGGCTTCAGGGAACGGATGCTGAGATTGAAGGAGTGATTCGGATTGGTGGGGAAGGACGGATTGCGGATATTGGGGCATTGTTACCGAATGTAATCAAGAATAAACCGAAACTTAGAGACTTGGCAATGCGGACGGCGGGGATGTTGAAGGCACGAGGCTGCACGGAAGTGATTCTGCCCGTGCTTTTCAATGCGGATGATTACACTAAGCGGGTGGCGATGGCGGCATTGGCCGACATTGGCGATGAATCGGCGGTTGGGACAGCGGCAAATTATGTTAGTTCGCCCGACCCGTTTGTACGTGATGCGGCGGTGCGGTTGATCCTCACGAACCCAGAGCAAGCGAACGCGCTGGGTAAGGTTTTGATTCAAGATGTTGATGAGCAGAAAGCGAGAACTGGCGTATTGATACTTGGACGATTGAACATGTTTAACTCACTTGATTTGGTAGCGCAGTCGTTGACTGACCCTCGACCGGGAGTGCGGATTTCGGCATTACTCGAATTGAATGGTCGCTGTCCGGCTAATTACCGCGAGGCCTTTGTGGGTTTGATTAAAGATCCAATTCCGACGGTTGCACGGGTGGCGCGGCAGGTGCGACCATGACACTGATTCACAAGTTTGTGGAAGAGTGCCAAGCAGGGGCGCTTGAGCGTTGCATTGGTCGGATGGAATCGGGTTGGGCGGTGATGGGTGATCCTCAGGTTCGTGAGGGTTACTGCTTGCTTTATCCTGATCCGGTGCCGGGGCATTTAAACGAGCTTTCAGTAGAAGATCGGGCGCAGTTCTTTGCGGATATGTCACGGCTCGGAGATGCGGTTTTGAAATGCACAGGGGCGACTCGGATTAACTACGAGATTTTGGGAAATCTGGAACCGGCGTTGCACGCACATGTTGTGCCACGGTTTGATACTGAGATGGCTGAGATTCGGACTAAGCCGATTTGGATGGAGAACTGGGAAATTTCAGAGCGGTTTAGCTTAGAGCGGCACGGTGAGCTATTGGAACGATTGAGAGCGGAGCTTGGGCTTTGAGAGAGCTGATCAAAAACGAGCTTTTAGAGGCTCAAGTAGCACTTACTGATTTGATCGCGAACGAGGAAATGCTTGGTCGGATTGAAGCGGTGGCGGTTACTTTGAGTAAGTGTTTTGTGAGTCAAGGAAGGGTTTGGTCGGCAGGGAATGGGGGTTCTATGTGCGATGCGATGCATTTTGCAGAGGAACTTTCTGGCAGGTATAGGGGTGATCGGGCGGCACTAGCGGCGATGGCGTTTAGTGATCCGGGTTTTTTGACTTGCTCAGGTAACGATTTTGGCTATGAGCGGGTGTTTGAGCGGGCGGTTGAGGCGCATTGCAGGCGTGGAGATGTTTTGGTTTTGTTCTCGACAAGCGGCACAAGCAAGAATATTTTGGCGGCGGCGCTAAAAGCAAAAGAAAGAGAAGTTACAGTTGTCGGTTTTACAGGCAAACACGGAACAGAGTTTGAATCGCTGTGCGA
>JAPUDU010000186.1 GCA_027492935.1 Fimbriimonadaceae bacterium
TTCAGTCCCCTAAAAATCTCCAATGACCCTATAATATGGTACAAGGCTGCTCGTCACCTAATCGCTCAGGGTTACTCAGAAGAAGAAACGGAATTGGCAATTTCCAACTTTTTCCCAAATTACGAATACTGAATCGGTACCATCTCCGCACGTGGAATCCTATCGCATCCTATTTCTTGGTGACATCGTCGGCAAACCTGGCCGCGATGCCGTCCTTGAAGAACTCCCCCATCTTCGCCAAGAATTCGACCCCCTCTTCACAATTGTCAACGGCGAAAATAGTGCCGCTGGCGTTGGAATTACTCCCAAAATCGCCGACGAACTCTTCGCAAATAAAGTTGATGTCATCACCCTCGGAAACCACGCCTATAACAAACGTGAGATCTGCCCATATTTAGACACCCACTCGACTATAATTCGCCCGATTAACTATCCGAAATCAAACCCAGGAAAGGGTCTTTGTTATGTGCAAAAACAAGGCATAGAACTTGCCGTTATGAACATCCACGGTCAAGTTTTTATGGATGGCTACGATAATCCATTTGCCGCATTTGATGCCCTTGATAAAGAAATCCAAACAAAGCATCGCTTCATTGATTTTCATGCTGAGGCAACATCGGAAAAAGTGGCATTCGGTTTCCACGCCGATGGACGCGCAACCGCCGTCGTCGGAACCCACACTCATATCCAAACTGCGGATGAAAAAATCCTCCCCAAAGGCACTGCATACATCACCGATGTAGGCATGTGTGGCCCATTCCCAAGTGTCATCGGAATGGATAAAGACATCATTCTTCAAAAATTTCGAACTTCTATGCCAACTCGATTTGAAGTCGCCAACGAACCTGGTGTAATCTGTGGAGTAGTAATAGACGTCAAAGTCTCTACTGGTTCCGCTATTGCGATCGAACGCATTCAACGGTAACCTAGAACCAGGAACTGGAACATGAAGCTGATGACAAAACTCTCTGGTGTATCCGGCCTTCTCCTTTTGAGCGTTCTCGCTCAGGCGCAGGTCGTATATGAACCAACTCAATCTGCCGAAGATCAAGGCATTAAGCTCTCCGGATGGGGAAGCGGAACAATTGGTCAAGAAGACGACATAGTTTTTGATGGCGGGCACTCCATCAGAATCTCCAGCCGAAACTTCTTCCAAGGCGGAAGAATTGTTTTCACAAAACCAATCGACGTTAGTTCGCAATTCGGATCAAAAGAAAACCTTCTTAAATTTACATTCAACATTCCTAACAGCGGTTCAACAGCTGTAGCTCCCGGCGGCGGTCGCCCAGGAGGAGCAGGTGGAGTGGGTGGAGGACGACCCGGTGGCGGCGGCGCTCCCCAAGGCGCCGGTGGGCCAGGACTCGCTGGTGGACCCGGAGCAGCCGGTGGCCCTGGTGCTCAAACCAGCACAAATCAAACAAAAGCTGCGAGCAAAGTAAGAATTGTCTTCACAACGACAGACGGCAAACACGGCGAAACATACCTCGATATCAGCACGAGTCTCAAAGACGAACGCGGCTGGTTTTCTGTTGGTATCCCCCTTCAATCAATCAATGGACTAGCTGATAGCAATAAGCAAATTGCAAGCATGGCCATAAGCCTTGATTCAGTCGCTACCGTGTACCTTGGCGACGCGAAAGTAATTAAAGATGGCACTCCCGTCTTCGCTGACCCCAACGTCCGCGAGCTCAACCTTGCATTCGGCGATGAATTCACATTCACCGCCGCGGGATCTGCAGGCGCAACGCCGGTCAAATTCCTTTGGGACTTTGATTCTGCCGATGGAATTTCAGTTGACGCTGAAGGCCCGGTTGTCAAACGAAGATTCCGCCGAGAAGGAACGTTCACCGTTACTTTAACCGCCGTGGACATTTATGGGCTCAAACAACCCTATTCCACGACGATCAAAGTCGTCGTCAACCCATAAACACCAAATACGACAAATGTCATCAGCAAGCGACCCGCAGTCGGATAACCCCGTACCGCGGGTCGCCCTTTCTAATAGTAAAGTTTCTAAACGAGTTCAAACGGCCTTACTTACCAGTGCCGTAGCCTTAACGACGATCCTCGCCTCATCAGAAATTCCAATCTATATTCTCGCTACAGCTATCCTCTATTTCGCCGCCATCGAAGTAAAAGAAGTCTTCGGTGGAACTTCCAAAATCTTAGCCGTACTCTCTGTCATCGGAGTTACGATCACACTCTATTTACTCCGCTACATAACCCACGCCGAAACTCCATTCATTGCCCTCATTGCCGTCATAGTCGGAACCATTGGAGTTGCCCTCAGGATCAAACGCCAAAAACCACACTTCCTAGATGCTCTCGCCCTCGGCTGGTTAGCCGGCCCAATGGCTTGCGCTCTTTGGCTCCACAACGAATCCGCCGACACAACTAAGCTATTCTCACCAAACCTCCTTGCCCTTGTCGCAATCCCACTCTGGCTCGGAGACACCGCTGCTTATTACATTGGAAAACGGTACGGCAAAAAACTCCTCGCCCCTACTATCTCACCCAAAAAGACAGTCGAAGGTGCTATTGCCAACTTTCTGATGTGTACAGCCTCCTCATTCCTCATCGGGCACATACTCAATCAGAACCTAGATCGCCCCATCCCAACCCTTGCAATTCTAACTGTTGGAACCATGACCGGAATACTTGGTCAACTCGGCGACCTCCTCGAAAGCGCCCTCAAGAGAAGCGCAGGAGTAAAAGATAGTGGCACAATCCTCCCCGGGCACGGTGGAATTCTTGATCGAATCGACTCATTCCTGTTTGCTGCCGTTCCCGCTAGCATCGCCCTCTGGCTCCTAGCAAGCACAAGCTTTCCGCATTAGTTTCACGTGAAACACTATAATCTAGCTCTATCTCTAGGTCCACCTTCCGGTTGGACCACTTCAAGCTATTCGGTTCGTCCTGTTTCACGTGAAACACCATCGGTAAACTGCCTCTGTCTACACGACAGGTAGGTAATTAAAACATGGAACAGAAAACTGGCTACGACGCTTCGTCCGTCGAGCGCGCTTGGTATAAGCGTTGGCTCGAATCCGGCGCATTTACACCGAAAGGTGGGACCGAGTCTTACGTAATTACTATCCCGCCACCCAATATCACTGGCTCCCTTCACATGGGCCATGCTCTCTGCTACAGTATTCAAGATCTTCTCGGTCGCTATCAGCGGATGCAGGGCAAGGATGTCCTTATTCTTCCTGGCCAAGATCATGCCGGCATTGCTGCGCAAAGTGTTGTGCTTAAAAACCTGAAGAAGCAAGGGGTCAACCCCTATTCACTAAGTCGCGATGAATTTGTCGACAAGGTTTGGGAGTGGCGGCATGAGAGCGGCGACACAATCTTAAAACAATTTGAAGCTCTTGGCTGCTCTTTCGACTGGTCCAGAACCCGATTTACACTTGATGATCACTACATTGACGCCGTTCTCAAAGTTTTTATTGAGTGGTTTGATGCCGGGTTGATCTACCGCGGCCTGCGCGTTGTTAACTGGGATATTGCCCTGAAAACCAGCGTCAGCGACATTGAAACTGAGCGAAAAGATGTTGCTGGCAAACTTTATCACGTTCGCTACCCATTCGCAGATGGTTCTGGTGAAGTCGTTATCGCAACCACGCGCCCCGAAACAATGCTCGCCGACGTTGCTGTTGCCGTTCACCCCGATGACACTCGCTATCACGGAAAGGTCGGCAAAATGCTGATCCTGCCTATCTCAAACCGTGAGATTCCCCTGATTGCGGATGAATATCCCGACCCTGAATTCGGAACTGGTGCCGTAAAGATCACTCCCGCCCATGATCCAAACGACTTTGAAGTTGGCCAGCGTCACAATCTCGCTATTCCCACAATGATGGACGAGAACGGTAAAGTTACCGAGCTCGGTGGAAAATATGCAGGTAAAGACCGCCTGCTTGCACGCAAAGAGATAGTTGCAGAGCTCGAAGAACTCGGTTTTCTCGTTAAAGTCGAAGACCACACGATCCCTATCCTGATTAGCCAGCGGAGCGGTGAAGTTATTGAACCTCTCGCCAGCGAGCAGTGGTTTGTCGATCAAAAGTCACTTGCCGCCCAAGCTATCCAAGTGGTTGAGTCTGGCGAGATCACTTTCCACCCACCACGCTACAAAGATGTTTATCTCGAGTGGATGACTAACATTCGTGATTGGTGCATCTCCCGTCAGCTGATGTGGGGACACCGCATCCCTGTTTTCTACACCGAATCAGGCAAAGCAGTAGCCGCATTTAATCAGGAAGAAGCCGAAAAGAAGGCCGGAGAAAAGATCGTCCGCCAAGAAGACGACGTTCTTGATACCTGGTTCAGCTCGGGCCTCTGGCCATTCGCAACCATGGGGTGGCCAGAACAAACCGACGACCTGAAGAATTACTTCCCCACCGATGTCCTCGTCACTGCCCGCGACATCATCTTCCTCTGGGTCAGCCGAATGATCATGATGTCTCTTTACTTCTGTAAAGAGATACCATTCAAAGATGTATATATCTACGCAACTGTGCTTACTGAAAAAGGTGAGCGCATGAGCAAAAGTCTCGGCACTGGCGTAGATCCAATGGACATCATTAACACGAAAGGTGCTGACGCCTTGCGATTTACTCTTCTCAGCCAGAGCGGCTATAACCAGGATTTGCGTTATAGCGATCGCAAAACCGACGACGCTCGAAACTTCTGCAACAAAATTTGGAACGCATCTAGGTTCATCCTGATGAACCTAGAAGGCTATAACCCAAATGCACCTAGAGAGTTCAACACTTTGGATAAGTGGCTACTCAGTCGCCTTGCCAGATGCGAAGAGGCTGTCCGTAAATCGTATGAATCATATGATATCCAAGCAGGAATGGCAGCTCTCTATAAGTTTTTCTGGAGCGATCTCTGCGATTGGTACATTGAACAATCAAAAGTCAGGCTTCAAGAAGAGTCAGAGCGCCAAACACCGCAATGGGTTCTCTTAGAAAGCCTTACGGCCTTCCTGAAAATGCTCCACCCGGCAATGCCATTTATCACCGAGGAGGTTTATATCCTGCTGCCTATCGAACGAAAGGAATTCTTGATGAGTGAGTCATGGCCGACCATACCATCTGAATGGTGGGACCAATCTTCAGAGGATCTTGTCGAATCTTGGATCGAAATGACCCGCTCAATTCGGGCCTTACGTGCGGAAATTGGCGTCCAACCACTTAAATCGGCACCGATCTTATACTTCGAAGGTGATCTGCACGGTGGAGAAAAACTAATTCAAGGACAAGCTTGGTTCGATGAGATTAAAGCCGGACCACCAAACGGTGAATGCGTATCAATCACATCGCACGGCGTCGATTTCCATATTCCACTTAATGGAGTCGATGTTAGCAAAGAACTTGCTCGTGTTGAAAAGGATATCGAGAAGACTAGCGATGAACTATCCAAGCTAGAAGCTCGGCTAAACAATACTCAATTCACGGAACGGGCTAAACCAGAAGTCGTTGAAAGAGAGCGTCAAACCGCTAACGATCTTCGCCTAACGCTGGAAAAACTCCAGAATCGCCGGGCGATCTTCAGCCGAGACTAACTGCAATCGGCCCTGGGAATCGGGCTTAAAACGCACGGTTCCCAGGGCATCTGTCCGCAAAGACTTGGCCCCAACTTCACGCACCCTTCCCAACGCTCCTGGGCTAGGATGATGCCATGGGTTGTTGCGTCCGCAACTAAATACTACAAAATTAGGTTGCATTGCTTCCAACCATTCCGAGCTCAAAGACTGCTCACTTCCGTGGTGACCCGCCTTTACAATGTGCCCAGGCTTCACACCTAACGATAACCAGTATTTTTCAAGATCACCCGGCGCATCACCAGTAAAAATAATCCGATCAGCGCCGTAATCTACACCCAAATAAGGAGACTGACTATTGTCATCCGCTCCAAGCCCAGATTCTCCCGGAACAACGTCAACCGTTAAGCCCCCAAAGTCTAGTCGCTGTTCCGATTCAAGAACAACCAACTGGTCGGATCGCATTCCAATTTCGCGCAGTAGCTTGAGGTTTTCATCTTCAATCCCATTAGGAGCAACTACTACTATTCGATCGACCTGAATGCGGCCCAGTAACGCTTGTAATCCCCCATAATGATCACGATCAAAGTGAGTTATAAAGATCGCATCAAGTCTCCTAATCCCCCGACGATGCAACTCTGGCCAAACAAATCTTTGACCACCATCTAATGTGTTACTACGTGGACCCGCGTCAATCAAAAGGTGGGACCCATTTCTACTAAGCAAGGTGGCATCCCCCTGACCAACTTGTAAAAATGCTACTTCATCCACCGTCCGGTGAGCAATCATATCGACCGCCAGAACCGCCAACAAAATCAGACTAATCCAGCGCATATTTCCTCCACGCCACAAGCATCAAGCCATAAAGACAAACAACCCCCACAACCGAAAATGCCGGCACAATAACCAAACTTCCCGGCAACGTTGACCCAGTCTCAACAATGCTTCTAATCACTTGCGCTAGATAATCAACCGGATGCCACAGAAACCCACCAAGAGGTGGGACAATCGCAGAGGTAGCCCAAGCCACTAAAGAGGTAATCACAAGCACAGCCACCAGGGGCGTAACAAGAATATTTCCCAGGATTCCAACCAAGCTAACCTCACCAAATACAAACCCAACTATCGGGAATGAGGCAGCCGTGGCCGTCAAAGTCGGAAACGTAAGTCTTTGCATCCAATTCCATTTATCCCAACGCCGCTGCGTGATCACCATTACCAAAGCGAAAGTAGTGACCATTGAAAGCTGAAATCCCAAATCAACAATCACCGGCGGATTCGTAACCAGATTCACCAATCCCGCAAACGCCACCGCCGATATCCCATCCCCTTCACGCCGAAACATATAGGCCGGCAACACAATTAAAGTCATCAAAACCGAGCGCAAAATCGGAGGCTTAAAACCTGCTGCAATCGCAAAAATCGCCAGGGCAAAGAAAACAAAACCCAATTGCCAAACTCGAGGGATAGGAAAAAGCGAGAACAACCCCAAAAGCATCGCCGCCACAACAACAACATGAAACCCACTCGCGCTCAAAATATGAACAATCCCAAGCCGCCGAAAAGACTCCCAGTCCTCTAACATGAGTCCATCTGTTTGATTGAAGCAAACCCCTCGCACCAATGCAGCTGATCTTGGCGAGAGCCCAGAATCTACTGATTCTCTAAAGCTACTGGCTACTTCCGCACCCCAATGCCACCAAAATGGCCCCTCACGCACCAATTCCAGCCGTTCAGCCCTCAAAACACCCTGAGAGCCTGCTCCATAACCCGAAGCCTCACTAAGCGGGCCTAAAACTCCTAAAACATCAACCGTGTCACCCCGAGTAAGTCCGGGCAATTCTTCAAACATCAATCGGTAACGCACTCTCTGAATCTCAATTTGCGCCGATGAACCCGTCGCATAGTGATCAGGCACGCTCACGATCGTCCCCATTCCCCCAAATTGCCTCGATTCAAAGAAGCCAGATGGCTCCGGAGGTTTCATCAAAAAACCTAACCCAAATGCTCCGAAAACAAATAATCCAAACCGAACATCTCGAACAACAACCACTAAAAGCGGAACTGCAATCAAAGGCCAATAACCAAAAGTAATCGAAAGCCCACAAACAAACCCTAATAAAAGTGCAACGAGCGGCCGGTGTAAAAGCTGCTCTCGCACAAAGTTGCTCCTTTAGCGAACCATATCCGGCTTTCTTGCCCGATGAGAAACTCGGATTTCTCTAAAAAGCTGTTCCCCAGCAATATCATTCATTTTTTCTAAAATAACCGCTTGTGACATTCTAATTTCTTGAGCCCAAGCCGAGCCCGTTGCTTCAACCCAAAGCACGCCGTGGTCATATCGATCAGGTGCTGAATGCAAAGCTAAGATCTCCCCGACTGCTGTGCTCCATTGCCGCATCACAATGTTCGCCCGAGCCGCATTCGGAACGTCGCTATCCGCAAAAACCGTTCCCAAAACATCTGATAGCCGTTTCATTCTTCCTTCACTCGACCAGACTCTACCCGGAATACTTTCGCTGCCCCAATCAAAGAATCCCCAGCTTGTTCACTCTCCGTACAGGTGATAAATACCTGCCCACCGGCTCTCATCGCAGCTTCAACTAGCTTCGCGCGACGATCAATATCAAGGTCACTAAAAATATCATCAAGCAAAAGAATCGGTGGAAAACCTAATGTTTGCTGAGCAGCATGCAGTACCGCAAGTTTCAAGGAAATCACTGCTGTCCGCTGTTGACCCTGGCTTCCAAACTGCCTTACAGCTCGCCCTCCAATTAAAATCTCCAAGTCATCTCGATGCGGCCCAAACAGCGTAGCACCACGAGCAATCTCTCGCCGCCGCTCCTTCGAATAGAGCTCCTCCAACTCCCCAGGCTCACGGACAGAATAACTCAACTCCAACAATTCCCCTTTCCCCATAAAACCATGAGTTTCGGCCGCGATGGGTCGAATCATTTCAACCCAATCGTTTCTGTACTGGCGCATTTGCTCACCTGATACCGCCATCTGGGATTCCCACCCCATAAAAACCTCATCTGCAACAAATTGCTCTTGAGCCTGTTTAAGCAAAGCATTTCTTTGTTGTAGCGCCCGCTTAAACCCCGCAAATGCCTTCAAATACCCAGGATAAATCTGGCTTAACTCCGTGTCCAGCATCAATCGCCGATCTGCCGGTTCACCTGTTGCCAAAGCGAGATCACCAGACCAAAAGCACACTGCCGGCAACCGACCAATCAAATCACTCGCTCTCGGTAAACCAATTCCATTGACCAACGCTCTTTTGCGTCGACCGTTCGCCAAATCCATCCCTAACTGGGTTCCAGTAGGTTCTAAATCACCACGAACAGTGGCTGATTCAAAACCGTCTTGAATAGCCTCCGCATCTCGTGATGCTCGAAGCACCCGACTTGATGAAAGCAAATAGATCCCTTCCAGCAAACTCGTCTTGCCCTGAGCGTTCTTCCCCGCAAAAACATTGAACCGATCCGACAACTCAATCTCGGTTGATACAAGATTTCGAAACTGATTCAGTGCAACCGTTTTCAGCCACACCGAGGGCTTTTCCCCGTACGCCATTGTTTAACTAACCCTCTTTAATAAACAAAAACTAATAGTAATTAGGGTGCGGAATTGGTGGAGAACAACCGACAATGCAAATTGACTTACGTTCAATTTGAACCAAAGAAATTCCATTAGCAGTACTGTCCATAACCTGTGAAAAATCAGAGGGAAAACCACCCCCTTTTTCCACTTGAAAATCTGCACCCAATTCTTCAACAGATTTCCCCCACCTTTACACAAGGTTTTTCATGCGGCCAAATTTCATTACGACCGCCTCCATTTGGTAAATAGGATGCACATTTGGCAAGGGAGAAATGCTCTCGCGTTCTCTGAAAGGCTCCCAGATCGCCTGCAAGCTCCTGTGCTGCTCATCTACTGGTAAGTACGGGAATCTGTCGCAAAGTCGCTTAATCGCGTGATATTCCGGAAGTGTCATTCCTCCCAACTCACCAACTGAATACTCCAATGGGTGAATGCCCACTTTGTAAGGGGCAGGCGTAAATCCCTGCGGAATCTCATTCGCGGCAACAACGACCGTTCCAGCAATAAGGTCACCTAATCGCTGAGAATTCTGATTCAAAAACATCGCCATAAAACCGAGGCCATAAAATCCGGGCAGCACGTCAGCAATCCGTAGAATATTGCGCATAAATGATGATCGCCAGTTCAATGGCGTGCCATCACTCTGTAAAACTCTGATCTTAAGCGCTTTCTTTCCTAAGGTTTGCCCTTGCCAAATCGCCTCAAAAACAATGAAATAGGCGAAGATTCCAAAAGTAAAGAAGAGAAGCATAAGAAAAGATGTAATCCCTTCGCCAAGCACAATAGCAAAGAGCTGAATGATTATTGCCGTCGCCGCGTACACGCAAAGAACAAGAAAGAGATCGATGAGGTGGGCACTAATCCTGGCCCCATACCCTGCATGCTGATATGAAATGACTACCTTTTCTGGCGTCAGCACCAAGTAGCGATCATTCACGAGTAACATCGTACCTGCCAATAACGAATGATTCTTCCCACCCCACGACTCTGGTTTCTCGTTGCCCTTGGTATTCCACTTGCTCTTGGGGGAGCAATCGTGCCGGGCTTAGAGCGTTTTGTAATTCTCTACAATATTGTCCTTCTGTCCACTTGGTATTTCTCGGGCAAGTTCGCCCAAAAGTGGGATCCAGTCCGTGCTCAAAGAGTCACAGATGCCGTGCTGTCTGTCCGAGTCAAAAATACAATTCAAATTGAACTCGAAAACAACGGTCAAATCCCCGTGACAGTTCATGTCCGCGATGAGATTCCCGAAAACTGTGTAGGCGAGGGCAATCAATTCAAAATCCGACTCAAAGGTCGCGAATCAAAAATTAAGAAGTACACAATTGTCCCAACCAGCCGTGGCGAGTGGGAATTTCGAGGACTCTACATCCGTTACCCTGGCCCCCTCGGTATCGCCCAAGTGCAAAAAGAGATTTTGCCCCCCAACCCAATCCGGGTTTACCCAAACATAAAGGCCGTCGAAGAATTT
>JAPUDU010000187.1 GCA_027492935.1 Fimbriimonadaceae bacterium
GGTCGCGAAGTGATTGGCTTGATTCCTTCCGGGCTTGCATCGGGGCTTGGAACGTTGAGTTCTGATGGTTTGGAGCTTGGCGCTACGATTGTAGATATTGGGGCGGAGAGAACATCGGTTGGAGTGTTCCTGGAAGGTAGTTTTGCTTATCAGGCGGTTGTGCCGATGGGTTCGGCGTTTATTACTCGGGATATTATGCAACTTTTGAGCGTAGAGTGGGACGAAGCCGAGCGCTTGAAATGCGAAGCGGGTGAGGCTTGGTCTGCAGGAATTGAAGAATCTGAGCGCGTTATGGTTATGCAATCGGGGATGGGCGAGAGTCGGCCGATGCAGAAAAAAGTTTTGGCAGAAATTATTGAAAGCCGGGTGCGAGAAATCTTTAATCAAGTAGCAGATTCGCTTGAAAAGTTTGCTCCGCTTGAAGAATTACCAATTATGGTGGTTTTAACAGGTGGCGGCAGTATTTTGAAAGGAACTGAGCAACTTTGCGAAGAAATGTTGAACGGAAAAAGAAGCAAAGTTGCACAACCAAAGGTCGCAGGACGGTTTTCTGGGCAGGTCGCTTCGCCTATGTTAGCAACTATTGTTGGCGTTGCGCGGTACGCTTTAGAATCTGATGAAGCGGAGCTTGCCCCGATCAGTGGATCGAGTGGTTGGCGCGACCGATTTAGAACGTTGATTTCAAGATTTGATGGGAAAAAGTAGTCATAGCGGTTACGCTTGACAATGGATCAGGACAAAAAAATGGTAGAAGGCGCAATTATTAAGGTCATCGGTGTGGGAGGCGGCGGATGTAACGCTGTTAACCGCATGGTTGAAGCTGGTATTCAGGGTGTCGAGTTCATTGCTATGAACACTGATATCCAAGTTCTTGACAATTCGAAGGCATCGAAGAAGGTTCAGCTTGGGCCGAATCTTTCTCGTGGCCTTGGTGCGGGCGGCGACCCAGAAGTTGGTAAGGCTGCGGCAGAAGAGAGCAAGAACGAAATTCGAAAGATTATCGAAGGTGCGGATATGGTTTTTGTCACCGCGGGTATGGGTGGCGGTACTGGTACTGGTGCTTCGCCAGTTATTGCAGATTTGAGCCGAGAAGTTGGCGCGGTAACCGTTGCGATTGTTACGCGACCTTTTGGTTTTGAAGGTCCGAAGCGAAAGCGCATGAGTGAAGACGGCGTGACTTCTTTGATCGGTCGCGTTGACACGATGATCACGATTCCGAATGACAGATTGCTTGATGTTGTTGAGCGACGCACGAGTTTGCAAGATGCTTTCCGGGTTGCGGATGATGTTTTGCGACAAGGCGTTCAGGGAATTAGCGACATTATTACAATTCCTGGCCAAATCAACGTTGACTTTGCGGACGTTAAAGCGGTTATGGTTAATGCTGGTCCAGCTTTGATGGGCATTGGTTATGGGGTTGGCGAATCGCGTGCACTCCAAGCTGCAGAGCAAGCTACCTCCAGTCCGTTGCTTGAGCAAACTATCAACGGTGCTCGTGGATTGCTGGTCAACATTTCGAGTGGTGAGGACTTGACCCTAAGTGAAGTCAGCGAAGCGATGGATTACATCCACAGCCTCTGCGACCCCGAAGAAGCAAATATCTTCTTTGGTACGGTGGTTGATCCACGGCTTGAAGGTGAAGTTCGTATTAGCGTTTTGGCGACAGGATTTGATGCGGAAGTCAAGAAAGCGGCAACACCTTTTAAAAATGTATCTGTCAGTTCGGCACCTGTGACGCCTACGGCGACCGCGGTGGTTGAGGTTCCGGTGGTTGAAGACCCGAAACCCGTAGTTGAGCAACCCAGCGCAGAAGTCAAGCGATTGACATCGCCAACGGGAAGTGCGATTCGCGATATTTGGGATCGCAACAAGGCGGCCCAACGTGAAGCGGCTGAGCCAGCGGATGTTTATGAAGAGTCGGACTCTGAAATTGATATTCCTGCGTTCTTGCGCGAACACCGTCGCAATCGCGACAAGTAAATTGCCTCTGTCCTGAGGAAGAAAGGCCCTGCTTGGTTTGTGACCGAGTGGGGCCATATTTGTGAAAAAATCAATAATAGTAGACATTTATATACTATTCTCTGGTAATGTGAATTTAGTCTGGTTTCCCCCAACCAAAAGGGGAAAACAATTGAGGAACAGAAAAATAAAAAAACAAAAAAGTCGCTCCATATTGTGGTTGGGGTGCGTCTTGACCACAGAATATAGCGGTTCTTCCTGTTGTAATCACTTGGGCAACACCGGAATTAGATGGGAAGACTGTGGAGCAATGGCGGAATGGATTCGCGCCTGATATCTGGCGGATTCTGATTAATGGTTGACCGAAGAGGGTTAGCCTTGGAATCTGGGAAGCGCTAGAGAAATGGTCAGCGGCTCTGGAGTTTTTGCTCCGGGGCTTTTTGTTCCTGAGATGGAGTAAGCCGCTAGTGGTAGGCCGGAAACGGTTGCCTAGTTGAGACGTTCTGCGGGACGTAGAAATAATTGAAAGATTGATTGAGAAAGTAGAAATGAGCAGCACGCTAAATGATTTGGAATTGAAGAGATTTGCCTTGATGTCGACAGCTGAACGCCCGAAGCTCAGTTGGGGAACTGACATTGGGAAGGATCTTAGCGTGAATAAGGAGATTCGGCTTGTTGGTGGGAAAGAGGATCGTGATTTTGAAGTTGGGATGGTGGGGGATATTGTTGCGGATGCCATGGCGGCGGTGCTGCTGAGCCAGGGTCGGGATGATTTGGATACGGCGGAGAATCGAACGTTTGCGGGCCGGATTTCTCGTGATGTTGTTGATCGTTTGGGGTCTTTGGGTGGTGATCGGCTTTCGATTAGTGAATACGACCTTTCGGTTTTGATTGAAGCGGTTTTGATTGAGGCAGGGGCGTTTGAGGTGGCCAAGAGCTTGGTGAGTCAACGAAGCCGTTTGCCGAAGGCTGAGAATCCGAGCAGTACGGTGCGGATGATTCGACGCAATCAGCAGGTGGTGCCTTGGCACGCGGATAAGATTGAGATTGCGGTTCGCAAGTCGTTTTTGAGTCAGGGTTTGAATAGCGAGCCAGCGGTTGAGATTGCGGCGGCGGTGGAAGCGAAGGTTTTGGCGAGCGGCAATGCTTATGTCGGCATTGAAACGATTCAGGATTTGGTTCAGGAAGAGTTGATGCGAGGCGGCCACTTTAAGGTGGCGGAAGCGTTTATTACTTACCGTGCTGAACGCGCAATGATGCGCTTAAACGAAAAAGCGACCAGTGGCGCGAGCGACCAGTTCGAAATGATTTCGGTGCTGGATGCAGCGGGTAACAGTGTTTTTTGGGATGGCGAGGATCTGCGGAAACGGATTGACTTTGCTTTGATCGGCCTTGAAATTGATATGCCGAAGGATCGGCTTGAAGTTGAACTGCGACGGAGTATTACGAGTGATATTCCGGCGGCGGATTTGCGCAAGTTGATTATCATGAATGCGAAAACGCTGATGGAAAAGGATGCGGATTTCCGGTTCTTTGCTGCGCGGATTTTGTTGAGTTACATTTATGAGGAAGTTTTGGGTTGGGATATTGTGAAAGATGGGGTTGAGAAGCTCAAGAGCTTCCATGCTCAGGCGTTTACAAAATACATTCAGCGGGCGGTTGAGATTGAGCGACTTTCACCGGATTTGCGGGTTTATGATCTGGCGAAGCTTGCGAATGCGCTTGACCCAACGGCGGACTTGGACTTTGATTTCCTTGGAATTCAAACCCTTTATGACCGGTATTTGATTACGGATAAGACTTCGAGTCGGAACCATGTTCGGTTGGAGACTCCGCAGATTTTTTGGATGCGGGTGGCGATGGGCTTGTTCAAGGACGAAGATAATCGGGAAGACAAAGCGATTGAGCTTTATCAGCTTTACAAGAGTCGCCGGTTCTGCAGCAGTACGCCGACGTTGTTTAATTCGGGGACTTTGCGCAGTCAGCTTTCAAGTTGCTACCTGTATAAAGTTGATGACTCGATTGAGAGCATCATGATTCGGGGGATTGCGGAGAACGCATTCTTGAGTAAGTGGGCTGGTGGACTTGGTGGAAGCTGGACAAGCGTTCGGGGAACGGGCGGTTATATTCAGGGTACGAACGGCGAGAGCCAGGGGGTTATTCCTTTCCTCAAGATGCATAACGACCAATTGGTGGCGGTAAATCAAGGTGGGAAGCGTGCGGGGAGCGGCTGTGCTTATCTGGAAACTTGGCATAACGACATTTTGGACTTTATGGAATTGCGGCGGAATACGGGCGATGAACGCCGCCGAACCCACGACATGAACACCGCGAACTGGATTCCGGATTTGTTTATGAAGCGGATGGAAGCGCGGGAGAATTGGACTCTGTTCCGGGCAAATGAAGTGAAGGATATGCACGACCTTTATGGTCAGGCGTTTGAAGCGAAGTATGTGGAATACGAAGCGGCAGCCAAGCGGGGCGAGATTTGGAGTCGGGAAATCGAGGCACTTGAACTTTGGAAGTCGATGCTGAAGATGCTATTTGAAACCGGGCATCCTTGGATTACCTTTAAAGATCCGTGCAATTTGCGGTCACCTCAGGATCATGTGGGTGTGATTCACTCATCGAACCTGTGTACAGAGATTACGCTAAACACGAGCAAGGATGAGACGGCAGTTTGTAACCTTGGTTCGATTTTGATTGATAACCATTTGACGCCCGAGGGTGAGATTGACCACGTTAAGCTGCGCGAGACTGTTCGGGTTGCGGTGCGGGCATTGGATAACGTGATTGACATCAACTTTTATCCGACGGATGCAGCGAAAACGGCGAATACCCGGCACCGCCCGGTCGGCTTGGGCGTGATGGGTTTGCACCATGCGCTGTTTGCTAAGGGGATTGAGTTTGCTAGCCCCGAGGCAGTTGAATTTAATGATGAGATGATGGAAGCAATTGCGTTTTATGCATATGAGGCTTCATCTGACCTTGCGGCGGAGCGCGGATCTTATTCGACCTTTACGGGTTCGAAGTGGGATCGGGGCTTGTTGCCGTTGGATACGCTGGAGATTTTGGAGCGAGAACGGGGTGTTCCGGTCGAAGTGCCACGCGGCGGTCGGCTGGATTGGTCGGTTCTGCGGGAGAAGATCAAGGCGCAAGGGATGCGAAACAGCAACGTGTTGGCGATTGCGCCGACGGCGACGATTGCGAACATCACAGGCACCAGCCCTTGTATTGAGCCGCTCTATAAGAATATGTACGTGAAGAGCAATCTGAGCGGCGACTTTGTGGTTGTGAATCCGTTTATGGTGAAGGATTTGAAGGCGCGCGGACTGTGGACGCCGGAGATTATTGACCAGGTGAAGTATTTTGATGGCGAGCTGGATGCGATTGAAGAGATTCCCGCGGACCTCAAGAAGAAGTATGCGACGGCGTTTGCGATTCCGTATGACTTTATTTTGGATGCGGGTGCGCGGCGTCAGAAGTGGATTGACCAGTCGCAGTCGTTGAACCTGTTCCTCGGCCAGGCGGACTTGAAGACGTTGAGTCACATGTATCGGCGGGCGTGGCGAGTCGGTTTGAAGACGACTTATTACCTGCGGACTTTGGGTGCTTCTAACATTGAGAAGGCAACGGTTGCGGTGAAGAAGCAGGCGGACGAGCGCCGGGTTTATTCGGAGGCTGAGAAGGCGGCTTGTTCGATTGAGGCGATGCGGAACGGTGAAGAATGTGAGGCTTGTCAGTAGTTTTGCAAGAAGCCGCTTTAGTATCGATGGTTAGTGATGACCATCGGTACTACATAACTCAAAGTGAACCAGTTTTAAGAGATTTAACATACTTCATATTGGAAAACGGAAGATATTTTACAGATGAATATCCCATAACAAAGACTAGTATCCCTAAGCGAAATGGAGAGCGAATATCTTGGGTAATGGATCCATACCTGCACGCGCGGTATGCTAAAATAGGAACATCTATTTTAGGGGATATGCCGGGATATTTGTCGGAGCTTGGCGGGCAGTCATTATTCGGACATGTGCCAGTAGAAGGAACGCTTTTTTTGGAAAATAGTAGCCGGTCATACGGCGAGGGACTTGATAAGAAAAAACATATGTGGGCCAAAGGAATGAGGTATGGAATATATCTTGATATTAAGGAAGCATACAATAGTGTAAATCAGCAGCTAGTAATTAATACGATAGAGAAGCACATTTCAGAGGCTTTAGCTATAGATTATTTTATGCTGAGCTGCTATTTCTTGACTAGCGACTCTATTCCTCATGGTTACACTACATCGCATTCTATATTTTATCTAATAAGGGCTGAAATATTTCTTTCACTGCCAGAATATTCCGATAACATAATTATATTAAATGATGACATTTATATTTTTGGGAAAACCGTTGATCAAACACAAACTATCTATAGTGCATTGCTGGAAGTGCTTTGCAGAATGGGACTCAATGAGAACCATGGGAAGACAAGACAATTTGGGCCAACAGAATTAGAAAATGGGACATGGGCCTTCGATATTAGCAAAAGCAGTAGCGAAGCAACAGCATTGCTGGTTGAAATCTTGCGTTTTGGTGACTGGCGTATCTGGAATACGGCGAGCAACAGAAACAAGTATATGAACAGGGGAGCTGGGGGTTTGATCTCGAGTGCAGAGGGCAATATGGGAGACGAAGGTAATTTATCCGAACTTGACCACAACGAAAACTATAAATTGCTTTGGGAAGATTTGACTATGGTGAATTATTTGAAACGGTTGGATATGGTAGATTCGACGGTTCTAACTAAAAGTATCTCAATACTTGATAAGTATTCCTCCGAAATTCTAGTTGGTAAGGAAATGCGTTATATAAAAGAATCACCTTATGCTTGCTCACAAGTATTCGATTACTCCATAAATCATGGGTCTCTGAAAAATAACACTGTAGGGTTCTGGGGGGAAATAGGTGACTGTGGAGAGGCTCACTCCTTTGTGAAAGCACTTTTTACTGAGCGATTAGGAAACTCAGGTTACTTGCACACTGAAAATGCTCTATTTAGACTAGCAAACATAGCACAAGATCCCTTTGAATCTCTCAGATATAGAACAACCACGTTGAGAGCTTTGAAGGCTCTGGGTCACAATGATCTTTGTGGAAGCGCAGCACTAATGATTGGAAAATCGGAATGTATGTCCTTAAATCTTGAAATTATAGACTCATTGAAAGATGCAAATAAATATATAAGAAAACAGTTGTTAGATCGCTTTGCTAGTACCCCTCAGTATCGTCAAGCAGTCGACTTTTTAGTCGCTTAGTATTGCCTAGCAGGGTGAAGATGGGGGCTACATCCCCTAGCCTTCTCCTGATAGCTAGGGGATGAGGTGGCCCATTTTGTCGCGTTTTGTTTCGATGTACTTTTCTGAGTGTTCGGTGGTGGGGGTGATGATGGGGACGGTTTCGGTGATTTCGAGTCCGAAACCTTGCAATCCCGCGCGTTTGGCGGGGTTGTTGGAAATCAGTTTCATTTTTCGGACGCCGAGGTCGTAGAGGACTTGGGAGCCGAGGCCGTAGTCGCGTTGGTCGGGTTTGAATCCGAGGGCTTGGTTGGCTTCGACGGTATCGAGGCCGCCATCTTGGAGTTCGTAGGCTCTTAATTTATTGACGATGCCGATGCCGCGGCCTTCTTGGGCGATGTAGAGAACGACGCCGGAGCCTTCGGCTTCGATCATTTGGAGAGCAGCGCTGAGCTGGTCGCCGCAGTCGCAGCGGAGTGATCCGAGGATGTCGCCGGTCAGGCAGGAGCTGTGGACGCGGACGAGGGTGGGTTCGGGGGTGATGTCGCCTTTGACGATGGCGATGAATGGTTCGGGTTCGACTTCGGTTTCGTAGGCGTAGATTTTGAAATTGCCGTATTTGGTGGGGAAGTTGATGGGGCCCGCTTGTCGGTGAACGAGGGTTTCGGTTCGTCGGCGGTAGGCGATGAGGTCTTCGATCGTGATGATTTTGAGGCCATGTTTGGCGGCGTAGGCTTCGAGGCCACCATCAAGACGGAGCATTTCGCCGTCGTCGCCGATGATTTCGACCCCAACGCCGACAGGCTTTGAATCGCAGAGGAGACAGAGATCGACGGATGCTTCGGTGTGTCCGGCCCTTCTGAGAACGCCACCTTTTTCGGCGCGGAGAACGAGCATGTGTCCGGGGCGCATGAGGTCGCCGGGGAGGGAAGTGGGGTTGCAGAGAACTTCGACGGTTTTGGCGCGGTCGCCGGCGGAGACGCCGGTGGTGGTACCTTCGATGGCATCGACGGTTTCGGCCATTGCGGTTCCGAGACGGGCGGTGTTGGCCTTGGTCATCATGGGGATGCCAAGTTGTTCCAGTCTTTCTTCGGGGACGCTGATGAAAGGTACGCCACGGCCTTCTTTGATCATGAAGTTCATGTAGGCGGGGGTGACATGTTCTCCGAGCATGATGAGATCGCCTTCATTTTCTCGGGTGGGGTCATCGACGACGATGATCATTTTTCCGGCTTTGAGGTCTTGGAGTGCTTCTTGGATCGTGGCGATCATGGCTACTTTTATTGTACGGGCTTTGGGGATGGAGTTGTTCGGAGGGTGGGTCTGGGTTTGGTGCGGTCGGGGCTTTTGGTTTTTAGGTTGGTTTCATCTATTGCCGCTCTTTTGGGGGATGTTTTCACTTTTCCTTAATGATTAATTTGCAACCAAACTTTTAGTTTGGAAGTGTATAGTTTTGATCATGAAGAATGTTTTATTGGGTTTGGCAGTTGCGGTGATCCTGGTGGGATGCGGGCCGAAGAATGTCGTGACATTGAAGCGGGATGCGGCTCCGGCAGCTCCTCAGGCGGGATGGTATGCGCGGAACGAAGAGGGCTTTTCGATCAATGTTCCGAGCAGTTATCAGGTGCCGAAGAATGCGGGGGCGAGCCTTGGGGACTTGCAGAATTTGAGTAATCCGGTTGTGGGTTACGGGCTTTCACCCGGACAGGAATCGACCACGGCAAACGCGGCTTTGATCTTGAACGATTCAACTTATAAGCCTCTTCCGGGTGAGCCGACTACGGGGTTGACTGTGAATATTTCTAAGCATAAGGGTGGAGCGGATTTGGAGGGTGAGGCCAAAAAGGTTGGCGAGAATCTGTTGAACGAAAAGTCGAAGAAGATTGATTTGGCGGTCGGGCCAGCTTATGAGATTCAGCACAAATCAAAGTCGATTGGCGGTGATGAGATTTGGCGGATGATCTATGTCGTTTGCGATGGGGAATCAGCTTATCGGTTTGAATTTACAACAACCAATGGGGAGCAAGTGATTAGCTCAATTGCTCCTGGAGTGATTGAAAGTTTCCGAGTGAAGTAGCGCGAACTTACTTTGGAGCTACACGGAGGGGGCGCTTGGTTGGGTCGCCCTCTTTTGTTTCGTGGAAGCCTGCGCGATCCATTCCGGTTTTGACGGCGGGGTTGCTCATCATCCATTTGTGGGGTTTGCCGGTTCGGTAGTTTTCGATGGCGAGCATCATTTGGCCGACATCGATGCCGATGGTGTCTGGTGATTGCCAGTTTCTGGTTGGGTTAATGCCGGTTGTGAATCCATACTGTCCATAAGATTGAGGGTATTGGGTGACGAACGCATTTGCGGCGGCGATGCTGAGTTCGGGCGTGTACATGATGCTGGCGACGGCGGCGGCAGGGGCAAGGGTGCCGTTATCATCGGGTTTGCCGTTGAAATTGGGGGCACCAGGAGCACCGTATCCGTCGGGGATATCGCAAGCGGAGAGTCCCCAGATGTTGGGGCCGTAACCTTTGAATTTCTGAGGATTTGAGATGGTGTAGTGGCGACTTGCGAGGGTCATGTTTCGGCCCTCAACCCAATAGTCGTAGCCGAGAATGTCTCGCTTGTTCTTCATGGGAAGATAGGCTTGTGACATTTGGTGAATGAAGAGGGCGGCACCGTGGATGAGGTCGTAGCCTTCGTATTGGAATCTGGATCGGCGGAATCCTGTCCAGAGTTCGGGTTCCATTTTCTTTGAGTTACCGAGAGCGAGGATATAGAGGAACATATGCTCGTAGAAACCATCCCAGCGTGATCTGTGGAAGCCGTTTTCGGGTGACCAGCCCATTGAGATTGTGAGTGAGTTGGGGAGTTCTCCGTCGTTTGTGAGGAACCATTGCCAATCAACCCGATTGATGATTTTTCGCGAGAGTGCGGTTATTTCGGGGTCTTGCCAGTAGCCTTCGGCCATGTGGATACCGGCGAAGAGGAGACCAGAATCGATAGAGGAGAGTTCGCTATTCCACTCTCGTTTGCCGGTTTTGACATCAACGAAGTGGTAGTACCAGCCTTTGTTGCCTTCGAGTTTGTTGAAGATGAAATTGAGTGTGTTTACTGTGCGAGTTTTGGCTTGTTGGCGGTTTAGATAACCGTAATCGACACCGATAGGATAAGCGGCAAGGGCGTATCCGGTGGCGGCGATGCTGGAAATATTGAAATTGCGTGGGTTTGGATCGTCTTTTTGGATAGGGGCGCGATCTCGGGTGAGCCCGGTTATGGGGTCGGATTGCTCCCAGAAATACATGACGGATCGCTTGGAAAGA
>JAPUDU010000188.1 GCA_027492935.1 Fimbriimonadaceae bacterium
GGGTGAAACGGTAGGGCTCTCTATATATCCTGTATTAGAATCCTTTATCTGAATTCCTTTAAGAAAGAATCCCGTTAGCGTGGCCAACCACGCCGCAAGGATTTTTTAATTCAATTTTCAGGGGAACGCCTTTCCCGAACGTTTCGACTGAAACGAGAGCGGAGCGAGCCCGAGAGGGCAAGCCGGAACCCTTGAAAGGGTCAAGAACTCGAAATAAGAGCCGCTGAGTAGCTCGAAAGCAGAGAAGGGTAGGGAAACCCATTGAAAACCAGAAACCTCTCTCAGCGTCGATCCTAGAGCGATTGCGCCCCATTCCCTTTGCCCAAGCGGGGCTAGTATGTGCCAGCCATCCGACGGGCAAGGGCTACGCCTGTCAAGGGCACCTAAAAAAGCCGCCGGAGCGACTTCGAGCCCTTCGGGTTTTAGGAAACCACCCTTGACACCCGCCGAACGTCTGTCAGATTTGCTTTTTAAGGGCAAAGGGAAAAAAGGCATGGAGGACACAAAGGGAAGAGAATTCCATATTGCCGAGCAAGTGGCCGACCTGCTCGACACCCTCAATCCAGAACAGCAACGCCAAGTGATGACGATGCTGGCGACCCGGTACGGTCTGACAATCAAAGAGCCCTCTCAGCCAGGCCGAGGAAGCAGTTACCGACCAAACCCGCGTAAAACCCGCTGGTGATCCGTCACCAGGTGCAATTGGTGATCCCCGGTTTCATCGTCCCTTTTCAAAACTTACCAGCGAAGAAAATCCCGCCTGATTGATGACCCGTGACACACTCGGGGCCGTCTCGCAATGGTCGAGAGGCTTTGCCCTCAAACCGGATTCCCCGTGTTTCGATTCTCTGCCAACACGGGCGATCCCCCTTCCGGTTTTCGCCTTGCTCACGTGCCCTTGAAAGTGCGTCCTTTATCGAGCCATCGACGGGAAAAACCCGCTGAAAAAACCAAAGGAGACTCAAAATGAAACAGCATTTCAACGCCTACACAGTTCGCGAAGATAGCAAAGGCAAAGACCGCTGGACTCGCATCGGAATTGCATTTCCTCGAGACAATGGCGGCATGATCGTTTTTCTAGACGCAGTGCCAGCAGCGAGCGAAGGCAGATACAAGATCGTCGTGCAACCGCCTAAAGCAGTGGATGGAGCTGGGGAATGATCCCCAGCTTTTCCTTTAGCGAAGGCCAACGAAAATTCCACGGCTGTCGATGTAACCAAGTTCATCACCACGCATCACCAGCCGTCCGAATTGGTTTTCCAATGCTTCAAGTTGCGCGATCGGGATTCCGATCGACGTAGAAATTTCCGCAAGGTGGTTTGCCCTCGGCGGTTCGCTTTCTTCATCGCGTCGAGATGGTGCAGCTATGTTCGAGAGATCTACGGGCACATAATCCGTTCTTGCCTTAGGTTCACGTTCGACTGGTTTTCCGTAAGTTGTATTCTTCGCAAGGCGCATATTAAACCGATGATCGGTGAGCGCATTCAGTAAGCCGAACCGTGCCGGGCTTGCGTTTCGAAACAGCGCGATCACCTCATCACGGGAAAGTGTCATCGCTTCTTCCACTCGTAAAAGCGGTTCAGCAATTCCGGCAGGGTTTCCAGGCATGGGAGCTGTACGCGATCCACTACGCCGCGCAAGGAAATCAGCCGCGGTGAGATCATTCACACACCAGAAAAGCGTCACACCGGAATTTGCGACCAGGGATTGCCAACTCTCTCCATAGAGTTTTTTTGCTTGCTCAACGTCCTGATACACGAACGCAAGACGCGCACCGGCGCCGCGCACCGCGCCGGCCGCTTCAAACAAAAAATCCATGCGGCCGAGTCCGGCGAAGGCTTCATCGAGAAGAAATAAAACAGGTTCCGGAGGACTACCCGGCGTGTCGTAAAGAACGGTTATCAGATCGGCGACCATGAGCCGGAGCCATCCTTGATAACGCTTCATTCGATGGAAGGGCAACACGAGGTAAATCGTCGTCGGCTTCGACTTCATTTGCGGCGGCGGCGAAGGTGGACCGCTTAAAACATCCTTCCAAACGAAATCGCCGACCCAGCCGAGCTGGTTAATGCAGATGCTTTCAAAGTATGAGAACTCACGTTCCTGACGGCCAAGGAGCCAGGTTCCCAGGGCACGACATAGACGCGCGACTTCCGGATCGCGGGAACGCCCTTCACTCATAACAGCGGCCATTTTGGAAAGCAGCTCATAGCCACCATGGACGAGCTCAAAAAGCCGGACGAGGTTTCGATTTTCGGGGGGCTCGTGGGCAACCATCCACCACATGAGGAAGACCGTGAACTTTCGAGCTCCCATCACCCAATGCTGCTCTTTAGCCCCCTCATCTTTGATGAGGGCTTCGCCTAGGCATTCGATCCATGGGCCGACGTTTGCGCTGTCGGCGAAGGTGAGGGCACTCAAAGGGTTGTAAGTCTGGCCGGGAAGCCCGGTCATCCCAAAGGGATCGAGCACGATCACGTCATGCCCCATCGTTCGCCGGAGCTGACTGCTCACGATTGCGTTCTCTCCCTTTGGATCGAGAACGACCATCGACCCCTGGTATTCAGCGAGGTTGGGCTGAACAAAACCGATGCCTTTGCCCGCCCCTGTTGGAGCGAAAACCATCACATGACCGTCGCCATCGAAGCGCACGAGATCACCGTTCAATCGCTTTCCAAGTACAACGCCGCGCGATCCATCGAGCCCCAATTTTTGGAATTCGGGTTCGTCCATCCAATGAGCTGAACCATGCACATTCAGAGAGTGGAGGCCCGGTAATGGGATGGAAAAACCGCTGCCTTGCATGGAGAGAGTTTACCATTCAGCAATTCGGAAGAGGTAGTCTAACCATCAGCATAGGAAAATTAGCAAGGAATGTTTTGGGGTACAAAACCCTTCGGGTTTCGCCCCAAAACAAGCCGCTTGGCGCGGCCCTTGCAAGGGGGGACAAGCCCCCCGTTGACCCCCCCAGGCAGAAGACCATGGCCAGGCCATCCGAGCAAAGAACCGAGTATCTGCGAGTCCGATTGACGCCGGAGGAAATGGAGCAGCTCAAGCGGGACGCTGACACCGCCGCCGTGTCACTTTCCGACGTGGCCAGAGCGCAGCTCCTAAACGCCCCCATCCCAAAGCGTAAATATCGCCGGAGCGTCGATCACGAACGCATGGCCGAAGTGCTCCAGCAACTCGGCAAGATCGGCGGCAATTTGAACCAGCTCGCAAAGGTGGCCAACACCACAGGCGACCTTTCGCACGTCCGGAACATCCGTGAGTTGAAGGCCGAACTGGAGGCGATCCGCGACGAGGTGCGGGCGGCACTCACGCCGTGATAATCAAAGGGCGATCCCACGGCCACGCGGGCAACCTCGCCCGCTATTTACTCACGACCAAGCCAGGTGAAAAAGAGTTCGTGATGGATCTTCGAGACTCGGCCAGCGACGACATCCGGAAAGCCCTCACCGATTGGGAAGCCATTGCACATTGCAGCACCAAGGGAGACAAAGCCCTCTATCACGCGCACATTCGTTTACGCGACGGAGAGGCACTCAAAGAAGCCCAATGGCTAGAGGTCGTGCACCGTATGGAGGAAAACTTAGGCTTCACAAATTGCGCACGTGCGGTGATCGGCCACAACAACGAGGAGAAAGGATTGCACCTCCACATCGTTTGGTCACGCTTCGATCCGGTGTCGGGAAAGCTTGTTTCGATGAGCAACGACCGCAAGCATCACCACGCCATCGCCCGCCAGGCGGAGAAGGAATTTGGACTCGAGCCCGTGCCGGAAAAATCAGCTCCGGAGCGAACGAAACGCCGCCTATCAGATCGGGATATCCGGGCACTTAAAGACCGCACACAGAACCGCGACAAGTTAGAGAAGATCGTTCGCGCCGCATGGACGGCCACGGATGGCGGCGAAGAAATGAAAGCGATGCTGAACGCTTTGGGAGTCGACATCCAGCGAGGTGACCGCCGCGACTTCGTGATCGAGTACAAGGGCCTGAAAATGAATCCGGTTCGATTGCTCGAGGATGTAAGCACCGCCGAATTCAGAGAGCGAATGAATGACGCTGAGATCGAAAAGCCGCGTGAGAAATCACCAGCCGAAGCCGCTTTTGGGCGCAAGGCGCGGAACATGGCGCAAGGTCAATTTGATAAGAGCATTGCGAACGACCAGGCCGAGCCGCCAGCAAAGACAGGCTTCACCAAAAAGAAGCACAAGGCACCCGCTCCGCGTTTGAGGCGCAAGATGCGATTTGGTGATCCTGGAATTTAGAGCCGAACCGATTGCGAGTTTTTACTAAATTCATTCCGCGTGGGAATGAAAATACTTGTTTGGAAATAATTCATAATTTCCTGAATTGCTTCTCGCTCTTTTGTGCTCTGCTTCATCATGCTAAAAATATTTTTCACAAACTGAATTTCTAGGGAATTAGAAGATTTACCCTGAACAAACTCGAATGCTTTAGTAGCGAAAATATCTTCATTGATAGAAGCCATGCTTCCCTCTAGAATATCAAACACTCCAATCAGCGAAGCTGGCCCACCTTCCCGAGGTTGGAGAGTTACGGTTATGCAATGTGGAATGCCGCGATGCATCCAATTATTTAATGGCACTTTGGTTCCGTATTCCTCTCGAAGCATTCCGTTCAACCAACGCTCTTGAACTTTGAAAAATCCTTCATTCGAGAGACGGTTAATTTGCAAAGCACACTTTTGAACCGTGACGATGATGCCAGGCGGCAACATATTTTGAATGTGGTCTGGAAGCGTGATCCAGGTTGAATCATCAGGTTTCCAATTAATCCCACTCTTGGTATGGGTTTCAGCATATATTGCACCGCCGCTTATTCCAAGTTCACTCGCTAACAAGGGGAACGCCTGCACGCTGAATTTCATTTGTGGAAAATTTGAAATGGCCTGATCGATACTGTTATCCGTTAATGCATGGCCGGATTCCAACGCCCACTCACAAGCCACTAATTGCACGACGGGAAGGGGGTCATCTTCAATGGAAGTGAGGTCGATGGCTCTACCCTCGGAAGCAACTTTGGAAAAATGATCCTTCGTGAACTTTTCTGTTTCTACGGCAAAGCGCACTACTAGCGGAAACCTATGCGCGGCATTATCGACTAGGCGAAGATGATATACCGCTAGGTAGCTTGTGTACCTGTTGTATGGAGCAGCAATCTCTTTCGCCCATTGACAAGCCTGAAGGTGTGCAACCGGGTCCGAGGCATTTAGTTCAAGGGTGCCGGAACCCTCCTCCACGATCTTTCGATAGAGGGCCTTCTGCTCAGCTTCATTGCTCATGAGAATCCCGGGAGATTACCTTCCGCAATCAAGCTTTTTTCCTCCCTTCCTTCCAGGCTCCTCAACCTGCCGCGAAATTCACCCTGTCAACTTGGAGCACCCCACGGCTGAACGAGGTTGACAGGGTGAATTGCGTCTGCGGCCAAAATTTTCCCATTGGAGGGAAGGGGGGTGACTCACTGGTGCGACAGATGATGAGTGAAGGCAGGACGTCCGGGCAAAGAAGCTGGAATTGCCCAGCTCGAAATATTGGTAAAGGCCCGCACTGTTTGCATGGCTATTACTATTTCCATCGAGATCATTTTGAAACCGCTCTAAGGCTGGCGGTGATGTGGTTTCCCTGTTTTGCGCCCTCTTGCCTTAGTCGTACGTCTGTGTTTATTACACTCCAAACGACCGAATGAAGCGTAAAACTAACCTTCCTGCCCCACTGATCGCCTATATCCGCGTGTCCACAGCGGAACAAGGCTCAAGCCGTCTTGGACTCGAGGCGCAGCGCGACGCAATACGTCGGTATGCCGATCAAAACGGGTTCACCATCGCCGCCGAGTTCGAGGAAGTTGTCTCCACTCGCAAAGAGCGGCCCATCTTTGAATCTGCGCTGCTCATGTGTGAGCAGTTCGGCCACACGCTGGCCGTGGCCAGGCTCGACCGCCTCAGCCGTGATCTTCTAACCATCGCCCAGCTCCAAAAATCCGGAGTCGACTTTGTGGCCGTCGATATGCCCGGAGCCTCAAAGTTCATGGTGCAAATCCTCGCCGCAGTGGCCGAGAACGAGCGTGACATGATAAGCGAGCGCACCAAAGCGGCATTGGCCAGGGCGAAGGCCAACGGGACAAGACTCGGCCCTCCCGATCCACTCGCGAACATCGCTTCAACGATCCTAGAGCGATCACAGACCGCCGAGGATTTCCGATCCTCGATCCGGCCTCGCATCTATGCCTTGCGTCAACGAGGGGCCACCCTTCAGCAGATCGCCGACCAGCTCAACACAGAAGGCGTTTCCACTCCGAGCGGACGCGGCCAATGGGCAGGAACAACAGTTATGCGTGCCCTGCAAGTGCCCATCGGCTTAAATCTAACCCCGGACAATCAGAATGAAAAAGATGATCCGGAGTATTCCCTGCCCCTCTTTTCAATATCCAACGTCGAAAGTAGTTTCCCATGACAAAGCCTCAAGCAGCACCAGAAAAGCAACGTGCGCCCCGGAATCGCACCCTCACCATTGAAACCTCAGAGAGAACGCCTTTAGCTTCTCAACTCAATGTACTGACCGAGGCTGTGAGCGTAGAAGACATCACCAACCAGCTTGTAAACCAGGACATCTTCACTGCTCTGGCTCATCTTCCATCGAATTTCATAGACCTGCTCGTCGTTGATCCGCCCTACAATCTCACGAAAAATTTCAACGGCAGAACATTTGCGAAGTCATCCTCTAACGATTACGAAGAATGGCTTGATGGTTGGCTATCGCAAATTCGGCGTCTGCTTAAACACACCGCATCGCTATACGTTTGTTGCGACTGGCAATCCTCAGCCTCAATTCAGAAGGTGCTTTCCAAATATTTCACCATTCGCAACCGCATCACGTGGGAACGGGAGAAAGGGCGCGGAGCACTATCCAATTGGAAAAACTGTTCGGAGGATATCTGGTACTGCACAGTCTCCGACGACTTCTACTTTGATGTTGAAGCGGTGAAGATGAAGCGCAAAGTTATTGCTCCTTATCGAGACACTACAGGAAAACCAAAAGATTGGGATGAAACAGATCAGGGTAATTTCCGCTTAACGCATCCATCGAATTTGTGGACGGATATTTCTATCCCATTTTGGTCAATGCCTGAAAACACGGACCATCCCACACAGAAGCCCGAGAAGCTAATAGCCAAGCTCATTTTGGCCAGCTCGCGGCCCGGCGACTTTGTCTTCGACCCGTTCTTTGGTTCAGGAACAACGTGTGTAGTATCCAAAAAATTACAGCGCAAATTCGCAGGCGTCGAGATTGACGAGGAGTACTGCTGCATGGCCGTAAAACGCTTGATTCAAGCAGATTCCGATGCAAGCATTCAAGGCTATCACGATGGCTATTTCTGGGAGCGCAACAGCCTAGTCGATCAGAAAGCCTCAACGCCGGACAATATTGAATTACGTAAAGGCAGGGGACGACCAAAGCGTATCGAAGAATCAAATGATCTTCAGATGCACCAAGGGGCAGGATTGTTCGATGAATGAATTAGATCGGTTCATCGCTTTCGTTGCTTCGCACAACAAGATCAACGACAAAGCAAAACTTGCAGAGCTCACTTCGAAAGAGTTTAAGTTTGTCAAAGACCGATCCGTCTATTATTGCGACGAATTTGCCGTTCGTTTCAGCGCATCGAACGGCCTCAATTTTGGGAACACGGTTCTGTCCCTCTCCAATCTTCAAAAGTATGACGGCAAGCCGTTTCTGATCTGCTTAGTGACGCCGGATCAGAACTACCTACTGCTCGCGAACACGACCTTCTTGAAGAAGATTAGCCATAGTTCTCATGAGCTACGAGAGGACAACATTCGTGGTAGCTTCAACGGCTCCGACATCATGCGCGAATTTGATGCTGGATTAGAGGGCTCGATTAAGAACACACCTGAGAACCTTTCAAGGCTCTTCGCTATTCATGATGGCTTGGAGTTCGAGGACAACTTAAGGAGGCTAGTCGAAGCAACAACCAATATTGTCGCAACTGGAAAGAAATTTGTTGTCGAGGGTAATTCTGGAGCCTCAATCATTGAAGCTCCGAGACGAGCTGATAACTTTGTTCAGTCGCCGGATTATGCAACTCTGAAAGGCGAGCTAGACGCTAAAGTTGAAAAGTTCAAAAATGAAATTGTAATCGCCGCGCTAATTGAGAATGTCAATGTACGAGGTCGGATCATTGAATATCTAATTGCCGGAGAGGACGACCAACTTAGAGGGGAAATCATAGCTGCGCTTAATAGAAAGGATCGCGGAATCCCACAATTTAAGACGGACAACAACCTTGGCGATTATTCTAGGGAGTTCGAGAAGTTCTTAACCGAAACCGATGTTAAAACAAAAATCATGGTTCTGAACTCTAATCCTAAAGCATACAACATCGACAAGATGCTAGAGTTTCTAGCTTCTGACCGATCTGTATTTATGTTCTACTTCGTTGGAGTAGACACCACTCGCATAGTTAACACCGTCTTGGTTTCGATGTTTGAGGAAAAACTCTTGGGAGCGACTATTTTGCTCCGACATTGGGCGGGCCGTAACTCTAGAGGGGTGACGCAATTGGAAGGTCATTCGATCAAAGGATTAATTCTCAGTCCATCCCAGGAGATCGACTGTGGCAAGGCCGAGGACTTTCTGAAGCGTTTGATTGAGCTATGAAAGCGCGAAGTGCATCTTTACAGAGCCTCAAATCGTCTGTAACCGGGATAAACCAGTGATGAACCAGTTCAAATCACCATAAATCACCAAGGCTGAAACCATGCAGAACCAACCCGGATACGTCGGCATAAACCAAGCGGCCAAGCTCACAGGCAAGAACAAAGCCGTGATCCACCGCGACGCCGACAGTGGCAAACTTCCCTACTCCAAGAACGAGAAAGGGCACCGGGTATTCCAGATCGCGGACTTGCTGAATATCTACGGCCCCTTGAAACCGATCACCGGGGACGACACCAGTTCAAATAACCAAAAATCACCCGCCATTGAACCCAGTGTAACCAGTGACTTAGACGCCGCTCTAAAAGCCAAAGAGGAGGTTATCTCTACTCTTAAAGCGCAAATCGAGGACTTGAAAGCCGAGCGTGAGGACATCAAGCACGAGCGCGACCGCTGGCACCAGGCATACAGCGAAGTGAAAATGCTTCCGGCCCCAGCCGCCAAGCCCAAGCGGCTATTTGGCATCTTCGGGAGGCGAGATTGAAGCAACTCCGTGCCCTGGTCGAAGAGAACACCATTCCGGCTCCCATCGAGGAGCAACGACGCGGATACATGGCCCGCGAGCTGGTGCAATGCACTTTGCCGCATAGCAACCCGAAAGGCGTTCTAACCCACAAGCGAGTCGACGGCAATTTGACCCTCAGCATCACCGGGCACCCGGAGATCGGCTTACCCTACGGCACCATTCCGCGCCTTCTCATGCTTTGGGTTACCTCCGAGGCCATGCGAACCCAAGATCGAAAACTTGCGCTTGGAAACAGCCTCAGCCACTTTTTGCGGGAAGTCGGGCTGAGTCCAGAAACGGGAAGAGGGAAGCGAGGCGATGCAAAGCGGCTGCGGGATCAAATGGTGCGCTTGTTCCGGAGCCGGATTTCATTCGAGTACAGCCACCAGACCGCCACAGGCGAGGGAATGGGCTGGGTCGATATGTCCGTCGCGCCCAAGGGTTATTTGTGGTGGGATTTCAACCAGCCCGAAGCGACAACGCTTTTTGAAAGCTGGATCGAGCTCAGCGAGGATTTTTACAAGGCGATCACTTCAAACGCCGTCCCCGTCAATCTCACCATGGCCGGAAAACTCAAGAGATCACCGCTTGCGCTGGATCTCTTTGTGTGGACGACGTATCGCCTGTATCGCATGAAGGAGGGCCAGCAAATCACCGTTTCACTGGCCGACCTGCACGAGCAATTCGGCACCGAATATAACCGTTCTGACAACTTCCGCGCAGCTCTTTCCGGAGCCATCGAGAAGGTTAAAGCGGCCTGGCCAGCGGCACCGCTTGAGCTTTCGCCGCGCGGCCTCAAGTTGACGGGAATACCGCCGAGGCAACTCCCGGTTCAGCCCGAAAACGCTTCACTTTTCACCGTCCGCTCCCGAACCGGGCTTTTCGATCTGACGGCCAAAGACCTCATTACGGCCAGCAAGCATTCCCACGGTTGGGACGTGCGAGCGATGCGCCGCGACTGGGAAAAGTGGTGCAAAGCCGAGGGCATCACCCCCGAAAAGCCTCTTGGCCACTTCATCAGCTTCTTAAAACGCCATGTGAAGCTGAACGGAAAGGCCAACTAAGACACGCTCTAGGTTCCCCGGCATGGGTGAAACGGTAGGGAAGCGCATGGGTGAAACGGTAGGGGGGGATGGGTGAAACGGTAGGGGGGGATGGGTGAAACGGTAGGGCTCTCTATATATCCTGTATTAGAATCCTTTATCTGAATT
>JAPUDU010000189.1 GCA_027492935.1 Fimbriimonadaceae bacterium
GGACTTTAACGCTTGCTCCGAGGTTCCACGCCGTTTTGAATGCAGCGACGTTGGTGTTTTCGGCGATGACAACGGATTCGCCCGCAGCGACAATACCGAAACCGGACAGGTCGAAGACGCCTGGGAGTCGGCTATCGTCGTCGTAGCTCCAGCCGGACCTGTCGACGGCGCTGTTGCCAACGTTGGTGAATTCGACGAATTCGAGGGTTGTGCCCATGCTGTGAGCAAATTCGGTGATGCGGATTTGAGCTTGTGCACTTGCGACGCCAGCAACGGCGAGAGTAAAGAGGAGAGCTTTTGCGGTTTTCATAGTTTGTCCATCTCCAAACAGGAGTTTTGCCAGATGAAATTCAGGGCTGGCGACGAGGATAGATTTAGCGAGAAACGTTAGAGAATTGTTAACTCGCGGATTGGCACGGGACAAGATTAAGAATCCTTAATGAAGTGCCCGTATTTATACGAGGGGTT
This sequence comes from Fimbriimonadaceae bacterium, assembly GCA_027492935.1. Lineage (GTDB taxonomy): Bacteria > Armatimonadota > Fimbriimonadia > Fimbriimonadales > Fimbriimonadaceae > UphvI-Ar2. The sequence continues at coordinate 469 of JAPUDU010000189.1, forward strand.
GTTAAGAGTCCTGGTGGGCTGATGAGGGTTGAGAGAGACTGACAAGGTGAGATTACGTTACGAGTTGTTAGCGACTTGCCCGCACACAGGAGCGCGGCGGGGCCGCATTCATACTGCGCATGGTACGGTGGAGACTCCGTGCTTTATGCCGGTGGGGACTCAAGGCAACGTTAAGACTTTGGGGAGCGAGGATTTAGAAGGGGCGGGGTTTAGCCTTGTTTTGGCGAATACGTACCATTTGAGTTTGCGGCCCGGGGATGAACTGGTTGAGCGGTTTGGGGGTCTGCACGAGTTGATGAGCTGGCGGGGGCCGATTTTGACCGATAGCGGGGGTTACCAGGTGATGAGCTTGAGTGATCGAAACAAGGTTGATGATGATGGAGTGATGTTTAAGAGTCACTTGGACGGGCGTGAGATTTATTTAACACCGGAGAGGAGCATGGAGATTCAGACCCGGTTGGGGGTTGATATTGCGATGTGTTTAGACCAGTGCCCGCCTTATCCGTGTAGCCGGGATGAAGCAGCGGCGGCGATGGAGCGGACGCATAAGTGGTTGCCGCGTAATTTAGCGGCGAAGGGGGAGAAGACGAATCTGTTTGGGATTGTGCAGGGGGGCGTTCATGAAGATATGCGCCGTGAGAGTGCGGAAGTGGTTACTGGGCTGGATTTTGACGGGGTAGCGATTGGAGGTGTGAGTGTGGGCGAGCCGACAGAGATGCAGTATCCGGTGGTGGAGTTTACGGCTCCACTTTTGCCGGCGGATAAACCGAGGTATTTGATGGGGGTCGGGCATCCGCAGGACATTTTGCATGCGGTGAAGTGCGGGGTGGATATGTTTGATTGTGTTTTGCCAACGCGGATGGCGCGGCATCATTCACTTTATACGTTGCAGGGGCGAGTAAACGCTTTGAATTTGAAGTGGGCGGAGCATAAAGGGTGGTTTGATGAAGACTCGGTCTTTCCGGTGACGGAGCGGTATTCGGCGGGGTATTTGCGGCATTTGTTTAAGGCTAACGAACCGTTTGGAGGGAGGCTGGCGAGTTTGCACAATATTTGGTTTTATGGTCGGATGATGCAGGAGATTCGTGATGCGATTGAAAATGGGAGTTGGCCGGAGCTAATGGTTCGATACGCCCACGCATAATTTTGGGTGGCTCAGTGACTTTAGGGCGAGATCGGTAGGATAGGAAGGAATATGGGATTGCGCGATGTTCCGCTCGGTAAGAATGCTCCGGAAGAGGTCAATGTTATTATTGAAATTCCGCGATTTAGTACGAATAAGTATGAATACGATGCCGACATGGATGCGATGAAGTTAGACCGTGTTCTCTACTCACCGCTTTTTTATCCTTGGGATTACGGATTTTTGCCGCGGACAACTTATTTAGATGGCGACCCGATTGACGCACTCGTATTGGTTAGTCACCCAACTTTTCCGGGAATTGTGGTTGAAGCGAAGCCGATTGGGGTTTTGGAGATGGTTGATCAGGGGATGCCGGACGAGAAGTTGCTTTGTGTGGCTTCAAAGGATCCTCGCTTTGGGAATCGGGAACGGATGCGCGATGTTCATCAGCATACGTTGGATGAGATTGTCCACTTTTTTGAGATTTACAAACAGCTTGAGAAAAAAGATGTTGAGATTAAGGGCTGGCGTAAGCGGGAATTTGCTTACGAGATCATTGAAAAGTTTAAGCACGAAGGGGAGTGAATTATTGCCCTCCGTGGGTGAATAAGTTCGTATACTGTTGGTGTGAACCAAGCGCTTTTGACGTCGATTTTAGGTTTTAGTCTGTTTGGGTGTGCGAATATCGCGCAGCAAGTTCCGCCGATGGATTTGGCGGTGGCCCAGAAGGTTTCGGCGGCAATAAAGCCGGCTGAACCAGTAGGCGATAAAGACGCGTTCGGGAAGTTGATTGCTTTGGTTGATGGGGTTTCGGAGGAGATCAAAGTCGCGGTTAACACATCTTCTGGGGATCGAGTCGCGGGCCAAAAAGCAATGCTTGTCGCGGTGGGGCAGGAATTTGAGGGTTCGGTGCGGGTTTTGGTTGAAGGGGAACCGTGGCTGTTGTCTTATCCAGATACGGCTGAGTTACAGTCGGATTCCTCTCGGATTCTCGAGCAATTAGCAAAGGTTAAGGAAGCATCAAAGTTATTGGGGGCTTATGCCGATGTGGTTGAAGAGGGAGGAAATCCTGAACTAGCTGCCCGAGCTTGTTTGACTAACCGCAAGTTAAGTTTAAGGATGTTGGAAGCCAGTAACTTAATGATGACTGAGTTGGTCGGTGTGGCGGTCAGTTCGATTGCAGAACGGAATATTCGAGATTTGGCGTTGCGGGGGAGCTGGACTGAGGCGGATATCAAGAGTTTGCAGGGGCATGGGGCAGTGAAATTCGGTGCGATTAAAGGGCTGCAGTCATCAATCATGAGCGAATGGTGGAATTATTCGGTTCCTTCAATTGCGACACTGGAATTCCCGGTTAAGAAGGGCACGGACTTTGGAATTAGCAAAGAGATGTTGGCATCTATGGAGATGAATCCGAAGCCATTTGATCGCGAAGCGACGCTAAAGGCAGGAGCGACCTATTTGACAATGAGTATTGAGGAGATGACGAAGAATCCACTGGAATCTAAGGGGTCGGATGCATTTTGGGATGAGTTGTTTAGCTCTTTTCCGGGTGAGGAAGCAAATGAAACCGAGATGTCAAAGTGGTGTAAGACAACTCCTAATGTCTTTGGATTAGTCAGCTTGCAGTCGGTCATGCCAATTTTTGCGCAGGCACGAGTTGCGGCTATTCGGCAAGAAGCTTCACGTGGGTTGACGGAAGTTGTTTTGGCCGCACGTCGGGGCATGATAGAGAGTGGGGCGTTACCAGGTTCGTATTCTGAATTGAAAAAATTTGGTTTGCCGGATGATGTCAATGATCCTTATTCGGGGAAGGCATTTGGTTATGATGCTAAGCGAGGGTTGGCTTGGAGTGTGGGGCCGGATAAGGTTGATGGTGGGGGTAAGAACATGGCTAATCAGTGGAGTAATAGCGCAAAAGATTTTGTAGTTAAGCTGAAGTAAAGTGGCTTCAGCTAATAAATGTGGGCTGAGTAAACCTTTTTAAATGCCTATTAAATGAAACGACATTGTTTGAGGATAGGGATTGGTGTTTGAATTCAATGTAGGGGGTGAATGTCGGAATCAACTTTAACTAATGTGAGAGAATAGCGGTATGAGAGTGCATGTATTTGGGGAGTTGCCGGGAGAGGAGAAGACGATTTTTGAAGGGTTAGAAGTGACTTTCGGGGAAGAGATTCCGGGGGATGTTGAGGTGCTTGTTCATGGGGGCGTTAGTGAAGAACAAGTGATGGGATTGGCTGGTTTGCGGGCGGTGATTGTGCCGTGGGCGGGGGTTTCGGGCGAGGTGCGTCGAGCAGGGAAGGCGCGGGGTGTTTCGGTTTACAATTTGCATCACAATTCGGGCGCGACATCTCAGACAGCGATTGCTTTGATGCTGGCGGTGACGCGCGATGTGGCGGGGATGGATCGCGAATTTCGAACCGGTTCTTGGGCGGCACGATTTGAGGAAGTAAAGACAATGGCTTTGGAGGGGAAAACGGCGGTTGTTTTGGGGATGGGAGCGATTGGAAGAAATATCGGCCGGGTTTGTGAGGCGATGGATATGCATGTCATTGGCATTGCGCGGTCTGCACGAGACGATGTTTGGGGATTGGATCGATTGGAGGAAGCGTTGAGCCTGGCGGATGTTTTGCATGTTTCGGTGCCTTTGACCCCGGAAACGAAAGGGATGGTGAACCGTGAGCGATTGGCTTTAATGCCGGATGGCGCAGTGGTTGTTAATGTTGGACGAGGGGCAGTGATTGAAGAACAAGCGCTTTTTGATGAATTGAAATCAGGACGATTTTTTGGGGCGGGGTTGGATGTTTGGTGGAAGTATCCAGAGTCGGCGGAGGAGAATGTTAGCCCGGGAGATTGCGATTGGGCATCTTTGAGAAATGTGGTGATGACTCCGCATCGAGGTGGGACGGGGGTTGGAGAGACCGCAAGGTGGAACGCAGTTAAGGAGATTTTGGGGCGGCTTAATGGGGGTGATTTTGCGACGGGTCAGGTGAATTTGGAGTTGGGTTATTGAATAGAGTTACATTTCTTGTTTGGCGTTAGGGTTTGTATCATTGAGTGATGATAGGCAAAATTTCCCCAATGATCGCGGTGAGCGATGCATCAGCGGCGATTCGATTTTACGAGACGGTTTTTGGAGCGAAGGTGGTGGGTGAGGTTATGGAGTGGGAGGGGAAGATTGGGCATGCCGAATTGGATTTTGGGGGTTCAAACATGATGGTCGCAGATGAGTTTCCGGAATACAACATTACGCCGGAAAGGCTGGGAGGATCGCCAGTGATTATTTTTTTGGTGGTGGATGATACTGATGCGCGGTTTGCACGCGCGATAGAGCATGGTTCGGTGGCGATTCAGGAACCGAAGGATGAACCGTACGGCAGAGTTGCGAAAGTTCGTGACCCGTTCGGTCACATTTGGTTTTTAAGTGACCAGTTGTGAAACCACCGCAAGCTTGATGTGCTTGCGGTGGTTATTTGTTTCATATTAATTGGGTTGGACTTGCACTGTGTAAATGTTGTTGGGGAAGGTCATGTAGAGCCCGAACAGAATTGTTGCTTGCTGTCTTCCCCAACTTTCAGCCTCGTTATCAGTTAGAAATCCATCTTGCCATCGGGTTTCGACTTCAACGACGTGGTTGTATTGACTTGCCGGCCAGAATGCGGAGAAGAAGTATTGTGAATGACTTGGCCCCTCCTCTGAGTCAAATGTGCGGAACGGTTCGCCATTGCGGTAAATGACAACAGTTCCTGTTCCGAGCGATTTAGAGACAAGGATATATGTTTGGGCGCGTCCCCAGAAGTCATCATTTTGGTCGATTCCTGTGTCGTTAATTGTGTGTGGATATACGCGTGTACCGCTGATTGTTCCGCACTGGATTGTTACTACTGCCGAATCGATTGTCCGCTCGACTCCATTTTCGACGAAGAACATATACACGTTGACGGTAACAAGGCCGGGTTGACCGTTAGCAGTGAACTTTGACGTATTGTGAATATCAACGACGTTGCCATTTGTCCAAGTTCCGAGGTCGCTACGATCGTATTGGAATCTGTATCGAACCTCCTCGTCACCTTCATATTCGGCCTTTATTGTGACATCCTCTTCTTCACCAAGCTGCGCGCTTTCGGGCGTCACAACCATTTCGGGGACAAATTCGAAGTCATGTTTACCGACAGCTATGAATATATCGAATTCGCCATCGATCCGTGTGACTTTACATTCCACACTTGCGAAGCCGGGTTCGTCTTCCAGAGATTCGATCTCGACAGAGGCGTGACTTGTTGCTAGAACGCCGTTGGGCGCGGTAGCGGTAGATCCGTTAGGAGCGGTAATTACGTACCCTTCCTCAACCGACCATTCGTACTTGTAAACGGCGTCGGGATTTTTATTTTGGATAACGGCTTCGAGTTCCCCTTTGTCGGAGACTGTTCTCGATTTGCCTGTGACGCTCACCTTGCCGGGGGTAGTGGTGATGAAGAAATTTTGGCAACGTCCGCTATTTGCAATATCGTGCGAATAAACGAGCATGTCTGCGGACGAGAAGAAGACGTCTACGACGCCAAGGAGTGCGAGTCTTTGTCCGACAATTTTCGATAGTTCTGAGCCGGTGCTGCCGAGCAGCTTGATGTTGTGCTTGTTGGCCCAATCGAATGCAAGTTCGAAGATTGTGGGCAGGAAGGTGTTTGAGGAAAGCATGGTTTCCCATGCGGTAAGAAGAGCTCCAGCTGTATCCCCGGCGATAATCTGGTCAACGATTTGGGGGTTTGTTTCCCTTAGAATGTTGATAGTATCGCTGAGGAGTGAGCTACTCCCGGCAAAGTCGAGAAAGTTTTGGACTGCGCCTTGCTTAAGCGGGATGATGATGTTTGCAACAACGGGCAGACATGCATCCAAAACGATTGATTTTAGAGAGAGCGTAAGAATTTTCTCTCTTTCATCTGGGGTTAGACTAACAACATTTCCGGCTGTGGCCCCCCACCCGTAGACTCTGAGTTCGTAGGTTGTGGCTTGAGCTTCTTCAGGGAATAGCGGAATTTTAATTGGTTCGGTGACTGTCGGAGTCCAGACGAGGTCTCCTTTTAGGATGTTAGCTGCCGTACCAAGGAATCCACCATATCTTGAGGGGGTTTTTATTTCGACATCTTTGAATTCGGTTTTGGCTTCTTCTCCTTCATGTTTGATGCCGACGGAGTCGACGTACGAAACTCGTCGAATTGCGCCTTCAGTTCGGCGAAGGAAATTTTGTTGAATAGTGAATTGACCATCAATAATGGTATCGAGGAAAATTCCGGAGGCGTTCGTGGGTTCGGCGATGGTGCCTCGTCCGTCAGGGGTAGGCGTACCGCGAACGGCATCTACGACGTCTTGGATTTTGTCAGTGAGGGTGCCAGTTTGGAGAGAGATATAGCCTTGGGAAACGAGTTGGGCCGAAATTTCATCGACGACTGATCCGTAGCCGGGGAAATCGCTGATTCCGGCGAGGACAATTGCTGGCCCCTCATCAATCTGAGCAGCACCGCCGATGGCAAAGAAGATCATTGCTTGTGCGGTTGTCTCGGCATTAAATACTTTTTGAGTGTCGCTGAGGTAGCTGATGAGGACGAGATTGCCAGCGGCATCTCGGATATCGGCATATTGAGGGCCATTGTTGTAGATCGTGACATTGGTTTTGCCGTCTGCGGTTAATGGTGTTGCCCCTCCTGAACACCACGGCTCTAGAAGCGTTAGTGCTGGGACAGTTTCGCCGGTAGGTAGTTGGATTTGGGCTTGAACCGGGGTTGCGACGAATTGAAAGCCGTTCGTTTCTTGAGTGCCGCCATTTGAGCCTCCGCATCCGGGGAGGATGAGTGCGGTCAGCACGGAGAACAGGAGAACACAGAAGAGTGCGAATCTCTTGGAGGCGTATGTCATGTAAAAAAGTGTAGTTAACGAACCATTACATTACCGTTAGTTACGGCGATTCGTGTTCAAAATTGTTTTGTGCGCCAGTGCAACTTGTTTATATTGTGGCGGCACAATCCGCCCCAATCATTTACCGGTTAGCCGAAGAATGCTTCGAACTCGGAAGGGTTAAATTGAAGGAAGAAATAGTCTATTGAGGACCGGCATAGAAATTTTATTGTAACCATGAGCGTGCATTACGAAGACGCTTTCATGGCTTGCAGGAAGAATATGTGGTGAGACGCAAACGTCAGCGCGTGTTGATATGGATGGTGGAGCAATTGAAGCAAAGTTTACGGAGACTTTTGCATTCGATAACCGATCAGAGCCCGCCACTTGGCCGTGTCCATCATGCGGCATTGCTGGGGTTGACTTGCGGTTTGCAAGGGCGGTTCATCATGGTGCGACAGCGATTCAGGAACCGAAGGATGAACCGTATGGCAGAGTTTGTAAGGTTAGAGATCCGTTTGGTCACATTTGGTTTTTAAGTGACCAGTTGTGAAAGGGATTGATTTACGACTAAGAGATAAATGAGATGCGGCGGTAGATCATCGGCATCATTGCAAAAGTAGTAACTAGATGATTTTTCCGGTGAATCCCCAAGGGTGAGATTCGATGGTCTTTACATTAACGATTTCGCCTCGGTATTTGTCGACCTCTCCGGGGAAGTGGATGAGGCGGAAACAGCGGCTGAGGCCCTGGAGCATTTCGGGGTGCTTGGGGGCCGGGCCGTCGACGAGGATTTCGTAAGTTTTGCCGACACAGGATTCGTTTTTGGCAACAGTGATTTCTTTTTGGAAAGCGATGAGTTTGTTGAGGCGGTCTTTTCCGACTTGGGTGGGGACTTGCTCCATTTCGGCGGCGGGGGTTCCGGGTCTGGGGGAGTAACGGAACGTGTATGCGTTATCAAATTGGAATCGTTGCATACAGGCGAGGGTGCCTTCGAATTCTTCCTCGCTTTCACCGGGGAAGCCGACGATGATATCGGTGGTTAATCCAACGTCGGGCATTTTCTCTCGGAGCTCATCAACGATTTTGGCGAATGATTCGACGGTGTAAAGCCGCTTCATTCTTTTGAGGAGATTGTCGTTGCCGCCTTGGAGTGGCATGTGGCAGTGCTCCATAACTTGGGGAACATCGCGGATTACTTCAATAAGGTCGGTACGGAAATCGCGCGGGTATGGGGAGGTGTAGCGGATGCGCTCAATGCCAGGGATTCCGCTGATGAGTTGGAGGAGTTGGCTGAAGGGTACGTTGCCTTCAGCGAGGTTTTTGCCATAACTGTTGACGGTTTGTCCAAGGAGGGTGACTTCCTTTGTTCCAAGTTCAGCGAGTCGCCGGACTTCGGCGATTATGTGATCGGTGGGGCGAGACCGTTCTCGTCCGCGGGTTGTTGGGACGATACAGAAACTACAGAATTTGTCGCATCCATATTGGATGGGAACATAGGCTTTGAGTTTGCCGGTGCGTTCGAGATTTCTTTGGGGGATGCTGGTAACGATTTTGCCTTTTCGTTCGGGAAGTTCTAAGCGTGACTGGAATCGTCGGCCTTGAAGTGCCTCTTCGACAAGTCCGGGGATTTGGCTGATTTGAGCGGTGCCGATGACGAAGTCGACAAGAGGGTTTTTCTGTTTGATTTCTTTGGCCCGGAGTTGAGCCATACATCCGGCGACACCGATGACGACTTCGGGGTGTTTTTGCTTGACTACATTGAGCTCGCCAATGAGAGAGAAAGCTTTATCTTCCGGTTTACGACGCACGCTACAGGTGTTGAGGAGGATTACTTGGGCTTCTCGCCATGATTGTGCAGGTTTTAGGCCTAGATCTTGCAAATAAAGAGACATTTGCTCGCTATCTTCTTCGTTCATCTGGCATCCCCAGGTTTGAACAAAGTAGGTTCCTTTTTTCGGATTAATCTTTGGTCGGGAACCAGATTTGAGTAGCGTGACGTTGCTCATAGAACAGGTTGGATTTGGAGAATAAAGATGGTACCAGGCAAAGAAGTTGGAATTGAGTCCGAGAGTGTTGGCGTTCGGGGGACGTATAATCAGAACGTGAAGTCTGTTTTGTTGAATCGAATCGCGATGGTTTTATCGATTGTCGGGATGTACGTTGCGGGAGTATTGAGTTATTCCTCAGCAAGGCATGTTGAAGTGCCTTGTAGCATTAACGCGACAACGAACTGTGCTTTGGTTACAAACAGCGTTGCGGGCAAGTTGTTTGGAATTCCTGTTTCTTACCTTGGTTTTATTACTTACGCTTTAATTTTGGCATTTGCGATTATGCGAGCAAAGAGCTCGGGCAAACAGTGGGATTTGTATTCTAAGTTGGGTTTTTGGCTGACGGGCCTTGGGTTGGCGTTTAGTCTCTATTTGCAGACGGTTTCGATTGCGCAACTCGGTCAAAAATGTGAGTGGTGTATTGGTTCAGCTGTGACTATGCTAGCGCTTTTTATTACTCACGGGATGATTTCTCAAATTGGTCGACCTGAAGAAGCTGCCGAAGAAACTACTGAGCCGAAGAAGCTTCCTAAGACGGAAATGATGATTGTTGCGGGCGCGGCAATTTTATGCTTAGCGGCGTTTGGAATTACTGCTGGCGGCATGACTAAGCAGACGGTTGGCCCTCAAGGTCCGAAGTTGACGGGGATTACGGTTGAACGATTAACTGAAAATAAAGCGAAGGTGCAAGGCAATCCGGATGCAAAGGTTGTTGTTGTTGAGATTGCAGATATCAACTGTGCTGCATGTCGCCATTCCTTCCCGGTAGTGAAAAAGATTTTTGACGCAAACAGATACAAAATGCTTTATGGCTACATAGCGATGCCGCTCTTTAATATTCCGGGCCATGAAACTTCGGTAGAGGCAGCAATGAT
>JAPUDU010000190.1 GCA_027492935.1 Fimbriimonadaceae bacterium
CGCGATTCTGATTAGATGAAAAATCAGTGAGCTTAAAGTGAAGAACCCCAGTGAATAATCACTGGGGTTCTTTTTTTGGATGCGACTTAGCTGATTCAGCTTTGCTTGCGTCGTCGGCGAGCAATGATCAATCCACCAATTGCGAGTAGGGTCATGCTTGCTGGTTCAGGAACTGCATTCAATGATGCGGTCAGACCGTAGAATTGAGTATCAACTGCAATTGAGTCTGCGTTGTCCACACCGGTGATGCGGATTGCGTATGTGCCAGCGGTTAGGAGTTGGCTAATGACTTCGTTGCCACCAAGACCGGTCAAGTTTGAACTTGCGACTACCGTACCGCCTGAGTTGAGAACTGCCAAAGTGAGATCTGATCGTTGGAATGTATTGAAGGAGATTTGTGATCCGCCTTGGGGTCCAACGTTGTAGATGTCGCCGAGGACTTCCAACGTAAGGTTAAGAACTCCGTCTTGATTCAACGTGAGTGCGTAGAAATCGGTGTCGGTTTGGTCATCGATGGTTACGAAATCAGTTTCGGTTCGGGAAACAACCGCACTGCGCGCACCGTTACCAATTGAAATTGAGCTACCACCGTTGAGTGAGCCAAGAGATGTGGCGTTCGCTTGAATATCGTTGCCTAAGCCACCATTTGTTTTTTCAAATTTATCGCCGTAACCTCGGTTTGCAATCAAAATGTCGTGCAATTGTGGGCCATCGAATGATGTATCGATGAAGGGCTCCATGAGAACATTTCGATTGCTTGAGTTTACGTGTTGTTGGCCAATACCGTGTCCGAGTTCGTGAACGAGTGTATTGCGCAAAAATCGGAAACTGTTTGATGAGATACCGAAGTTGGCCATATCACCGGTGTCAACAAGCATGTCTCCACCGTTGGGGAAGTAGTTGTAAGCAAGGACTCCACCATTGCCGTCATAGTTGCGACCGCCAACTCGCATGTCTGCACGAGTGCCAAGGATTCCGCCGTTACCACCGGTTTGGGCAGCACCATCGTCGTTGGCTTCGTATTGGAATGTCAGACCGGAGACTTCACCCCATCGGCTATAAACAGCATTCATTGTGCTGAACCAAGGTCGGAGAGTAAGATCGGAACCACCCGGGCCTGCACCGAAAGTTGCATCGAACTGAGCAATCATGTTGCTGCCGATTCCGCTTGATTGACCATTTGAATCGTTAATGGTCGCAGTACCATCGCGGAGGATTCCCCAGGTCAGGGTTAAAGCATTACCCATTGCATGTCCGTTTGCCGGAGCGATTGCAGTTCCACCATTCCAGCGTCCAATATCGGGGACGGTTTGGGCAAAAGCGGCTGAAGTCATTAGGGCAGCTGCGATAAGAACCGTAGTGCGGAATTGGTTAGGAGCAATAACTCCGGTTTGAGCAAGCGAGTGGCAAGATTTCATGTCTTCTCCAAAAAAACCAGTTTACAGGGGTATTAGCTCAATCATCACAGTAATTTTGCTAAATTTTGGGGGAAAGATCATTTTTGGCATCAATACTCGAACCTGTGTTAACAAAAAGTGGGCTTGACGGAGGAATGGATGAGGCTTTTGTTCCGATCTGAATTTGATGAATTTAAGGAATGTTGAAGTAGGATTCAGATTATGAGAATCGCGAGGGTCATTTTGTTTGTTAGTGATGTTGAAGTTGTGGCGGCTTTTTATGAACGGCATTTTGGGATGAAACGGATGGGGGAAGAGGAAGGCTGGATTGAATTGGATGGAGGTGGATGTGGGCTGGCACTGCATTCCAGGAAAGGCGCGAGTGGAAAGGGGTCGAATGCAAAAGTGTGTTTTGCGGTCAGTGATGTTTTGGCTGAACGCGCTCGGCTTGAGGCGGAGGGGTTAAAGTTTCACTATTCGTTCGAGTGGCGAGGGATGCAATTTGCCGATACTCGTGATCCGGCGGGAAATGCGATTCAGCTTTCCGAGCGCGGCGTTTCGGTTTGATTCAAGATGAGGGCGAGGAAGTAAAGAGGAGTCTTTGGCTCACGGTTCTATCGGTTTACAAGACGATGGCCCGTGATTCAGTGGCTCTGGTTGGCTCGGACGTATTTGGTTGAAGACGATGTTAAGTTTGATGGGAGATTACTAAGTGGTCACTATTTACGTGATGGGAATCCAGGAGTTACGCCTTCGATCGAGAGGTAGCCGTAGACCTCTAACGGTTCGCCGTAAGTTCCCGAGCCCAGAATCAATTTTCCTTCGCGGAAGCCGATCGGGGTTGCGTAATCGGGTAACGAAAGGTCCTTGACGATCTTAGACATCTCAAATTTTTGCCCTTTTATCGTGATATCCCACATCCAGATGTTGTACGCACCGAAACAGTTTTTAAGCGTGGTGAGATATGTGTCTGACTGAGCCGACGGCATTATTTTTTGAAAATCGAGGTCTTCGCCTCTCAGGTTGCCAATCGATGACCAGTTAAAGTTTTCGTTCAGCCTAAATAGCGACCGGGTGCCAGGCACACGAGACGTATTTGCCCCATTGTTAGTGATGAGAATCGTATTGCCAGAACTGCCGCCATATGAAGCATTTTTAGCGATCAGGATGTTGCCATTTGTGAAATCGTGAACAGTATTGTCGCTATAGTCCATCTGCTTCGTTGTTCCGTAGCCGATGACCGTGCCGCTTTCAGTTACAGCATTAACGCGGGCAGAGAATATTTGACGATTTGAGCTTAAGGATTGGGAAGGGGACTTAAAGAAGTGAATCTCGCACGGAATTTTGTCGGTGGAATAGTCGTACCAGCTTCGTGATTCGACAAATTCGCCTACTGCGCTGAATCCCATTACCTGGCGACGCATGGGCCTGTCGTCAGGAATGAAGGGCCAGAGTTTGCCTTCATGCCAAACGAGTTCGCCCGACGCGTAGCCGCCGAAGTCGTTCGATCGACGTTCGGGATTAACTTCTCGCGTCCAGTAGTCGCCATAGAGGGAGAGCCTCCAGTGCCCTTCGATATTTGGCTTATAGTTTGTTTCGAGGGTAAGAGAGCCATCGGAACTTAGGATTTGGTAGCCAGAATCGGTTTTTGTGACAGTAAATTCGATTTCCGGCGGGGTGGCGGTAATCGGTTCCCACTTTACGGATGGCATGGAGGGCGCAAGCACAGTAGACAGTAACAATGTGGCGAACATGACGCTAATAGTTTATATTAAACGGGGGGTGTACAGTTGAATTTTTTTGGATGGGGTCTGTTGCCTGGTCGATAGAGATTTATGGGACATGGACGATACATTGGTTTGGGCAGTCGAGCGTGCGAGGGCAATTTTTGACGAAGTGTATAAGTTGTATTAGTGGAGCACTCGGGGCGGAATATGCGCGGGAGTCGGCGGTGGAGCTTGGGATTGAGGGGTTGTTTAAGGGGTTTTTGCCGAAGCCGCAGCTATACATCGATGACCAGGAGTTCGGGGAGTGGCGGGGGTTGGTGTATGAGCGGCCGAAGTAAACAAACATGGTCTCCAGAAGAAACGGAATAGTGTTTGTATGAATTAATCTTAGAGAGGGCAACTTATCTTTTTCAATCAAAATAACCCGCGTGACTAGTCTGTCACCCAAGCAAGCACAACTACAAAATTTTTGCCTGTGCAATTAATGTCTTGATAGACATTATAACATCCTCACTGTTTAACATTTTAACCACCAGATCCCTCAATTCATCTTGACTACTTGCGGAATACTTCTTTTCACCCTTAGTCAATTCGAGTGGATAGGATTTTGATGGCTTACAGCAGATATAAAAAATATCATATCTATAATTTAGCGATTTAGCAGTGACTGAAAAATCATAATAAAACAGCTTTTCGTCACTATTTACTTCATCAAATCTTACTGAAGCCACTAGTATCCCATTTGTCTTAGTGGAAAGCTCAGATGCAGCTTCTTTGAGGATAGTGGTAGGTGGTATCGGTAGGTTTTCGGTGAGGTCATCGGGCCAAAACGTCATGGCAATTCTTTACTCCGCATTTCAACTTTAATCGGCAAATGATCTGAATACTCTTTCCTCAGGAGACCGTTCTCATTCAGAAGCGAGTTTACTCCGTCGGAGCTAAGTATTTCAACTGATTCAAGTACAACTTCATCGAGTAGACCCGGTGACAGAAGTACCTGATCAAGCATATGCCAGTGACTAGTATAGATTTTACTCGGGCTGTAGTAGTGCGTTCCCGGTGGGCCTTGTGACCGGTCACCCATCAAGCTCCACATAGGTGAATACAACATCGGGTAGGACTGTCCATCGCAAGTGCGTGCTCTCCTACTAGCTGTACCCTCATCCATTACAGCGTGAAAGCCTGTTGCTTGCAACATACCTTTCTCGTAAGGATTTTGATTGAAATCTCCGATTACAAGAATACGTTCATTTTTGAATTCGCGCGACATATCATGGATTTTATTGATCGTTCTTCTTGAAAACTCTTCAAGATCAGTCTCATCTTTGTTTCTTCTGGAGGGAAAATGTACTATGGCTGCCAAAAACTCTGGAAATAAGGGGTAGTGTATAGAGAAAATAGACAATCTACCTTGGATTTCGTTGGACAGGGGTGTTACATATTCATGGTTTAAAATTGAGAGAAGTTTAGTTTTTTCTACGAGTGGCAGTAAATTGTGCCAGTGGACAGGTGCGCCGATTTTTGAAGAAATCAACTGTCGCATAGTTTCGAGTTCGTTTGGTAGTTCGGCGAACGCAAAAATATTAATTTTGTGTTTATGGATAATATTGCTAATTGAATCAGAGAGGTCATTATTCTGTGTATTCCAAAATGCTAGATTGATTTTTGGCATCTTTACGTGACTCTAAGTATATCACGGTTGTTTAGAGCAAACTGCAGAGTTTATCTTCGAGGGCGTTGAGGGTTTCGTCGACTTTGCCGGGGTTTTCGAGATAGTGCGCGACGATTTCCATTGCGCCGCGGGAGAAGGAGGTCGTGCAGCGGAAATCGGGGGCGAAGGCTTTGATTTTTGAGTTATCGAAGACCATGCTGTTGGTTTTGTCGCCGAGGAGACCGGGGCCACGTTCGGGGTGAATTTCAGCGATCTTGGTGCTGGGGACATACACTTTTTTGCATTTGATGTCGCGCCCGGTGAGAGTTGAGGCGGCGAGGGCGAGGAGGTCGTAGATTTGGTTCCAGGTGAGCCACTCATCGCTGGTGATGTGGAAGTTTTCGCCGATAGCACCGCTGTGACCAAGGAGGGCGTTAAAGCCTTTAGCAAAGTCGGTGTGGTGGGTGAGAGTCCAGAGGGAGGTGCCGTCGCCGGGGATGCAGACGGGTTGGTTATTGAGGATTCGGTGGAGGATCGTGTAGCCGGTATCGAACGGCAGAAGGGTTTTATCGTAAGTGTGCGACGGGCGGACGATAGTGATCGGATATTTTTCTTCTCTGTACGCGCGGGTGAGTCGATCTTCGCAGGCGATTTTGTCGCGTGAGTATTGCCAGAAGGGGTTATCGAGGGGGGTTGATTCCTTTACTGGAAGAATGCTTGGAGGGGTTTGGTAGGCGGATGCGCTTGAGATGAAAACGTATTGGTTGGTTTTGCCGCGGAAAAGGTTGAGGTCGCGTTCGATTTGGTCGGGGGTGAAGATGATCCAGTTGACGACGGCATCCCAGTAGTGGTCTTTGAGGAGTTCTTTTGCGTCGGCGATATCGCCAGTGATGGTTTTTGCGCCTTCAGGGATCGGGCGTGAAGATTGTCCACGGGTGAGAAGGTGGAGGTCGATGCCTTGCTTGACTGCAAGTTCGGTGCATGCTGATGAGATGATGCCGGTTCCGCCGATGAAGAGGACTTTCATAACGCGCCCGGAGTTTAGCCTACAAAAAGAGGAGTTCGCCCAAATCCTGGGGGATTTGGGCGGGGTTAATGTTCAGAATATTAGTTATGGGGCTTGTGCTGAGTGTTGTCCTTTGTCATCTCGATTTGAGAGTTTGATTCTGGTCGCCAGATAAGACGCTCCGGCAATGGAGCTTGGAAGAGGTGGGCGATATTGAATTCCACGCTTGATCCTTCGATGTGGAGGCGAACAGGAATATCTTCAGGAGTCCATTCGTTCTTTGGTTGCCAAAGGATTACGACACTGAGTTCTTCCCCATTTTGGAGAGTCAGGGCACGAGTTGCCCAACTCTTTGTTGGATAGCCGGGAATGTCGGCTACTAATTGTCCGGGTTTGATTTGCGGAGGAGTTGGGAGTTTGTAGATGATGGCGATGGAATCTGGGCCAAGAACTGCGCCTCGCAGTTCGACTTTTTTTCCATTGATTTCTTTCGTTTCAATCGGTTTTGCGAGAGATTTGTACAGCTCTTCCCGTTTAGCAGGGTAGTCGTAGATTTGGGCTCCCGGTAATTGAATCGGTGAAAACAATGAATCATCAACGTCTTCGGGATACGTGTAAATAGCTCGCTCGGCCAGCTTGCCATTTCGGAAGATTTCGCGCCTCACAGGAAGGAGTGTTTCTGGATTGACATACACTTGGTAGTTGCCGCCGGCAAAGCTGTAAAGATCAAAAACGTCGCCATCAATGGGAGTCGCTTTTTCAAGTTGAAAGTTGCTGAATTCGGGGATGCGTTGATAGGCATCGAACGTTCTTAGCTCAATTTTTGATTGGCGGCAGTCATCGATGAATGCGGTTTTGGGGGTTCCTTGCGTTCGGTTTTCCTCATAGAATGAATAGCTGTTTTTGCCGTTATCACGAAGAATTTCTGCTGTTTTGCCATTTCTATCGTAGGTGGTCTGGCTTTGTTTGCTTCCTTCAATCCATTCCTCGGATTTTAGGTAAGGGTTCCCGGCATCATCTAGTACGAATGTTTTTGCGTATCTCGTTTGCTGAGCACCTTGCGCTTCGGCGATGAGCTTGAGGTTGTTTGCTGATGCTCGTTGGGGGGTGAGAGTGAGGGTGAGCACACCAGCAGCTACGACGGCTGCGGTGCCGAGCGGCAAGGCGAGACGCCGCGACGTCGGCTTGGGTGTTGATTTTCGCATTGCTTCGATGGCATTCGTGCGTCCAGTTTTGGACGGCTCAAACTCGCGGAGAGCATTGAGTTCACGGTTGATGGTTTCGTCGCTAGGATGTTGATTTTTGGAGTTCATCTTTTTTAACCTCGCTTTGTTCTTCTAGTAGGGATCGAAGTTTTTGCCGAGCGGCGGCGACGCGCGCTTTGGCGGTTCCGGACGGAACCTTGAGCACGGCTATGACTTCATTCATTGAGAGTTGTTCGACTTCGAAGAGGACAAATGCTTCGCGTAGCTTGGGTGAGAGCTGGGCGATCGCTTGGTTGAGTACATATCCGGATTCGAATGTTTCAAAAGCGGGATCGCGGGTTGGTTCGTCGTCGATAACGTTTGTTGTCCATCGTCGCTTTCGTAGCCATTGGCGGTACTCATTTATAGCGATGCTGTGAACCCAAGTTTTGAGGGATGATTTGCCTCGGAAAGAGCTGATCTTTTTGCGAACTACAACAAAAGTTTGTTGGGTGAGATCTTCGGCTTCTTCGCGGTGGTTGGTCAACCTAATCATGAGGCGGGCGACGGCATTGTAGTGCTCGTCTACAAAGCGGTTGATCGCTTCGCTTTCGCCTTTTTGGATTCGGTCAGCAAGTTCTTTGTCGTTCATTTCGGTCGCTTGTTTGCTTTCCTGGGGGAAGAACGATTGTTTAGATGCGGTGGGATTGGATTTGGTTGAGTGCGGTTTTAAGAATTATATTCTGTGAAGTGATTGAGTTCTTGATTAGAATAAGATCGTGGTATCAATTCTCTTTTTGGTTGCCCGAGCGGTGGGGGCAGATTGTGATGAAGCTGTATTTGCAGAGAGATAATCCTTTTTGATTTTGGGCGGGCAAGTGATCAGCTTAGTGTATGAAGATATTTGGCGCGGCGATTCCAGGATCGGCGGTAGAGGTGGGTTGTGTAGGCGGCCATGATGATGGTGACGGTGGAGACAAAGCCGAAGAAGAGGGGCAGATCCTCGCGAAGTCCGGAGATGCCGAGGGTGCCGATAGCGACTACAGATAAGAGTACGGTGACTATTGTGCTGAAGAAGACGATGTTGATGAAGAAAATTTTTATGAACGGGCGATAGGAGAGGTGTTCAGATTCAAGTGGTTTTGGTCGTTTCAGCACATTCTCCCAATTTTCGGTGGAATCGAGGTGGCGCAAGCATTGCGTTTCAAGTGAGTTAGGCGACCAATCTTCGGGGTGGGATTTGAACATTGCTCTGAAGCTTCATCTATTGTGAACTCCTTTTAAATCTGTTCTGTTGCATTTGTAGATCGATCGTCAACATTGGGTTAAGGTGAGAGAAATAAGTCAATTGTTTTCTTTATATCAACGAACTTTAATCGGAAATGAGCGTTTTGAAGAATATGCTCGGATCGGTTTTGATCGCGGGACTATCTTTTAGTCAACAGGCTTCTGCGCCGAAAGTGGGAGCGGAAATTGTTTTGCCTTATAGAACTGTTGTTGCAGGCGATGAGTTTCCGGTTGGGATTCGACTGACGGTTGAAGAACGGTGGCATATCTATTGGATGAATCCGGGGGATACGGGGATTCCGACGAACATTAAGTGGACTTTGCCGGAAGGGTGGCAGGTTAATCGTTTGACTTACCCGACGCCTCATCGTTATGACGATGAGGGAATGGTGAGCTATACGCATGAAGGCCAGGTTGATTTTGTTGCATGGATCACCGCGCCGGAACAATTGAAACTGGGTGGCGGATTTGATATTAAAGCCGATGTCAATTGGCTCGCTTGCATTCAGAGTTGTGTGCCGGGTTCGGCTACTGTTTCCGGTCGGGTTACGGTGGGATCGAACGTGGTTCGAGACCCGAAAGCGATGGAGAAGTTGGATGCGATGCGCTCATCTTTACCGAAGGTCTGGCAGGGGGAAACAGTTGTTCGACGAGAGGCGGAAGGTGATTTGGACGCTACTTTTTCTGGGGTGGCGGCTCGAGAGGGGTTCTTCTTTGCGGAGAGTGCAGAAGTGGTTGAGCCAGGTGCATTGCAACCAGTGGCGACGGGTGTTGCAAACGGTATTGGTCTGCGGTTGAAGAAATCGCCTTATGCTCGTACCGTTGCTAAACGATTACGTGGGGTGCTTTGGTTGAAGGATTCAAGTGGGGTCGAACGCAGTTTTTGGATTGATGCTCCTATTCGGGAAGCAAATGATGGAGAACAAAAAAGACAATGAAACATACACTCGTAACTACATTGCTGGCATCAGCAGTCGTTTTTGGTAATGCCCTTTCTGCCCCTACAACCTTGGGGGAAGCTCCGGTATTTACCTTGACTAATTCGAACGGGGCATCGGTTTCTCTCAATCAATTTGAAGGGAAATATGTTGTGTTGGAATGGTGGAATAAGGATTGCCCGGTGGTGAAACGCCACTATGGAGGCAACATTCAGGGTCTGCAAAAGCAGTTCACAAAAGATGGAGTTGTTTGGCTTTCAATTTTGAGTTCAGCTCCTGGGAAGCAGGGCTATGTTTTGGGCGATGCGGCAAATGACGCGATGAAATCGAAGGAAGGTGCGCCTTCGCACATTCTTCTTGATGCGGATGGCAAAGTCGGGAAGATGTATAACGCAAAGACCACGCCTCAGATGGTTTTGATTAGCCCGAAGGGTGAAATGCTTTACAACGGTGCAATTGACAATATGCCGAACGGTAATTCTGAGACTATGTCGAAGGCAGAGAACTATCTTGTTCGGGCATACAATGAAGCGAAAGCCGGAAAGGAAGTAACGATTAAGACATCTCAACCTTATGGTTGTGGCATTAAGTATTGATTATTAAGATGTTAAATGCTCGCACCAAGATTAATCTTGGTGCGAGCATTTTTTTGAGATTAAGCAATTGGGGCCGGATCGAACAAATGTATTGAATAAGCGTCGGGACATGTATGATCAGTTTGCTTGCACTTTTGTCGATGACTCAGATTGAGAAGCCTATCTCTCTCAAGATTGATGGGGTTGAGCGGACTGGGATTTTGGTAATGCCGGCGACGGTAACGGATGGTGCTGTTCCGGTTGTATTTGGTTTTCATGGTCATGGGGGCGGAGCAAAGCAAGCACAACGATCTTTTGGGATTGAGAAAGAATGGCCTGAAGCAGCGATTATCTATTTGCATGGTTTGCCAACAGTTGGTCAGTTGACCGATCCGGAGGGGAAGAAGAACGGCTGGCAAGCAGCGAAGGGAAACTATGAAGATCGAGATTTAAAGTTTTTTGATGAGACTTTGAAATGGGTAAAGACACAAGTTAAAGTTGATGATAAGCGGATATACACGATGGGGCATTCCAATGGTGGTGGATATTCATATTTGTTGTGGTCAACGCATCCTGG
>JAPUDU010000191.1 GCA_027492935.1 Fimbriimonadaceae bacterium
AGCACCGTCGCGCCGGCCTGCCACAGCGCGGCGGCCACGCGCCGCCGCACGGCCGCCTGCACGAGCCGGTCCCGCGTCCAGGCGCGGTTGTCGGCCGCCAGCGGCCGCCCGCGGGGCCCGGCGGCGTCGCCCGCCCTCGAACGCGGCAGCGCCGCCGACGCTGAGAGCTTTTTGCCAGATTTCGGAGGATTGGTTTTGGATTTCCTCGGCCCAGCCGGGGATTCTGGTTGTACCGACAAGGCTAGCGGTGTGAATGAGAATTTCTATGTTATGGAGTGCTTGTACGGCGCTTTTGACATCTTCAAGGTTGCTGAGGTCGCAGGGGATTGCGGTGGCGTTGAGGTCTTTGGCGGTTTGTTCCAGATGGTCGCCGGGGAGGTCGAGGAGGGTGAGGGTTGCTCCGAGTTCGGCGAGGATTTCGGCACATTTTTTGCCGATGTGACCGGCTCCACCGGTGATGAGAGCGTGTCGGCCTTGGAGGTTGAGTTTGGAGTGAATGCTCATTGTGGTGGGAGCCAGATTAAGCCTTCGGCGAGCGCTTGTTCGGCGTGTTTGAAGTCTTCGGGGGTATCGACATGGACGGCGCGGGATTCTGGGATGATGTGCATCAGGGATTTTCCATCGCGCCAGTTATTGGCAGTTCGGACGAATTCTGCGCGCCAGAGGTAGAGGCTGGCGTTAATGCGATAAACATGGGGGAGGTCTTGACGGCGGGTGTAGTTGCGACCTTCGGAGATGAGGTCTTGCATGTATCCATCGTTTTCGACGACACAGTGCCAAATGGGATTGAATTCGGGTTCGGAGACACCGATTACACCGTCGGCGGCGGGGTCATTATCGAGGGTAGCAATTGCTTCGGCGACATCTTGGGGTGTGCGTCCGGGGCTGGTGGGGTCGAGGAGGAGGACGCTTTGAAACTCGATTTGGTAGTGATCGGTGGCGGCTTGGAGAGCATGTTGGATGACGGGCCACATTGCGCTGGTATCGGTAGCGAGGTTTTCTGGCCGCATGAACGGGATATCAGCACCCATATGTTCGGCGACTTTTGCAATTGTTTCGCTATCGGTGGTGCAGATGACTTTAGAAACTTCGGGGGAATGGAGGGCACATTTGATTGCATATCCGATGAGCGGAAGGTCGCCTAAGTTGCGGATGTTTTTGCCGGGTAATCCTTTGCTTCCACCACGGGCGGGGATAACGGCGAGAACGGGATGGACAGTGCTCATGTTTGCTGACTCATAGATTTACCGGCTGACCGGTAGCACTGGATAATCGTACCGCTTCGATGACCCGAAGGGCTTTGAGGCCCTCTTCGGCGGTGGCGAGGGGGGCGGAGTTTTCGCCTTGGATCGCGTGTACGAAGGATTGGAGTTGACGGGTGTACATGGCATCGCGTGGGTCAGCGAATTCATTGGTTGAGACTTTGAGATTTTCTTGGACGAGGATTTTGTTCTCGACTAAGTTGGTCATGATAGACGCTTCACCAAATTTGGCAAGAACCATGCGGGTGGTGGGATCGGAAACAAGATCAAGTTCGAAGATGATGTTGGTGTTGGTTCCTTGCCATATGAATTTGGCGGCCTCTTCATCCGCGATTTCGATGTTGGTGGCAGGGGTGAGTTGTCCTTGGACTGAATTTGGCCAACCAAACATCCAACCAGCGTAGTCAACCTCGTGGATGAGTTCGCGAAGGGCACCGCCTTGACCGGGTTGAGCGGAGTAAAGGGTTCGGTAGTCGCGTCCGGGACGCCAGGATGGAAGATGGCTGGTACAACGAACGGCAACAAAATCGGGAGAACCCCAATCTTTCAGCATTGATTTTAATTCGGTGAGAGTTCGGTTGAATCGAAGAACACAGGCGGTGAACGCACGGCCTTTGGTTGATTCGACGAGAGATTCTAATTCGGGGGTGATGTTGCCGGCGAGGGGTTTTTCGACAAGGCAGAATCGGTCTTGATAAGTTTGCCAGTCGGAAAGGTGACGGGCGGTGTCGGTGGCAATGACGATTCCTTCGGCCTTATCGGGAACTTCAGCTTTAGCGTTGATGCCTTGGGCTTGGAGTTCGGCGACGCGTTCGGGCCGAGTTGGGACAGCTATCGGATTGACACCTTCAATTTGGGTGAGACAGTTGTAGTGACGGGTGCCGATGCTTCCGGTTCCAAGTACGGCGATAGTGATTGCCACCGTTTGAAATTACCCGGAAGTCGGAGAGGTTGTGGATTCTCCGTGGTTATGGTCTGGTTTTGGTAGACTGTTAAATATGGCGGCAATAGCGGCGCTTGCTCTAATCCTTTCTGCATCGAACCTGCCCCCGATTGTTCAGAATTCGGTGGCAAAAATTCAGATTGGAGATAAGTTGCGGGTTGTGGTTGCGGAGGATGAGTTGTACAACGGGGAGTACACGGTTCTGGACGATGGATCGGTCACGGGGGTTGGATTTGGTCGGTTGGTTTTGGTTGGTAAAACGGTTGATGAAGCCCGTGTTTTGATCCGGAATGGGTTGAAATCAGTTTTTAAGTCGCCGACGGTTTCGCTTGTTGTTTTAGAGCAGAAGAAAAGATTTATTTTTGTAACAAGCTTGGTGGGAACAGCACCGGGGCCAATCGAGTTTGAGCCGGGATTTGATGTTCGACGCGTGATTACAGGCGTCACTTTGCCGGAACAGACCGACCAAGTGGAAGTTCGATTGTTTCGAGATGGAGTTTCGGCGGGGACTGATCGGCTTGATCGAGTTTTGCAAGGGATTGGAGAATTTGGGGCTCAGAAGTTAAAGCCCAATGACGTTGTGACTTTGGCGGAGATTACGAAGCACCGGATTTATGTGGGAGGTCAGGTTCACATTCCAGGCGAGCTGCGGGTTCCAGAGGGTACGGATGCGATTCAAGCATTAGCTTTGGCAGGGGGAACAACGGAAACTGTTTCGGGTGAAGTGAGCTACGAGATTCAGGTTCGGCGGGGAACGAATGTTTTTATCGTTTCAAGTGATCCGGCGACACCTCGATTTACTCTTCAGCCAGGCGACACGGTTTTGGTAATTGCACCCCCACAGATCAAGGTCAGTGTCGGCGGCGATGTCCGTACTCCGGGCCTGTGGACGATCCGGGAAGGAACGGACGTTTTGGCGGCGATTCAGCGTTCGGGCGGCTTGAGCACGGATGGTTCGTTGGAAGATGTTTTGGTGATTCGGGGGAATGAAAGTTACATCTTAAACTTGAATACGGTTCGGGAAGGGAAACCTTCGGAGCCGTTCCCGGTTAAAGATGGTGATATGGTTTTTGTCCGGCGGAATGAAAAACGTTTGATCGTGTTGGGATTTGTGAAGTCTCCTAAGACGATTCGGATGGAGGAAGGCCGGGAGTATAAGTTGGCGGATGCGGTTTCAGAAGCGGGTGGTCCAGATGCGAAAGGAACTTATCATCGTGTTTATATGGGTCGGCGAGATGAGAGCGGGAAGGTTCAGGTAACCGAATACAAGTTGGCGGCATTTATGAAAGATGGTGACTTAACACAGAATCCAACTTTATTACCGGGCGATGTCGTTATGGTTGGCGAAGTGAAAGGGATAACTCTGGCACAGGCGAGTTCAGTTCTTTCGAATGCATTATTACTTGACCGACTCTTTGGAGGATAAATTTGGGTCAAGAAGCAAACTCTCCGGGAATGATGCAACGGCCAGCTGTTCGGCGGTATGTGCTGGATATGCTTTGGGTTGCGCTTGGGGGTTCGATTGGAGCAGCATTGACGGCTCAGAATCCTATTTTTTGGCGGCTTAACCTTGTTGCAATTGGTTTGATTGCTTTTTGTGCGGCGATGGTGCAGCGGTATTTTGAGATCTATCGGGTTCGTCGATTTCCTGCGGTTAAAAGTGAGTGGCGGGTTTTTGGTTTCCACTTCATTGGAGTTTTTGCTATTTCTTTGATCCTTGGATTTGCATTTAGGATGGTGATGCCAGCGGCATTTGCATTGCTGACGGGTTTGCTTGGCACATTAGGGATGCTGGTTGAGCGGTTTTTGCGCTATCAAGCGGTGGAGACTCAGAATGTTTTGGCACCCGATAAGAAACGCCGGGCATTGATTATTGGGGCAGGGTCGGCGGCGGAAATGTTGCTCCGGGATTTGACCGGTAGTAACAGAGGGATGGAAGTTATTGGACTGGTGGACGATGATCCGCATAAGGTCGGGAGTGATGTTTTAGGGGTACGGGTTTTGGGTCTGACCGGCGATCTGAAAACTTTGGTGCAGACGCACCGGATCAATGAAATTATCTTGGCGATTCCGAGCCTGGATCGGGATGGGCAACGTCGAATTTTGGGGATTTGTCAGGGGGTTTCGGCGCGGTTGAGAATGATGCCCTCAATTTCACGGCAATTAGCGGAGTCGGGTTATGGGTTACCGGTTTTGCGCGATATTGCTCCGGAAGAACTTTTGCAGCGGGATTCGATTGAAACGGATATGTCAGCGGCGATTAATTACATTGCCGACGAAGTTATTTTGATTACGGGTGGTGGAGGATCGATTGGGAGTGAGTTGGCGCGGCAGATTGCTTCGCTTCGTCCGAAGTTGATTGTGCTTTTGGGTAAGGGTGAGAACTCGATTTTTGAAGCGGATCAAGATTTGCGGGAGCGGGGTTATACGAATGTTGTCCCAGTTATTGCGAGCGTTCGGGATCGGTTGGCGATTGATCGGGTGATGAATGAATATCATCCTTCGGTTGTTTTTCATGCGGCGGCACATAAACATGTTCCTTTGATGGAGAGAGTTCCGATTGAGGCGGTGCGGAACAACGTGCAAGGGACGTTGATCTTGGCGCAGTCGGCGATTGCTCATGGCGTGAAGAAATTTATTCTGATCAGCACGGATAAGGCGGTGAACCCGACCAACGTGATGGGTGCATCAAAGCGGGCGGCGGAGATGGTGATCATGGCGTTGGCGGGTCGCTCTGAGACTCAGTTTGCGGCGGTTCGTTTTGGAAATGTTTTGGGTAGCCGGGGGAGCTTGATTCCGATTTTGAAGCGGCAGATTGCGAAAGGTGGACCAATTACGATTACTGATGAACGGATGACTCGGTTCTTTATGACCATTCCGGAGGCAGCTCAATTGGTCATTCAAGCGGGGTCGCACGGGGGGGCGGGGGAGATATTTATCTTGGATATGGGTGAACCGATTAAGATTGTTGATGTTGCGCGGGGTCTGCTTAACCTTTATGGACTTGAGGAAGGTCGAGATATTGACATTGTATTTATTGGAGCTCGACCAGGTGAAAAGATTCATGAGGAGTTGAGCTGGGAAAGTGAAGATTTGGAGAGGCTTGATGGAGGCAAAATTTTGCGTTTGAAATCGCCACAACGAGTTACGTGGGAGATTTTGGAAGGGCGTTTGGAAGAAATTTGGGGACTTTGCGAGCATCAGGATCGGGAGGGCGTTCGGGCTGAATTGATGAGTTTGGTGGGTGGCCAAGTTTCGGAGATCGCAGTAGTTGAACCGCCGGAAAACTCCCAAGTTATTGAAAGTTAACGTTTGATTTTACGGGGCGAAATCCCCGTTCAATTTCAAAAATAGGTTTAGGTTTGTCTGGGTTAGGTAGGTTATTGAAATGCTTTCGGCTGACCAAAATTCGACGGTTCGCGAGCCGGAAGGAGTTCTCGCGGAGTTAACGGCTGATCTTACTGAAGACGGGCGTTACGGGGAACGTATTGTCCGGGTGACTCGTGAATTAGTCACCGTATTGGATCTATCGGGAGCGGTTTTGCTGACTTTCCCGATCAGCGATTTGGAGTCAGCGAAGAATGATTCTTTGGTGAGTGGTGGCCGGCTGATACTGCGGTCGAAATCTCATGAGGATTTGATCGTTGCTTACTATTCGTTGACTATGGCGCAACAGTTTGGGGAACTTGCTCGGGGGATTGAGCAACTTGCCAAAGGCGATGAACTTTCCATTAACTTGTTGGTTGAAAAGATTCGTTGTGAGAAATGCGGGAAGCTTTTGCCCGAGAAAAATGGAGTTTGTCCGAGTTGTATCAACCGAGGCAAAACGATGCTCCGGCTTGGTGCATTTTTAAAGCCTTATAAGTCGAAAGCCATCTTGCTTGCGATTTATGCGACTTGTTCCACTTTGCTTGTTCTGGTTCCACCAAAACTTCAAGGGACAATTTTGGACTCGTTTAATGCGGGAAATCGCGATCCTCAGTTCTTGTTTGGGATGATTGGAATTTGGGGTGGCGTGTTAGTTGGGATGGCGACCTTGCAAGTCTTGACTGGCCGCTTGACAACTTGGCTTGGTGCGCATTTGGCAAGTGACTTGCGGACAAAAACTTATCGCTCAATTGAGTTTTTAACGTTGGATTACTTTGATAAAAAGCCGGTCGGTGCGATTGCGAGTCGGGTTACACAAGATACGGATCGGGTTTGGTTCTTCTTAGTTGATGGCTTGCCATTCTTGGTTATCAACGGATTTATGTTGCTGGCAGTGGCGGCGGTGATCTTTAGCATCAACCCGCTGTTGGCGGTTTTGATTTTGGCCCCGATCCCCATGGTCGCGTTGATTTCAATGAAGGCTTGGAAGCCGATTTCCAATCTCTTCTTCCGGGCGAGTCAAAAAATGGCGCGGGTGCATATGCACTTAAACGAAAGCTTGATGGGGATTCGAGTGGTTAAAGCTTTTGCGAAGGAAGACTCTGAGTTTGAGCGTTTTCGACTGCGAAGTGAAGAGTTGCGAAATGCGAACGTTAAGGCCGACCAGACATGGCATACGGCATTTGGATTTATGACCCTGAGTGTTAGCTTGGGGACGGTCATTCACTGGTTGGTTGGGGGAACGATGTTGTTCCGTGGTGAACTCAAATTCGGCGAGTTTTATATGATTAATGCTTATTTGGGGATGGTTTATGGGCCGCTTCAATGGTTTGCGAGCGTTAATAACTGGTTTAGCCGGGCGATGGCGGGAGCTGAGCGAATTTTTGAGATCATGGACATGAAGCAGGAGCCAGCTTTTGCGGGTGGTGATACCCGTAAGATTGAAGGTTCGGTTTCGTTTAATGATGTTCGTTTTGGTTACGATAAATCGAACCCGGTTATCAATGGTGTTTCGTTTGATGTCAAGGCCGGTGAGATGATTGGTTTGGTTGGTCAATCTGGGGCAGGGAAATCTACGACGATTAATTTGATTAGTCGATTTTATGAACCTGACCAGGGCGAAATTTTGATTGACGGGATTGATTTTAGAAAGCTCGATTTGCGGACTTATCGGAATCAGATAGGGATTGTTTTGCAGGAGCCTTTCTTGTTCGCAGGCACGGTTGCGGAGAACATTAAATACGGTAATCCCGATGCTTCTTTAGAGGAAGTGATGGAAGCGGCTAAAGCGGCGAACGCGCACGATTTTATTCTGTCGAAAAGTGATGGATACGACACGATTGTCGGTGAGCGGGGTGCGAAGTTGAGCGGGGGCGAGAAGCAACGTATTTCGATTGCGCGGGCGATTTTGCACGATCCTCGGATTTTGATTCTGGACGAGGCGACTTCGAGTGTTGATGTTGAGACGGAACGCAAGATTCAGGAAGCGATTTTGAATTTGGTGAAAGGTCGAACAACGTTTGCGATCGCACACCGGCTTTCGACATTGCGTAATGCTGATCGATTGCTTGTTATGGATCGGGGCAAGGTTGTTGAACAAGGAACGCATGAAGAATTGATGGAGAGCAAGGGCAAGTTCTATACACTTGTTCAGACTCAAAGTGCGGTCAACGAGATTATTGGCATTGGAGCTGGCTGATGCTGGAAATTAGAGAAACCATTCCTGATTTGGATTGCGTCCGGATTTGCGATATTCAGAACCAGTTTGATCCGGAGCCGCTAGTGGCGGAAAGCTATCTGGAGAAGATGAAAGTTGTTCCGGAAGGGTGGCAAGTGATGCGGCTGACGGGCACAGTTGATGGAGAAGTCGTTGGTTTTGCTCATTTGCGGCGGAATTCGGGGATGTATGCGGATACTTTTTTGTTGACAGTGGCCGTTGATGAAGTAGACCAAGGCAAAAGCTACGGTAAAGCTCTGTTGAAAGAGATTTTGAAGCATGCACTGGAAATGGGGGCACGAAAGATTGTGCCTATTCTGCGGGAGAGCCATGGCCGGGCGTCTCGGTTTTTTGATTTAAACGGGTTTGAAAGGCGCATGAGCTTGCGAGAGAGTTATCTCGATTTAGATGGTTTTGAGGCAGAGCCTCCAGTTTGGCCAGAAGGTTACAGGTTGGTTCGGTGGAGTGAGGTCGAGGACAACGAAGAGAATCGGCAGAAATTAGCAGATGCTTTTTTGAAGATGGACTCTGATGAACCGGGAACGATTTTGTTGGGCGGTTTTGACCGTGAGTCGATTGAGCGCGACGCTTTCGATCCGGATACCAGCGATGCACATTATCTTTATTTGGTTGAATGTGACGGGGAGTGGGTGGCACACCACCAAGTCACTCAGGTTGAGCCGGGCAGTTGGGAAATGACCGGAATTACTTTTACGGGTACTGTTTTGGAGCATCGGAGGAGAGGTTTGGCGAGCCGGTTAAAGGATCTTGGTGCTTTGGATGCCAAGCAGTTGGGAGCGAAGCGGATCATGACGCATAACGATTCGAGCAATGAAGGGATGCTGGCGATCAACCGGAAGCAGGGGTTTGTTGAAGAACCCGGTTGGCTTTTGATGGTGAAAGAACTATGAAGAATATCGAAATTTTTTATAAGCCAGAAGGTCGACTTCGGCTTACGATGGAGGATCGGAGTTATACGGAAGTGAAACTGGCTTGGGCTTCCCCGTTGAGTTATCCGGACAAGTATTTGGCGTTTATGGATGGCAAAGGACGCGAGATTTTTATGGTTACCCATCCAGAAAAAGAATTGCCGAAAGATGTTTGGGAGATGGCTAAGATTGAATTGCATCGCCGGTACTTGAACGGCGTTATTCACAAAATTGTGACGCTGAAGACGGAGTTTGGATCGACTTATTGGCGCGTAGTTACGGATCGGGGTGAGACTGACTTTTTGACTCAAAGTCTGCAGGAAAATGCGCAGTGGTTGACGCCAACTTATTTAATGCTGGTTGATGTAGATGGAAATCGGTATGAGATTACGGATATCAACGCGTTGGATGAGCGTAGTCAGGAATTGCTTTCGGTAACGGTGTGATATGGGCGTTTTAACGGGCCTTGATGTTTGTATCCGGGACGGTTTTTCCCGGTTTCGAGGGAAGTCGGTGGGCGTGGTTTGTCATCAGGCGAGTATTTCTGGTGAATGCCGTCATATTTTGTATTACATGTTGCCCTTGCATGAATTGGGGTCTTTGAAGATCGCGGCAGCATTTGGGCCGCAACACGGCATTTGGGGTCACACGCAAGACAACATGATTGAGTGGGAAGGTTATGTTGATCCCCGCAGTGGTTTGCCTTTTTATTCTTTGTACGGGGAGAAGCGGAAGCCGACGGCGCAAATGTTGGAAGGCGTTGAGGAACTTATTTTTGATGTTCAGGATGTGGGGGCACGTTATTACACTTTTATATGGACGTTGGCTCATTGTATGGAGGCCTGTGCTGAGCTTGGGATTCCGGTGACAATTTTGGATCGTCCCAACCCGATTGGAGGGGCGATAGTTGAAGGGCCGGGGCATGACATGGCATTTAAGAGCTTTGTTGGGCTCTATTCGTTGCCTGTGCGTCATGGAATGACGGTTGGAGAAGTTGGGCTTTATTTGCAGGCGAATTGGATTTCGGGTTGTGAAGTTAACGTTGTTCAGATGGATGGTTGGGAGCGGCGGATGATGTTTTCTGACACGGGACTGCATTGGGGGATGCCGAGTCCGAATATGCCGACTCAGGACACAGCTTTGGTTTATCCGGGTCAGTGTTTGGTGGAAGGCACAAAACTCAGTGAGGGTCGTGGTACGACGCGACCATTTGAGTTTTTTGGGGCGCCGTTTATTGATGCATGGGAACTTTGTGATGCCGTGAATGGACTTGGGTTATCGGGGGTTTGGCTACGTCCAGTTCATTTTGAGCCGACTTTTCAGAAGAATAAAGGGGTGATTTGTGGTGGAGGGTTTATTCATGTTACTGATCAGCTTTCATTTGAATCAGTTTTGACAACGCTGGCGATATTGGGTCAAGTTCGGCGGCTTTATGGAGATCAGTTTGAGTGGCTATAGCCGCCATACGAATATGAATTTAATTTGTTGCCGGTCGATATTTTGGCGGGCGG
>JAPUDU010000192.1 GCA_027492935.1 Fimbriimonadaceae bacterium
TCAGATTGGATTTGATCCGCTTACGACCGGTCGAACACGCATTGATGGACCGACTCTGATGAATTGGCCCCGAGAGATATCGTTTGTGCCTTCAAACCATCCAACGCCGTTGGCAGATCTTTATGTTTCTTGGGACAAAGACAATTTGTACGTTGCGATTCATTCACAAGACTTTATTGACGAGAACCTTTACGAGAACAAACGTATGCCGGATTCCGAGCGATCAAAGTTCCGAGTGAAGGTTGATGCGATGAAAGAGATCGAATTCCGGTTTGGAGGATTTGCTGACGGGGATCGTCGTAAGCCTCGGCAGGCAACGATTAATAATCCACTGATTAAATTTGGGATTCGTGATGAGCTAAGAACGACAGCGATTCTTAAGATTCCGGCTCGCGAGCTTGGAATAAAAATGCTTACAGCCGGTTCTACATTTAAGATTAGCGGTGATGTGACAACCCACTCAGGGGGTGAACAAACAACCTGGGACAGCTCAATCACATTGGTGAAGTGAACGAATTATGGAAAAGAAATTTATCATTCCGAAGGCGTCTGGCCTTTTACACGGCGGTGATTATAATCCGGAACAGTGGCCACGCGCCATTTGGAAGAAGGATCAGGAGCTTATGGATGAAGCTCACTGGAACATTGCAACGGTCGGGGTTTTTTCCTGGGTGACATTGGAGCCCGAAGAAGGCAGATTTGAGTTCGATTGGCTTGATGATGTTATGGATGAGCTCCATAGGAATGGTCGGCTTGCGACTCTTGCGACCCCTAGTGCGGCTCAGCCGGCTTGGATGAGTCAGAAGTATCCAGAAGTTTTGCGGGTTGCGGCGAATGGGGTGCGGCAAAAACATGGCAACCGAGTTAACTATTGCTGGAGCTCACCGATATATCGCGAGAAAGTACGGGCGATGTCGGCTCGGCTTGCGGAGCGATATGGGAATCATCCGGCGCTGGCGTTTTGGCATGTCTCGAATGAATATGGCGGCGAGTGTTTCTGCGATTTGTGCCGCGATCAGTTTCAAGTTTGGTTGAAGGCGCGATACAACAACGATTTGGATGCTTTGAACCACGCTTATTGGGCGACATTTTGGAGTCATACGTACACGGATTGGAGCCAGATACCGATTCCTGGTCAAGATTCTGAGACTTCGATTGTTGGACTAACGATTGATTACAGACGGTTTGTCAGTGACAACATTATTGACTTCTTTAAAAATGAGAGTGCTCCGCTTAAGGAGTTGACGCCTGATATTCCGATTACGACCAATATGATGGGCACCTACGGGGGCATTGATTATTGGAAAATGGCGCCTCATGTGGACTTTGTTTCGTGGGATAGCTATCCGGGATTTGCGAATCGCCCGATGGACACGACTGATTGGGTTTACATGAGCTTTGTCCATGATATGTACCGTTCGTTTAAGCAGAAACCGTTTTTATTGATAGAGAGTACACCGGCTTCTTCTAACTGGTATCCGGTGATGAGCTTGAAGCGGCCGGGGATGCATAAGTTAGAGGGGCTACAGGCGATTGCGCACGGTTCGGAATCGGTGATGTACTTCCAGTGGCGCGCATCGCGGGGAAGCCTTGAGAAATTCCACGGTTCGGTTGTACAGCACGATGGAACAAGCGATACGCGCGTGTTCAAGGAAGTTGAGGAAGTGGGCAAGGCGTTGGAAAGTCTCAACTCAATCGTCGGGATGGGGTCGGAGCCGCAAGCAGCGGTGATTTACGATTGGGAGAATGCTTGGGCGATTGATGCTTGTTGTGGCCCTTTGCAGTCCGGCAAGGATTATCACAAGACGGTTGTCGAGCATTATCGACCGTTCTGGGAAGCGGGCATCCCGATGGATGTTATTGACTCCGATTGTGATTTTTCAAAGTATCGCTTGATCGTTGCTCCGATGCTTTACATGTTGAAGCCAGGTGTAGCTGAGAAGATTGAGAGATTTGTTGATTCGGGCGGGGTGATTGTGATGACTTATTGGTCGGGCATTGCAAACGAGTCTGATCTTTGCTTCTTGGATGGTTTCCCTGGGAATGGCTTAAGGAAAGTCTTTGGAGTTTGGAATGAAGAGATTGATGCGATTCATACTTCGATTCCGGTGCAGATTCGTGCAAAACGTGGAAACACCTTTGGACTAACCGGCGAATATAAGGCAACACAACTTTGTGCGATGTTGCGGACGGAGGGAGCCGAAGTGATTGCAGAGTATGCCAGTGAGTTTTATGCTCAGACTCCGGCGTTGACGCGGAATTTGTACGGTGAAGGCGAGGCATATTACATCGCTTCAAGGAATGATCCAGAATTTACGGAAGCGTTCTTAAAACTGTTGGCGAGCCAGTGCGGGATAAAACCGAGTACAAACATTGAGACGCCTCATGGTGTAACTGTGCAGACTCGGCGCGATGACGAGAACGAGTTTGTTTTTGTTATGAACTGCACGTCTACTCCTCAAACAGTGGTGTTGCCGGAAGGCGCACGGCTTGCAACTTTGAATGGCACTCCAGTGGCAGGAACTATGGCATTGGATAGTTATGGGGTTGAGGTTTTGACGCGTTCGCACCAATCAGCACATCGAAATGTTGTGATGAATGATGAGGCTAGTCTTCCGTAGCGGTAGTCTGGGCTGAATCCATGATGCTTCACCAAACGGTTGACGTCGCAGTTCGGGCTTTTATGGCGGCAAAGGTTGTGCCGGCGGCTTCGGTGGCGATCGCAGAGCACGGCGAAATTACATATTGCCAGGCGTTTGGACTGAGCAATGTGGAGTTGAACGTTGAGGCGACTCCGGAAACTGTGTTTAGAACCGCTTCGATAGCGAAACCGATTACTGGGTTTATTGCGATGCGGTTAGTGGAAGAAGGGAAGCTGGATTTGGATCGGCTGGTTAAGGAGATCCTTACCGATTATCCGGGGCCAGAGCCGATGTTTACTACTCGCCAGTTACTTAACCATACGGCGGGGATACGGGCTTATGAGGGAGATGAGTTTGCGAGTACCAAACGGTATGCAAGTTTGCAAGATGCCTTGAAGATTTTTGCTGGGGATACACCGGAGGCCCCTGGTTTGGCTTCGGTTTATTCGACTTATAGTTACACGGTTGCAGGGCGGGTGATGGAAGTAGCTTCAGGGAAGAGTTTTCCGGAGTTGTTACGGGAGTATGTAACGGGGCCGATGCGGATGACGAGCACCGAACCGGACGATTCGGGAAAAGTGATTGCGGATCGGGTGGGTTTTTATTCGTTGGGAGCAGGAGGGAAATTGCGGAATGCTGATTTGGCGGATTCGAGTTATAAGATTCCGGGGGGCGGATTGCTTTCGAACGCCAAGGATCTCGCTCAGTTTGGCGTGGAAGTTTTAAGTGGCAAGTATCTATCAGCGGAGTTGACGAAGGAGATGTTTACACCCCGAACACTTTTGAATGGTGATCCTTTGACTTATGGAGTGGGCTGGGAGACGGCTCCTTTGATTGAAAAGTTGAACTATTGGCATACGGGCGGACAACAAGGGACTTCGACAGTACTTTGTTTGTTGCCTGAATCGGAGACGGTGATTGTTGCTTTGTGTAATCAGGATACGGTTGATGCGGCGCAGATGCTATCGGTGATTTATCAGGCGTGGAAGGGGCAGAAATGAAACCACGTTTTCCGGACGGATTTTTGTGGGGGGTATCGAGTGCGGCTTACCAGATTGAGGGGGCGTACAACGAAGACGGAAAGGGCTTATCGGTTTGGGATACGTTTACGGAGAGACCGGATAAGATTATTCAGAAAGCGGATGGGAAAGTTGCTTGCGACCATTATCACCGTATGGAGAGCGATGTAACTTTGATGTCCCAGATTGGGGTGAATGCTTATCGTTTTTCGACCGCTTGGTCGAGGGTTATTCCGGCAGGGTTTGGCGAAGTAAACGAACAAGGGTTGGCCTTTTACGATCGCTTAGTCGATCAGTTGTGCGCGGCGGGGATCGAACCGTTGTTAACCCTTTATCATTGGGATTTGCCGCAAGCATTATCTGATCGGGGTGGGTGGTTGAACCCAGATTCGCCGAAGTGGTTTGCGGATTATGCGGCTTTGATGTCGGAGCGATTAGGTGACCGGGTGAAGCATTGGATGACGTTTAATGAGCAAGTTTGCTTTTTGAGCGGAGGGTATTTGGAGGGGTGGCATGCACCGGGATTTTCGCAGGGATATCGGGGTTTGTTGCTGGCGAACAAACATGTTCAGTTAGCGCATGGGCTTGGTTGCCAGGCGATTCGGGCGGGTGCATCTGCGGTGAAAGTGGGGATGGCTCCGGTGGCGATTGCGGGGATTCCGATTGAGGAGACGGCGGAGTGCATTGAGGCCGCACGCGCTTTTACATTCGATTTGACTAAGCATGAGAATTGGCACACTTCGATTTACTTAGAGCCGGTTTTGGAGGGACGATTGCCAGCGAATTTTGAGAAACTATTTGCGGGGGAGGCACCGGAGTATTCAACTGAAGAGTTGAAACTAATGCATCAGCCGCTCGATTTTTTAGGTTTAAATTTTTACAACGGGCCGTACATTAAAGCCGGTGAGAATGGACCCGAGGAAGTGACGACTCGTGTTGGGTATCCACCAGAAGGTCAGTATTGGAAATCTACACCAGAGGGGCTTTACTGGGCGGTACGTTTGTACGCTGAGCGGTACGGATTGCCAGCGATTATCACGGAGAATGGGCTTTCGTGCCAGGACTGGGTGGCGTTGGATGGTCGGGTTCATGATGCGCCGCGGATCGATGCTTTGACCCGGTATCTGCTAGCACTTTATCGAGCGGTGGATGAAGGTTTTGATGTGCAGGGGTATTCACACTGGACTTTTATGGACAATTTTGAGTGGGGAGAGGGGTACCGGCAGAGATTTGGCTTGGTGCATGTGGAATTTGTGAGCCAGGTGCGAACTTTGAAGGATTCGGCTTACTGGTACCAGCGGGTGATTGCTACTCAAGGGGAGTCGTTGTGGGATGGTGGTGAGTACAAGCCGACGCAAGTCAGTCACCGCTATTAGATTTATAGAGGCAGGGAGTCGGGGTCGGGAATTTCGGGAAGGACAAAATCGGGGCTTGCACCGCACGATGCGCGGACAGTTAGGCTGACATCGAGAACGACATTTTGGTTTTCGATCGGGGTGGCGTTGATTTTGGCGGTCAGCATTTTTACGGCGAGTGCGCCCATTTCTTTAATCGGCATGCGAACGGATGTGAGCGCGGGTTGGACAGTGGTGGTAAGCCAACTATCGTCGAAGCCGACTATCGCCATATCGTGAGGGATTGAAATGCCGTTTGCTTTCATGGCTTGCATGGCACCAACGGCGCAGAGGTCGTTGACGGCAAAAACAGCGGTCGGTTGGCTTTGAGAGGGTAGCGCGAGGAGTTGGAGCATTGATTGGTAGCCGGGTTCCATATTGAAACCAGACTGGACAATGAGCGCTTCATCGATAGTGATTCCTGCGTCGGCGAGGGCATCGCGGTAACCGTGGAAGCGCGGAGAGCTGGTTGAAATTTCTTCGGTACCAGTCAGCATGGCGATGCGGCGGTGACCCAGGTCGATGAGGTGTTTGGTGGCGATGTATCCGCCTTTGTAATCGTCGGCGTTGACAGTCATGATTTTTCCGCCGAGGTTGGGGAAGACAACGGCGACGCAGGGGAAGCCGGAGTCGAGACAGGCTTTGAGGAGCGTGTCGTTGGGGACGGGGAGAACTTGGACGATGCCATCAACACGCGGGTCGATTTGGCTGCTGGAACCAATAGCTTGTTCCATGGTGTAGAGCATGACGTTGAAGCGGTCTATGATGGCTTCGGTGAATACACCGTTCATGATCATTGAACAGAATGGGTTGCGGTCTACGAACGCGTTGACGTAAGGAAAAACGAGGCCGATCACTCCGCTTTTACCGGTGGAGAGGCTGCGGGCAACGGGGTTGGGAGCATAGCCGAGCGTTTTTGCGGCTTCTTTTATGCGTTGTTGGGTTTCTTGACTGATGCGTACGCTTCCGGAGCTGTTGCCACTGATTGTTGCGGATACTGCGGCGGTAGATGTTCCGGCTAAACTGGCGACATCTTTCAGTGTTACAGACTTCCTCATTCAGTTCTTGGCCCCGATTTCTATTTTAGCTTGGAATTCTGGAAGTGTCTCTAGTAATTGCTTCTTTGTCTTGTGGCCTGGTCGGGGTTGATTTCATTCAGTTTGCCTTGAAATTTTAATCATTGAGCACGTACGAACGGCTAGCACTCAGAATCTATATAGCAGGAGTTGATTCATTTTGCGGGGAACATTTGAAGCAACTTAGCAGGCTTGCCGGCGAATACTCTCAATGCTGTTGGAAACCGATTGACTAAAGTTGTTGGCTGTACCACTTCTCGTTACACTTGGGATGCGGTTAACCGCATGACTTTCTTTAGTAACGTGCAGTTAGGATAAGTAATAAAATATCGAGCTGATGGGATGCGTGTGAGTACCAAAGTCTCTGAAAATTCTAACTTAGAAAGCCTGGGTAAAGTGACCCGTGTTTACTATGATGGGCAAATGCCAGTCGAAGAAGGATTTACTGATGCTGATGTTCCTGCTTCTAACAAAGTAACAAAGACCTTTGTTGGCGCGCTGGTGTTCGAGGCGATGACAACAAAAGTCAGTTCTGGTAGTCCAACAAGGGCATATCCGTTGTATGATGCATATTAGAATATGGTTGCCACTCTTACAACTACAGGCATGGGGCGATTTCTCAGCGAGGATAAGACTCTAGAGAAGATAAATTGGTATTTGTATGGGAGTAAGGATCCTGTAAGTAAAAAAGATTTTTCTGGAAATGGCGAGATTACTGGAGATTCGGATTATATGGTCTTAATGTTGAGCCTAGGTAAGATAGCTCTGGTTAGTGTATTGATGCTTGAATCAAAGTTTATGGTTCCGTCAATCTCCAATGAAAAGATGGCTGCTATTGGACTTGTAGTACTCGCTTCATTCTGGATGTTTGAAGCTGCTGTCCAGACCTCTTATGACCAAGGTCACGCACACAGGTTCTTTGTTCATGCAATGTCTTATATTGGGATTATTGCGACCATACTTGCTGGGTGGGGTGCGAATGCAAAGTGGAACAAATTTGGTGGTGCACTTGGCTCTATTCTTGTTGAACTAGGTGTTGCATACTCAGTAACGATTCCCGGCTTGATTATTTCGCAAGGCGTGGAAGGAGAATGATTATTAATAAAGAACTAGCAACTGAAAATAGGCGCGCTCTAGTAGCATTGTTATTGATTTTTATAGCAATCGCTTTTACAAGCATTGTTCGTGGTGGCGAAATTTTCTACTTTATTATTTCACTTATCATATCGTTTCTTGTGTTGCATTTTGGTCTTAAATACCTTCGCGAGTATGCAATAT
The DNA here is from genome assembly GCA_027492935.1 of Fimbriimonadaceae bacterium. Classification (GTDB taxonomy): domain Bacteria; phylum Armatimonadota; class Fimbriimonadia; order Fimbriimonadales; family Fimbriimonadaceae; genus UphvI-Ar2. The sequence continues at coordinate 7,410 of JAPUDU010000192.1, forward strand.
GGGTTGTTCTGACTGTAATTATATCGGGCCTCATAGTGAGTTTTGTGCATTTTCAGAAGTCTCAGAATTCATGGCTCATACTTTCGGGGATTGCAATCTCAACATTTTGGCAACTCTACTCGATTGGCTTCATACTTGCCAAACGGCAAGGAGACTCCGGGAGTGCAGATGATCAGCTAGGTGCTTCTTAGTTAAGCTTCATGGTTGTCAAAGTTATGTCAATTTTTGTTACACCATCGAAGCAGTTTCTATACCTGATGCAGTTTGGGCTGGCAGCGGCGGCCAGAATGGGAAGTATGTTGCGAATTTGGTCACGTGCAAGACGGCGAGTCGGGCTGCGGATACGTACTACGAGCCAGATACTGGGAGGTTTATTAGAGAGGATCCGGCACACGCTGGCAGTAATTGATATGTGTACTGTTCAAACCACTCTGTAAACAGGGTAGACCCAAGTGAACTTGAGGGTTTAGTTGAAACAATGGATCGCGTTAAGGATGAAGTTGAGTGTCAAGTTCAAAATTTTAACTTTAATGTAAAAGCAAAATGTGGAATGGTTACGTCGATAATGAAGAGCACCGAGAAGTATGAAAGTAGATACGGAGAAGCGCTAGGAGGTGATTTCGCAGAAATATTCCAGAAAGGAAATCGGGTATGGATTACAGGGATCGACCGTGGAAATGGATACCAAATCCCTAGAGACTTATATAATAAGTTCATTCACACGTATGGGCCAGGCAGTGGGCCAGCTGGATCTGGAACTGGCTTATCACCACATTATAGGTCTCCAGGGGGGTCTTTAGTGATGACAATTAGCATCTTAACGGGCAGAATTGAACCTGAAACGTGGGAACACATCGCCAATTTGTTGGAGTTGCCAGTACTTAGCAGGATCAGTAATGCAGACGGGTCAGACTTTAAATTGGCTTTTGAAGACTTTGCAAGAGTACTTATTACATTTGCGCCGGAAGAGCAGTTTGTTAATTGGCTAGAGAGAGATTTGGAGTTTTGGTTAGGTCTATTCGACATTGATACAAAGTACATTTCTACGTCCGGTTGGCCACAGTTTCCAGGCATTGCAGATAATAATGGTCGCATAATTGCAGACAAGTTTTTCCCAACCTCTCAGAGCGCGTGTAATGCAGGAATCGAATCAAATCCCAGATCGGCCTATTTCGGTTTTAAATTACTTGGTGGAGCAAAGGATTTGGATGGACAAAGGCATTATACAAAATTGACAGGATCAAGCGTGGTTTTCCACTGGTTCTATCCATTTTTAGTTGGGGAAAGGAAGTGGGTAGAGGAATGTGTTTCACACATTGTAGATTATTATCAAAGTAAAGGCTGTGAGGTAAATATTATTAAGCAGTTGGAGACATTTGAACGCATCGCCGAAGAAATTAAGACTCTAAATCCGGCGTAGTCATCCTATGCACCAGTTATCTCTGGAATGCAGGTTCGGAAGACAGGCGGCGGGGTGACCGAGTCGGTTTTCTACAATGGGCTGATGCCGGTGGAGACTTTTGAGGATGTTTCTGGTATGGCGAAGGATGTTCTGACTCGGAATTTTGTGGGTGCTAGGGGATTGAGATGATGGAGACGAAAGTAGGTTCGGGCACAACCACAGGCAGGCCGAAGGGCGGTATGTTGCAAATCTGGGGCATGTGAAGGCTGATGAGTCGGGGCTGATGTGTATGCTGGCGCGGTACTACGAACCTGGGACGGGGCGATTGATTAGCATTGATTTAGCCAGAAGTGAAGCTAATTTGTACACCAACTGCGCAAACAACCCAAGTGGTGCAACTGATGCAAGCGTTAATTCTTGGAAGGATGTTGGAGGGATGTGGAGGAACCGCCTAATGGCATTAGCATTTATGTGGTTACCGTATACAACTGCTACTTCATCTTTGGTTTGCCAGATGATCTTGTTGATTCAATCAACCTTGCCTACGAAATAGTAGGTCAATTTGAGGTATATGATAAGTTAATGGGCTCTGCTGCAATTGCTGTATCAATAGGAAATCCATTTGGACTTATGTTCGCGTGTGTCTTTCAGACTAAAAAGATCCAATTTTGCGGAATTTTGCCTATATCAGTTCATGCCATAGTGTAAGACTGCAATGGTGCATAAATGATATTGACTAACCATCCTATGGCACGTCTGGTGTTTTGGGGCTTTGCCCTTATAGGGTTAGCTTACGCCGTGCACGGAATATATGGCCTGAAAATTGGTATACCTATATCCGTCTCTGAGCTTGGAAAAATGTCAGGTAAAGTGCTTGCTGATTCTGAACGGCCTGAAGATCAGTATGGACAATTACTGTATGATGAGATTCAATCAGTACCAAGCAATGCCGAAAATTCTATGCGGGCTATGGCATGGATGCAAATTCTTATCGGTTTCGGATTCTTTTTGTTTTGCACTTTAGTGAACTTTCTGAAGCCTTCTAAAAAGAGGAAAATAGATATTGGATCAAGATAGAATTATAATCACAACATTGCCTTTTTTGAAATGCAGTATGTGCGGGAATGGAAAAATTTTAGTCGCTGAAAATAGTAAGGGTTATAAATTTGCTTTGATACTTGCAAGTACTTTCATCTGCATGCCTTTATCTTTATTAGTATTCATATTTATCCTGAAATCATTCTGCTCGAACTGTGGAAGATGAGCTATACTTCAAAAAATGATCTCCTAGTGATTTCCAAGTCCAAAGCTAGGAATATGATGCGGAGGGAATCGCACCTATGCTTCAGCGAATACGGGGACTTGGACATACGACAGTTTGAATA